>JBKEDN010000019.1:0-8016 GCA_047975435.1 Draconibacterium sp. | reverse complement strand
AAAATGTTTTGTAAGCCCGAGAGTATATCTTCGAGTTTATCTTTTAATTCCAGTTCACCGGATATCTTTTTATTGAGATTTTCATCCATTTTTATGGTAACGCCGAAATAAATTTGTAAGCGTTCCATTACTTCGTTAAAAGGCTGCGAGTTTAAAGCCAGTAAGCCTTTTGTCCAGCTGGTGTATTCGCTGGCATCCACCGGGACAATTTCTCCCATTAAGCCGTTTTTGTCGATTTGAATGAGTTGATTGGGTGCTAATATCCTGTGCTGTTTGTTTTCTCCCACGAGGTTAATTTTACCTTCGGCCAGCACTACTGTTGCATGTTTTAGCCCGGCATAGGTACATACATTAAATGATGTCCCGAGTACTTCAATGTCAAATTTTGCCGGAGTTTCCACAATAAATGGCCGTTGCGGGTTTTTAGATACTTCAAGATAAGCTTCTCCTTCTACAAATATTTTTCGTTGCTTCGCCTCAAATTTTTGTGGAAAAATGATGCGGCTTCCACTGTTGATCCAGATTTTTGTAGAATCAGACAAGGTAAGCATTGTACGTTTACCCCCCGGAACAATGATTTGATTGTAGGCGATTTTCTCTGCCTGTTTAACCTCCTTTTGGGGTGTTATGGCCTGGTTGTTAACGGTGATTTCCCCACTCCTCGAATAATTGACAACCGCCGTGTCCTTATCCACCCGGATTTCATTGCTGTCGGAAACCATAATAATAATGTCAGAAGTTTGTTTGGAGACAGGGACCTCTGCAACAATGGTGTTTAATTTCTGTTCTGATACGGGGGAGCGGAAAACCTGGAACCAGATAATTGCGGCGGTTAATACTGCTGCGGCAGCAAGTGTGGTGTAAATACGGTATCTTTGCTGTCTTTTTTTACGGGCAGCAGTTTGTATTATTTTGTTCCAAAACCGATGTTTTTCTTCTGTCGGAGTTGAAATTTCATTCTTTTTAAAAAAATAGATTAAGTTTTTGAATGAAGACAATATATTTTTGTTGTTATCTTTCATTAATGTTTATTTTCTGTATTAATACGCTTAAATTCAAAAAACCTACTCACTAAAAGTCGGCAATTGTAATAAAATCTTATTTGATTCTTAATTAGAATATTCTAATTTCCACGTTGTCAGGTGTTTCTGATTTTCAAATTATTGTTAATTTTTTCTTGAATATTTTTCGTTTTTGTTTACTTTGGTTGCAAAACGTACAATAGGACAATAAAGTGCACTGTAATTTGATTGTATTGTGTCAATTTGTCTTTCCCTTTTCTCTTCAAAAGAAAGCGTATCTTTGCCGTAATTTATTAAGGAATAACACGAGCGTAAGGCGCGATGATGGAGGTTGGAAGAGAGGTTTTCGTGTTATAATATTTTGTGTGGTATAAATAATGGCTTAGGATGAAAGAACGCTTGTTTGGTAAAACATTGAAAGAGCTGCAGGAGATTGTGCTGGAATTGGGGTTCCCAAAATTTACAGCAAAACAGATCACGGATTGGTTGTATAAAAAGCAGGTTTCGTCGATTGACGAGATGACCAACCTTTCGCTTAAAACACGTGAACTGTTAAACGAACGTTTCGAATACGGTTTGACGGCTTACACAAAAGTGCTGGCCAGTGTTGACGGTACCAAAAAATACTTGTTTCCAACTATTAAGAATAAATTTATTGAAACGGCCATGATTCCGGAGCGCGACCGGAAAACGGTTTGCGTAAGTTCGCAGGTAGGCTGTAAAATGGGCTGTTTGTTTTGTTTTACGGCCAAACAGGGTTTTCAGGGGCAGCTTTCGGCCGGAGAGATTGTAAATCAAATCCGAAGCATTGATGAAGTAAACGAAGTAAGCAACATTGTTTACATGGGTATGGGCGAGCCTTTTGATAATTTGGAGGAAGTGCTGAAAAGCCTCGAAATTCTTACGTCAGACTGGGGTTTTGCAATGAGCCCGCGCCGGGTTACCGTTTCGACCATTGGTATTATTCCGGGCATGCTAACTTTTCTCGAAAAAAGCAATGCCCATTTGGCCGTGAGTCTGCACACACCTTTTCATGAAGAACGACAGAAGCTGATGCCGGTGCAGGTGGCATATCCGGTTGAGCAGGTAGTAGAAGAAATAAAAAGCTGGGATTTTGGCCGTCAGCGCCGTGTGTCGTTTGAGTATATTGTTTTTGAAAATCTCAACGATTCGTTGGAACACGTTAATGAACTGGCGCGTTTGTTAAGCGGTTTGAAATGCCGGATCAACCTGATTCGTTTTCACCCGGTACCCGGAACGCCGCTGAAAAGCCCCGATGATACAACCATTCAGCGCTTTAAAGATGCACTAAATAATAAGGGGATATTGACCACTGTCCGGGCTTCACGCGGGGAGGATATTTACGCGGCCTGTGGATTGCTGTCAACCAAAGAATTGGTAAAATAGTTTTCAGGACAGAACAGGTTTGCAGTGCGCTTCTGCCACCGGCTTTCAGATGAGGTCTTTTAGCCTGGGTTTTTCTTTTAATGCAATTCCTTTCCCTGTTTGCTCAACGCTTGCGCACTCGTTGTAATAATCGTGTTCAAAAAATAAAATGTAGTTGTTGGCAGCCGCTTCCTTTAAAAAATTTTGCTTTTCGCTCATTACTTTAACCGGATCCAGGTCGTAAGCAGCAATCCACAACAGTGGAATATTGGCTGCGGTCGGAATTAAATCCGACATGTAAGCAAAAGTTTTTTTCCCGGTATTTATAAGCGGAATCATCTGGCCGGGAGTATGCCCATCAAAAAAGCGTACCTCAAATCCGGGGAAAAGTTCTCCTTCGTTTTCTACCAGCCGGAGTTGCCCTGACTGATGCAGGAAATCAAGTACTTCATAATTAAATGCTGCCCGTTCGCGCGGATTGGATATTTTGGTATGTTCCCACTGTGTTTGACTGCACCAGTGTGTGGCGTTGGGGAAAATCAGTTTGTATCCGTTTTTTGTGTTTCCGACGGCTCCGGTACAATGATCCCAATGGAGATGAGTAAAAAATACATCTGTAATATCGGAAACAGAAACTCCCGCGTTTGCTAGCGATTTCTCCAGTTCGTTTACAGCACTTACGCCATTGTTTTGCAGGTGCTTTTCGGGATAGTGATTGCCAATCCCGGTTTCTATTAAAATTTTCCGGCTCTTTGTTTCAACCAGCAGGCAGCGAAGTGCGAGCTTTGTGAAATTATTTTCGTCACACGGATAAACTTTGCTCCACAAAACTTTTGGGATAACCCCAAAAAGAGCTCCTCCATCGCAGTGAAAGTTTCCGGCAGAAATAGCTGTGAGTTTCATGCTAAAAAAATTTCTGTAAAAATAGGATTATTCAGGAAGCTGTAAAGAATGACTTTTTTGAAAGGTACTGTCGAGCGAGAAATCTAACACTAATTTTACTACACCGCTGTAATCCTGAATTCCGGCTTCTACCTTGTTTGTTTTTAGGTACGCATTGTTAACTGTTGAAGCAGCGTGATCGAGTTTTTCATTCCGAAGTTCCTGCCAGTGTTGCCGGATCCGGTTAAAATCGGTTTTTACCGGTTGACTGATTTTTGCTGTTAAGCCGGGGTATTCTTTCAGTCGGTAAGCTTGCCGCAGAAAATGTTGTAACAGGTACAAACCGGCGGTATAGTTCAGTTGCTTCGATGTACTTTGCGAGCAAACCAGCCAGGCATAAAAGTTGGCTTCGGCTTCGCTGGTTATCCCAAACTGATGCGCTTTTTCGTGCGCCAGCACTACCGGATATTCCAGTGGCAACACCTTTCTGTTTACATGAACTTCGTTAAAAAAAGGGCCAAAGTAACCGGAGATACCCGATTGCGCAAAAAAGTGACTAAAAGTGATCGATTTGTCTTTTCTTTTTCCTGCAGGGTACTTGATTTGCAATACTGGAGCAAGCTGTTGATAGGAGTCTTCCACCAGCGAATCAACCTCTTCGCGCGAAAAATTGTCCAAAGTGCAGTAGTCCTGGTTTGTATTGTCAATCAGCTTGTCAACAAACAAAAGAAAATGTTCTTTGTCGGCTTGCTGTTTTTTGATACCGAGACGGTCGTTTAAATCTTCGCGGTAATAGTTAAATCCCCAAAGAGAATAAAAGGCAATGTAAACTCCGGCAAAAAGATTGACGATGAGTTTCCCGGTAAATCGAAATGTAATTTTCCGGATAATAAGTAGTACCGTTAATACCGGGATTAAGGTAAGTAACGCTATGTAAAACAGGTCATCAATTGATAAAGGAAGCAGGAAGCTTACGGTTGAAAGAAAGCTGGCAATAAAAGGATAGATACTCTTTGAATAAAAGTTCTCAACCAAACCGGGATTGTTTGCAGCTACTTCGGTAAGTCCCCAAAAGCCAAATGCCAGTATGGGAAGCATCCACCACTTTGCTATGTGTTTCTTTCTTTTCAGTTTTGCTTCTGTTAAGAGTGGGTAATATATAAGAAATTTTGTGCCGGGAGCCGGAATTTTACGAATTTTACAAAAGCCGTCAAATCTTTCAGAATGGGGAAAGGATGGAGTTGGGGAGTATTTAAACAGGTCTGATATTTAGAGTTGGCAAATTAATGGTAAGGTAAAATAATGTGTGTATTTTTAAAGGAATAGGAACTTCTTGCCTGTATTTGCGTTGCTTTTGAAACAAATTGGTATAATTGTGTTTTAAATGAAAGAATGCAAAAATGAGAAAGTCAGTGTTTTTTGTATTGGCGATAGGGGGATTGCTGACACATCCGATTGCAAAAGGGGAGAGCTATGATAAAAAAGTAATGAAAATTCATAATAAGGCCATCACTGTTGATACGCATTGCGATACGCCCATGGCGTTGTTGGAGGATGAGTTTGATGTGTCGGTGCGAAATAAACCTCCCAAAAGCTGGGTTGATTTTCCGCGAATGAAAGAAGGCGGCTTGGATGCCATGTTTTTTGCTGCCTTTACCGGACAGCGAGAGCGTACTGCCAAAAATACGCAGGCTGCTTACGATATGGCAAACCGGATGATTGACAAAACCTATGAAGTGTGCAATCAAAATCCTGATCTGGCTGAAGTGGCAACCGAGCCCGAGGATGTGGTTCGGATTGCTTCCGAAGGGAAAAGAGCGATTTATATTGGTATGGAAAACGGGTTTCCGATCGGGACTGAGCTTTCGAGGGTAGAAGAGTTTTATAAAAAAGGAGTACGCTACATTACGCTTTGTCATTCATCAAACAACGATATCTGTGACTCATCAACCGATAAAAAAGGTGCAGAGCATAATGGCTTGAGTGGGTTTGGGAAAAAAGTGGTAAAAGAGATGAACCGCCTGGGAATGATGGTGGATGTTTCCCACATTTCGGATAAGTCGTTTTATGATGTGGTTGAATTAAGCTCTGCCCCGGTAATTGCTTCTCATTCCAGTGTGCGTTCCATTGCGCATCATCCCCGCAATATGAGCGACGACATGATCAAGGCGCTGGCTGAAAAAGGGGGCGTAATTCAGATTTGTATGCTCGACGATTATATCAAAGATCCCGATACAAGCACCGTTCGGTATCAGAAGGAACAAGAGCTTCGGGATAAATTTGCTTCGAAAGAATGGGAGACCATGAGTGATGAGGCCAAGGCAGGAGTTCGTGAAGAATGGAGAAGCCTGGATGAAAAATACCCAAAAGATTTGCCAACAGTTGCTGATTTTGTTGATCACATCGATTATGTGAAGAATCTCGTTGGCATCGACTTTGTTGGCATCGGCTCCGATTTTGATGGCGGAGGCGGTATTAAAGATTGTGTAGATGTAAGCGAATTTCCCCGCATAACAAAAGAAATGTTAACAAGGGGTTACACCAGCGAAGAAATAGCCAAGGTGTGGGGAGGTAATTTCTTCCGGGTATTTAACGCCGTGAAAAACAAGGCTGTGGAATAATCTGTTTTTTTGAAATTTTGTTTCTAAGTAGTTGATATTTAGAAGATATTTGTACTGGATGTCTTCCTTGGTGTATATTTTACACTATCCTCGCAGCCCAATAATTCTGTTTAATTAGAAGAGAAAAACATCTTTTAACTTCCATTTTCTGATTTATTGTGTGCATGCGTAGTTATTAACAATTCCCAATTTGGGAAAGATTAACAGCCGGTATTCTGAATATATTGATTTCAAAGGGTATTTGTGAATATCTTTTTCTAGTGTTAACGATTGTTAATGTTGATAATTATTCGTAGTTTGCCAATGTTGTAATCAGAGATATTGGTATCGTCATAAAAAGAATTGTTGTATTAGGAGTTTTTGTCTTGCTAATTTCACTTCATTGTGGTGCGCAACAAGAACCCATTTTAACTTCCTACATGTATAATGGACAGGTTATTAACCCTGCTTATGCTGGAATGTGGGAGAAAATAGGGTTTACCACCTTAGTAAGAAAGCAGTGGGCGGGTATTAACCGATCGCCTCTAACTGAATCATTTTCTTTTCATTCACCCCTTAAAAATGAAGCCGTTGGTGTTGGACTCAACATCATGAACGATAAATTTGGCCTAGAAAACAGGTTGAGTGTAACGCCTTAAACTACCGTCGTTGTAAACAATAAGCACCTCTTTAATTCCCCGGTTCCGGTTTTTCTGGAACGTAGCTTTAAGCCCGTCTTTCACTTCTTTGTACGATGTCGGGCGAACCAGTTTTATCACCACTTCGCTGGCTTTTTGTTTCGAAGCTTCCTTTGTTCCGTTCTGGATCACGTTTTTCACCGACCCGATTGTTTGTGTTTTCAGGTCGGAATAAACGTACTTTTTCAGGTTTACCGCATCGGGCGTTTTCATTCCGGAAGCATTGTCGGGAGTTACCAGGGCGTACTTTTCGCCGTATTTCTTAGCAAGCAAACCATAAACACTCAGGTTTTCTTTCTCCTCGTTTTTGTTTTGCCCGGTTTTAGGGACATCGATGTACCCGCCACTTTTAAACACCCGGCGTTTAAGCTCCAGTTCTTCGAGCTGTTGCCTGATACGTTCGGCACGTTTTGCCAGGTCTTCAATCTGCTGGCGCAAATCGGCATCGGTATTTTTATAGTACGGAGTTTCTTCCGTTTTTATAAATTTTGCCGAGCTTCCGGGGTTGTTGGCAAATACCGGCGGCACCAGTTCGTCGGTAGGTACTTCGGTGGGCTGTTTGCGCGATGGGCGTACCCGGCACTGGCAGTTCCATCCGCTTGGAGGCATGTGGGTGTCCCACCAAGCGTGGCGGATGGGCAATACCGTGCCCACGTAATGCAAATGCGCTTCGCGCTTATGGCTTGCCATGCTTTCGAGGTACTCCAGGTTCGGATAAACCTTTTCGTTTTTCAGGTAATTGCGGAAGTTTATGGCCGCCCTTGCCGAACGGGTAGCGGTGTTGTACTCGGTTTGCAAATACCTTACGTTGTAATCTTCCGACACTTGCAGAGCGAGCTTTTTAAACTCGTAGAAACTGCGCTGGTTTCCGTTTTCATCGGTAAGCAGTGCCACAATGTCTTTTGTTTGCTGGTGGTTTTTAAAGGCAGCAAACACGGCACCGTTTGTTCTGAACTCGTCAACAAACTCGGGGTTGCCCTGCCCCCAGCCGTTGGTGTCGAACTCAACAGAGAAAGCGTTCTGGATGGCGTTGTTGGTAATATCGAACAGGCGCGGGTTAACCGGCTGCGTATCGCCGCCGTAAATCTCTTTCAGCGCCTCGTTAACCAGCTGGCTTATGTTTATGGAGTAATCGTCGCTTAGCTCAATGCTTCCCGTGATAAAACGCCTCAAGCTCGTCCAGAAACCGGTTGTTGCCCCGATCTCCGCGGGGCTCTCGCGAAAAAAGCCTGAGCCCTTTCTTTTTAGCTTTTGGTTTCGGCTTTGGCTCGGGTTCCGGTTTTGGTTCCGGCTCAGGATCTGGTTTCGGTTCCGGTTTTGGCTCGGGTTGTTTCTCGGGTTTCGGAATACCTGACGTTTCGTAGAACCAATCGTCATCTACATAAACATCGGCTTCTTTTTTCAGCTTGATGCCCCTTGCTATTAGCT
>JBKEDN010000015.1:0-23459 GCA_047975435.1 Draconibacterium sp. | reverse complement strand
AGCTATCAACATACCGAGGAAAACTATTTTATCGCTTGATGCAACAAGCCGTAGATACAGCACCAGTTACATTTAATGATATTACAAAAACAACTTGACCCAAGGAGATAAGCAGTTTTATTGATTATTACGAAACGTTGGGAATTGACAAAACTGCAACGCAAGCCGATGTAAAAAAGGCTTATCGTAAATTGGCGCGTAAGTACCATCCAGATGTTAACCAAAACGATGAAGGTGCCAAGCACAAATTTCAGCAAATAAACGAAGCCAACGAGGTATTGAGCGATCCTGAAAAACGTAAAAAGTACGACGAGTATGGCAAAGACTGGAAACATGCCGATGCTTTTGAAGAGGCCAAAAAGCAGGGTGCTTACCAGGGAGCCCGGGAGCAGGGTAATTTTGGCGGAAACAATTACCGGCATTATTCATCGGGAGATTTTGAAGAAAGTGATTTTTCCGACTTTTTTAACTCCATGTTTGGTGGGGCACAGGGGGCAGGAAGACGATCTGCTAAATTTCGCGGCCACGATTATAATGCTTCGTTACAACTTACCGAACGTGATGTTTACACCACCGGAAAACATGTAGTGGTAAATGGCGAAAAAATAAGAATAACCATTCCGGCAGGTATCGAAAACGGACAAACTATAAAAATAAAAGGTTATGGAAGCCCGGGAGTAAACGGCGGCCCCAAAGGCGATTTATTTATTAAGTTCGACATTGTGCCCGACCCAAAATTTAAACGCGACGGGGCCAATTTATATACTGAACAAAACATTGATTTATACACTGCTGTGCTGGGGGGCGAGGTTGTGGTTGACACATTTGCCGACAAAGTAAAATTAAAGGTAAAAGAAGGTACTCAAAATGGTGCGGTAGTGCGCCTGAAAGGGAAAGGTTTCCCGGTTTATAAAAACGAAAGCCAGCATGGAGATCTGTATATTACTTACAAAGTAAGTATTCCGGCACATTTAACAACCGAACAGCGCGAGCTTTTTACAAAACTTTCAAAAATGGCATAAGCATGACAAGCAATGAATTAGTAAGTATAAAACAGGTGAAAATCCACCATAACCTGGATGACGGTTTTATGGAGCGCGTGGAATCGTGCCAGTTAATTGAATTTGTATTCAAAGAAAGCGAGAAGTTTATGTATGTGGAGCAATTACCTGTTTTGGAGCAAATTATCAGGCTGCATTTCGACCTGCAGGTAAACATGGAAGGGATTGATGTAATTACCCAAATGTTAAAACGTATGGACAAATTACAACAAACCATTCAGCATCTGGAAAACAGGCTGCGTTTGTATGAGTAGCCCGGGCACCCTACAGGTACTCCAGTACTTTTTCGAGTTTTATCCCGCGGGAACCTTTTATTAGAATATTCCCGTTTTTTATGGGTTCTTTTTCGAGAATCGTGCAAAGGTCTTCTACTTTATTAAAACTTGGAAAACTAAAATGCACATTCGCTTTTGAGAATTCTTTTCCCACAAGAAAAACGTTTTGAAACTCTTTTTCGGTGATTTTCTGCAGGATTGAAAGATGTTCATCTTCTGAATATTTACCCAACTCAAGCATATCTCCCAAAATAAGATAAGATGAAGCCACATTGTTTGCAGCAAAACTTTCGAGTGCCGCTTTCATACTTGTCGGATTTGCATTGTAGGCATCCATAATAATCCGGAGGCCGTTTCTGACAATCAGCTGCGAACGGCTGTTTCTGGGCTCGTAGTTTTTTATGGCACTTTGAATTTTAAGCGGATCAATCTCAAAATAATTTCCAATACAAACGGCGGCCAACACATTTTCAAAATTATAATCGCCAATTAGTTTTGTGTTGATGTATAAAACCCCCTTGGCAAAATTTGCCTTTAAGTTTACAAATGGAGGCGAATGAAGGAGTTCGCCTTTAAAGTTTGCATTGCTATTTGTTCCGTAGGAGACTCTTTTCTGAATAGGTTTCCCAAGTTCTTGCAGGTACGTGTTATCGCGGTTGTAGAAAATGGTTCCGTTTTTCTTCCCAAGGTATTTATACAGTTCGCCTTTTGTTTTAATAACACCTTCAAAAGAACCAAAGCCTTCCAAATGGGCTTTGCCAACGTTGGTGATAATTCCGTAATCAGGATCGGCAATTTTACAAAGTTGTGCAATTTCGCCCGGATGGTTGGCACCCAGCTCAACTACTCCGAATTCGGTTTTGTTGTTCATGCTCAGGAGTGTGAGCGGAACGCCAATGTGGTTATTGAAATTTCCCTGGGTAAACGAAATCTTGTATTTTTCAGAAAGCACAGCAGCAATTAGCTCTTTTGTTGTGGTTTTGCCGTTAGTTCCTGTAATCGCGAGGATTGGGATTCCCAGTTTTTTTCTGTGTAAAAGAGCTAACTTCTGAAGAGTGTTGAGCACATTTTCAACCAGGATGGTACGATCCGAAGAAACATATTCGTTTTCATCAACGATTGAATATGCCGCTCCTTTTTTGATCGCTTCAGCGGCATATTGATTTCCGTTAAAGTTGTCTCCTTTCAATGCGAAGAAAATACATCCTTTTTCAATTTTGCGACTGTCGGTTGAAACAGATTGATTGCTTTTCAGAAAGCTTTGGTAAATTTTTTCTAATGTGCTCATGTTCAAAATTACTACAAAACGGCATAAAAAAAGCTTCACGTAATATGAAGCTTTTCTGTATAATTATTTATTCTGTTAAAATCCTTCGGGGCTTCCAACCCTGGTCATTGCACAACGGAATCCAAGGTCATTTTGTGAATGTTTCTGGTCAAGGTAACGACGTGTACCAGGTACCAGCCAATAAGGTCTGTCTCGCCACGATCCGCCTTTGTAAACGCGTACTTCATCAGTAATAAGCGAAGTAAAATAACCCGGGCGATTATCCTGAATGTACATTCCTTCAGTTCCTTTATCTTCTGCTGCATTCCAGTTGTCACCTTCAACTACCTGAGAATTTAAGTCGCCGTCATCAAAGTTACGATAGTCCATTCCGGGAATCGTGTCTTTAATTAATTCCCCATATTGATTTCTCAATAACTGACCATTAGCATCCTTACGATATTCGGTAATAACATTACCTCTAAAAGGGTTGAATTCTTCTACTTCTTCCATCGATTGTGCACGATATACATCTGCCACCCACTCATTTACGTTACCCGACATACAGTACAAACCATAGTCGTTAGGCTCGTATGCGAAAACCGGCGATGCAATATCTGCATTATCATTCAATGCTCCTGCCATACCCATCATATCACCTCGTCCACGTACAAAGTTAGCGCGCATTTGGCCTTTGTCTTTTTTGTGGTCATCACGAAGATATGCACCGTTCCACGGATATAATTTCCGGTCGGTAAGTAGTTCACCGTCCGTATTGCCAATTAAACCATAAGCTGCATATTCCCATTCAGCCTCGGTGGGTAATCTGTAATTTGGAAGTACAATTCCATCTTCCCATTTTACACGACGGGTTGATCCGTCTCCGTTTTCTACGGGTTTCTTTCCTTCTGTTCCATCGTACATTCCGTTCAGGTACGTTTTGGTTGTATAAACATTTTGCCCGCTTTGCGCTGCATCGTGGGTTAGAATCCCTTTATCAACCAGAATTTGTTCGTTTACCCTGTCGGTACGCCAGTTACAATAAGCGTCTGCCTGTTCCCAGCTAACACCAACAACCGGGTATTCACTGTATGCTGGGTGGCGGAAGTAGTTATTTACATAAGGCTCGTTGTATGCCAGTTTGCTTCTCCAAACCGATGTATCGGGAGTTATTGATTTTAATCTTTCTGTATCCCCGGGATAAACTCTTGATGTCCAGTGTGTAAATTCACGGTACGACTGGTTCGAGACTTCTGTCTCATCCATGTAGAACGATGCTACCGTAACCCTTCTTGGGAAGTTGTCATTCCGGTACATTACATCCTGTTCAACACGTCCCATGGTAAAAGTACCTCCTTGTACAAAACGAAGACCGGGGCCTGCTTCCTGTTCGTATCCTGACACATTAGGGATGTTGCCGGTTTCCGGATCGTTGTATTTCCATCCGGTAGTAGATGACGATTCTCCGCCTCCTTTTCCGAATAAACCACAGCTCGAAACAAGTGCGGCTAACATCAAAATGAATAATGGTTTTAGTTTCATTAAACGCATTTTTGTACTTAAAAAGTTCAACTTGACAACAAATATAACTGATTATTTCAATTCTTATTGTCCAGCCATTTTAATATTTTCAGGAACTTTTCAAGGATGTTGATATCTTTGCTGCCCTTAAACAGAGGATATTTGTTCATATTGGGAGTGAAAGAACAGCAATATTTACATACCCTTCTCGTTTTGGATTTATAATCGAATCATATTTATGAGAAAATATTTACTTCTGTTATGTGTTGTTTGGCTAGGCTTTGCTATAGACGATACACAGAATGAACCGATCACATTAAACTGGGATAGCGTGTACGGTAGTTTCGCTAGTGGCGCGGGTTTTACTGAGATTCTTGAAAATTCCGGGTTTCCGGAAACGACTACCGAACTACCTGTTTATACACGAATTTACGACCTTCAGGATAACAACAGTTTTTACAAAGCTGTTGTTGTTAATCCAAAGTATGAAGCTACCGGTTGGAAACTATCAGAAGCCTTGTTAAAAACAATTCCCGACAGTG
The DNA here is from genome assembly GCA_047975435.1 of Draconibacterium sp. Classification (GTDB taxonomy): domain Bacteria; phylum Bacteroidota; class Bacteroidia; order Bacteroidales; family Prolixibacteraceae; genus Draconibacterium. Next base: position 18,793 of record JBKEDN010000015.1, on the reverse strand, counting down.
TCAGAATTAACAGCAAGCTGTTAAAATCGGGAAATTTGGTGAAGAATGAAATTCAAATCATCCCTTTAAAAAAAGAAGGTGGCAAAATATGGCGTTTAAAGTCTTTCGGTTTAAAGCGGTTTCCTGTTGCTAAATTGAAAAGTGCCACGCAGGAATATACATGGAAGGCGAATTCGGTTCTTGGCTCCGGTACCTGGATGAAAATTGCTACTTCGGGAAAGGGGATTTATAAAATTCCGTATTCAAAACTGAAATCGTGGGGATTTAATCAGCCTGAAAACGTTGGTGTTTATGGGAGTGGGGCACTGCCTCTTTTCGAAGATCCGGGACAAATTGAATACGACGATTTGGTGCAATGCGCAGTGTGGACCGAATCAAACGGCGGAGAAGAATGCCTGTTCTTTTATGCTCCCGGTGTAACAAAATGGACACTGAATAGTGAGGGGTATTTTACACATTACACCAATGATTATTCTTCGAAAGGATATTTTTTTCTTACCGACAATGCCGGTGCAAAAAAGCAGGTGGAGGTTTCTTCCGAAATTTCGGAGGATGCCAATGTAACAACAACCACTTTTAGTGCTTATGCGCTATTGGAAGAAGATTTGTACAATTTGTTACCTCTTGGTTCGGGGAGACAGTGGTTCGGGCAAAAATTCGGTACCGGAAATACGCGGAGTTTTACTTTCAACCTTTCAGATGTAGATGAAAGTGGCACTGCAAGTTTGTTGGTAACAGCAGCAGCCAGAAGTTACAGTTCATCGTCGATGAATGTTTCTGTTAATAGCAACGATCAGGGAGCTTTGGGATTCAGCCAGGTAGATACTGACGATAATACAGGTTTATATGCCGATCTGCGAAACCGACGTTTTTCGTTTTTATCTTCGGGAAATACGTTTGAAGTAACTTTGAATTATAAAGCTTCGAATGTAAATGCGGCAGCCTGGATTGATAACCTTGAGCTGAATTACAGGCAAAAATTAAAAGTGAACAGCCGGCCATTGTTTTTTCGGGATGTTGAATCGGTTGCAAGTGGAAACATCGTTCAGTTTACCATTGAGGGAGCCGGAACGTCAACAAGGTTATTGGATATAACAGACATTAATAATGTAGCGAAAGTTTCTGCGGAGTTAAACGGAAGCGTTTTAACTGCCAGATGCGCTGCTGACGAGTTGCAGGAATATGTGGTTTTCAATACCGACGGAACCTTTAACGAACCCGAGCTGGTTGGTGAAGTTGAAAATCAGAATCTGCATTCAATGAGCGTTCCCAAATACGTAATTATTACGCATTCGGCATTTAGTACTGCTGCCAATGAGCTGGCTGCTTTTCACAGAGAGCGGGATGGCATGAGTGTGGAAGTAGTGGATGCCGATCAGATATACAATGAATTTAGTTCAGGAAGTAAAGATGCCACCGGAATCCGAAACTTTATTAAAATGTTGTACGATCATGGCAGTACTTTGAAATATGTTTTGCTGGTAGGCGACGGAAGTTACGACAATAAAGGGATAAATGCCGGGAGCCACAATTTTATTCCCACATATCAGTCGGCCAATTCTCTTACTCCAACAGCATCTTTTGTAACCGACGACTACTTTGTAATGCTCGATGCTGGTGAAAGTGTATATAATGGTGCAATTGATCTTGGTATCGGGCGATTGCCGGTTGCCGCTGCCTACGAAGCAGAGTCGGTTGTAGAAAAAATAAAACGCTACCATCAGCCGGCAGCCCTGGGAAGCTGGCGCAACATTGTAACCTTTATTGGCGATGATGAAGATTCCGGACTCCACATGCGACAGGCAGAAGAACTTGCAGATTCTTTAAATGAAAACAACAAGGCATTTATTGCTGATAAAATCTATTTTGATGCTTATGTTCAGGAAGTGAATCCATCAGGAGAAAGTTATCCCGGAGTTAATACAGCCATTAATGAGCGTGTAAAAGATGGAGTGCTAATTCTGAACTATACCGGTCATGCAAATGAACGTTATCTGGCTCATGAGAGAGTATTGGACATTAGTGATATAAACGCCTGGTCGAATACAGACCGAATGCCCATCTTTGTTACAGCAACTTGCGAATTCAGTCGTTTCGACGGTAATGAAACTTCGGCCGGTGAATATATTTTACTCCATTCAAGCGGTGGAGGAATCGGGCTTTTTTCAACTACAAGGGTCGTTTTTGCATCGGCTAATTTTAAGCTCAGCAAAAGCTTTTACAATTTTATTTTTAAAAATGATGAAAATGGAGAGCACTACCGCATGGGAGATGTAATGCGGCTGGCAAAAACAAATATTGGAACGGCTATCAACAAGCGTAATTTTTCGTTACTGGCCGATCCGGCGCTAAAACTTTCTTTTCCGAAATATAATATTGTTACCACAAAAATAAATCAGCAGGATGCCAACGGCGAAAAGGAAACCATCGGATCGCTTGAGAAAGTTACGATTGAAGGATACGTAGCCGATGCTTTCGGAAACAAAGTTGATGATTTTAACGGGCAGCTAACGCCAACCGTTTACGACAAGGAAGTGGAAATGGAAACCCTTGGTAATGGAGGAGAAACACCTGTGAAGTTTAAAGTTCGCGAGAACATTATTTACAAAGGAGAATCAAGTGTGCAAAATGGGGCTTTTCAATTTAGCTTTGTTGTGCCCAAAGATATTTCCTACAGTTTAGGTGAAGGAAAAATTATGTATTATGCCGATAACGGAATAGAAGATGCCCATGGTGCATTTGAGAATTTCAATATCGGAGGAGCTGGTTCGGAGATTTCTGACAATATGGGGCCGCAAATCGATCTTTATCTTGACTCTCCTGATTTTCAGTCGGGCGATAAAACCAGTAAAAATCCGACGTTGATTGCAAATTTATCCGACGATAACGGGATTAACACCGTAGGAACCGGTATCGGGCACGATATTACGGCGGTAATCGATGGCGATTATTCGAATGTATATGTTCTGAATGCTTATTACCAGGCAAATACCGATGATTATACCAGCGGGGTACTTACTTTTCCATTGTCGGGGCTGGCGGTTGGAAAGCATACTTTACGCCTGAAAGTTTGGGATGTGGCTAACAATTCTTCTGAAAAGGAAATAGAATTTGATGTAACTTCCGAACTCGAAATTTCAGAAATCAGTAACTATCCCAATCCGGTTTCGGATTATACTTACTTTGTGGTTAAGCACAACCAGCCGGGAGCCGTATTGAATGTTATTTTTGATATTTATGAAGGGAACGGGCGTTCGGTGGATCGATTCCAGACTACTGTAGGGTCAAACGGGAATACCACTAATCCGGTTCGGTGGGATATTGCCGGATCAGAAATTGTAGCTACCCCCGGAGTTTATATTTATCGGGCCATTGTACAAAGCCCGGATGGGGTAATTTCTTCCAAATCAGGCAAAATGGTTGTTGCCCGATAATTTTTTGAGACAGGTAAAATTTTTATTGAAAAGTTCCGTTCACTTAGGTATGAAAATATGGTTGCAAAGACAAATGTTATATCTTTGCACACTCAATTTTAGTAAGATTATGATGAGGATTGTCCAATTATTATTTGTTTTAACCTTAGTAGTTGTTACTACTCGGAATAGTGTGGCACAAACAGTAACCGGTGCAAACACAATAACAACAGCAGTTCCTTTTTTGGGTATTACACCAGATTCCCGTGCCGGAGGTATGGGTGATGTAGGAGTTGGTACTTCGGCTGATGTGAATTCTCAGCACTGGAACCCGGCAAAATATGTTTTTATGGAAAGCGATATGGGAGTTGGGCTTTCGTACTCACCCTGGCTTCGAAATCTGGTTAACGACATTAACCTGGCTTATTTATCGGGGTACAAAAAGCTCGACGATGTACAGTCGCTTAGTGCTTCGTTGCGTTATTTTGCACTTGGTGATATTATAACTGCCGATGATCAAGGGGCGCAAGGGATTCAAATCAATCCAAATGAATTTGCCATCGACTTTGGTTATTCACGCTTGCTTTCTGAAACCTGGTCGGGAGCGGTGGCTGTTCGCTATATCCGGTCAGACCTTACTGGTGGACAGTTGGTGAACGGAGTGGCAACAAATCCGGGTAATTCATTTGCTGCCGACGTGGCATTTTATTATTACAATGAATTCAGAAGAAGTCGTAAAGACAATTCCTTCTCAGCAGGTATCAACATTCAAAACATCGGTTCCAAAATTTCTTATACCGAAGGTGCGATAAAAGATTTTATTCCTACCACATTGAAATTGGGTGCTTCTTACACCATGGAGCTCGATCCGTATAATTCATTCTCATTCTCGGTTGAAGCTGATAAATTGCTGGTGCCAACTCCGAGTGATTCGATTTATTCTGAAGGGGCAGTGATATCCGGAGGAATTGGCTCAGATATCGGGGTAATCGAAGGTATTTTTAAATCCTTTGGTGATGCTCCGGGCGGAATGAAAGAAGAGTTTCAGGAAATTACCTGGGCTGTAGGTGTTGAATACTGGTACAACAAACAGTTTGCACTGCGTGCCGGTTATTTTTATGAAAATGAATTTAAAGGAAACCGTAAATTTCTGACTGCAGGAGCCGGTTTAAAAATGAACGTTTTTGCACTCGATTTTTCGTACCTGCTACCCACACAGCGAAATCACCCGCTCGAAAATACACTCCGGTTTTCGTTAATATTTGATATCGATGCTTTTAGCAACCAACGATGAGTTTCAGAGTTGGAATAGGATATGATGTTCACCGTCTGGCTGAAGGAGAAACCTTGTGGCTGGGCGGTATTTTGATCCCGCATCACAAAGGAACTGTGGCGCATTCCGATGGCGACGTATTAATTCATGCTATTTGCGATGCCATGCTCGGAGCATTAAAATTGCGCGATATTGGTACACATTTCCCTGATAACTCAGAAGAATTTAAGAACATTGACAGCAAACTTTTGCTCAAACGTTCTTATGAGCTCGTAAAAGAAAAAGGGTATTCAATTGTAAATATCGATTCATCAATCAGTGCACAGCAGCCTAAATTAAAGCCGTTTATTCCTGAAATGGAACGTGTAATGGCCGAAGTTTTAGGAGTAGATATCGATTGTATTTCGGTAAAAGCTACTACCACCGAAAAACTGGGCTTCGAAGGCCGCGAGGAAGGTATTTCGGTAAACGCAGTTGTTTTATTGCAAAAGAGATGACAGCAAACAAGAAAACATTGGTAATAGGAGCCAGCGAAAATCCGGAACGTTATTCCAACCGGGCAATTCGTCAGTTACGCCTTCACGGGCACGAAGTACTGGCACTGGCTAAACGCGAAGGGGAGGTGGATGATGTAAAGATATCGACCGGATTTCCGAAAGAAGCTGTACATACAGTAACGCTTTATGTGGGGCCGCAACGTCAACCCGAGTACTATTCGAAAGTAATAGGTTTAAAACCACAACGCGTTATTTTTAATCCAGGAACTGAAAATCAGGAGTTTAAAAGCCTGTTGGAAGAGAACGGTATTGAGGCAGTTGAAGCTTGTACGCTTGTTATGTTGAGCATTGGAAATTATTAAAGTCATGTACACCGAAATTTCAAGTTTTGAAGCGTTTGAAACCCTAAAGGGAGAACCGGCCCTGTTGGCTTATTTTTCAACCGAAGCATGTAATGTTTGTAAGGTTTTAAAACCAAAAGTAGTTCAGTTGCTTGAAGCCGAATTCCCCGAAATGAAGATGGCCTATGTAAAATCGGATGTTTTACCTGAGATTGCTGGTCAAAACAGGATCTTTGCGGCACCAACAATCCTGGTTTTTTTTGATGGCCGGGAATACATCCGTAAAAGCCGTAACATCGGAATTAGTGAACTGCAGGAAGCAATTGCCCGTCCTTACGAAATGATGTTTGGCTAATTGCCCATTCCTTCACCCATTACTTTAGCGTTTTTAAAAGCCCGAAACACAGTTCGTCTATCTTGCCTTTTTTGGGGTGAAAAGCCGACACATTAGACAGGATAATCACCGCTGACTTATTTTGCATATTTATTGCCACAGAAGAGGTATAACCTCCCGTGCCGCCATTGTGCCAATACAAGGTAGTTTCCGGTTCAGGATGCAAAATGTGCCATCCAAGGCCAATCTCCATTCGGTCATTCACTTTAAAGGTACTTTCCCGGGTAATGTCAATTCAGTGTTGGAAGGATTAAACTGGGCTTGCACAAATTTCGTTAAATCGTGCACGTTCGATAAAATACCGCCAGCTCCAGCTAATACGTTAAAATCCCAGTTGGGCGTTTCATTTCCTGCTGCATCACGGCCAGGTACAAGATCTTCATCGAGTTTAGCCCGGAGGGTGCTTGAGTACTTCATTCCGTACTTCTTAAAAATATATTTTTTTAACATTGTTTCGTAATCTGCTACTGCTTTTTTCTCCAACAGGTAAGCCAGCAGCCCTGCACCCAGGTTAGAGTATTCGTATTTTTCACCGGGCAATGTTCTGGCACCACTATCATTGCAAAGATATTCTACCAGGTCCTCTTCCGAATAATTTTTATACGGGTTCCGAAAATCGGCAGTGCCCAAATTAAGGTTGGCAGGCAAACGGGGTAAACCCGAAGTATGGTTGGCCAGTTCCCGAAGCGTAAAGGTGTCGCGTGAATTTAGCGGAAGATCAGTACAAGAGCTCATTGTATCATTTAAACCAACTTTCTTGCTTAATACAAGGTTGGCAAGAAGAGTAGAAGTAAAAACCTTGCTGATGGAGCCAATTTCAAAAATTTTCAGCGAGTTGTCGGTATAATTCAATGTATCGCCAATTCGTTCAATGCCTGTAAATATTACGTTGTTATTCTTAATGAGGGCGATAGATAACTGAGTTTTTTCAGGAAAGGTAAGCGTATTTTTAATAATCAACTGGCTTTGCTCCGGAGTGGTATTGGCCAATGTTCCCAATCTTGGGTTGGCAGAAGCGGGAGTTTGAGCTAAGCCCGAAATATTTAACAATAAGATGGCCAGTATTGCAGGTAAAAGTTTATTCATTGGTTTCTCTTTTTTCTAAAATGACTGATTCTTAGTATGATACTAAAACTAAATCAAAATGAGGCTTAACTAATTTTGGTGTAAAAGTCCAGCCTATTATAATACTTATAGAATCGTTCATCACGGTTGTCTTGTTAATATGAAGCCAATGAAGTTAGAACAAACTATCCAGCAGATCGTCATCAGCAATTTCGGGTAGCGTAACTTTCAGTTTCGGGTTTTCTTTCATTGCCTGTTCAATGGCAAAACGGGCCGGTTTGTTACGTGCCCAGCTGCGGCGCGAAATCCCGTTGTTCACATCCCAGTGCAGCATCGATGTCAGGCGTTCTTCTGCTTCAGGCGTACCGTCGATCGTCATTCCAAAACCACCATTTATTACTTCGCCCCAGCCAACTCCGCCGCCGTTGTGCAGCGAAACCCAGGTAGCGCCACGAAAGGCGTCGCCAACAAAATTCTGCACAGCCATATCGGCAGTAAATGACGAGCCATCGTAAATATTCGAAGTTTCGCGGTAAGGCGAATCGGTACCCGAAACATCGTGATGATCGCGGCCCAGCACAATGGGTGCCGAAATTCTCCCCTCGCGGATGGCAGTATTAAAGGCTTTGGCAATCTGGGTGCGGCCCTTGCAATCGGCATAAAGGATACGCGCCTGCGAACCCACCACCAGTTTGTTTTTCCCAGCTTCGCGAATCCAGTGTATGTTGTCCTGCATCTGTTGCGTAATTTCACCGGGGGCATTTTTTGCCAAACCCGTCAGAACTTCAGCAGCAATTTTATCAGAAACTTCCAGATCTTCCTCTTTGCCCGAAGTACATACCCAGCGGAAAGGACCAAAACCGTAATCGAAAAACAGTGGCCCCATAATGTCCTGCACATACGAGGGGTAAATAAAATCGCCTTTCTCGTTGGTAATGTCGGCACCGGCACGGCTGGCCTCAAGAAGAAACGCATTTCCGTAATCCCAGAAATACATGCCGTTTTGACTGAGCTGATTCACAGCAGTTACATGCCTCCGCAAAGATTCGTGTACTTTTTCGCGAAACAGTTCGGGTTGTTCAGCCATCATTTGGTTCGATTCTTCGAAACTTAATCCGGCAGGATAATAGCCACCTGCAAACGGATTATGCAGCGAAGTTTGGTCGGAGCCCAGTTCGATCGGCACATTTTCTTTGGCCAGTTTTTCCCACAAATCAATCACATTCCCCTGGTAGGCGATTGAAACGGCTTCTTTGTTTTTGCGGGCTTTCAATGCGCGTGCCACGAGCTCATCCAAATCAGTATAAACTTCATCCACCCAGCCTTGCGAGTGGCGTACTTCAACAGCTTTCGGATTAATTTCGGCAACAATGCAAACCATGCCTGCAATTACCGTTGCCTTTGGTTGTGCGCCCGACATGCCACCCAGTCCGGACGTCACAAAAATCTTTCCGCCAAAATCACCAGGTGAGTGCAGTCTGGCAGCATTCATAACCGTAATGGTGGTGCCGTGTACAATTCCCTGCGGACCAATGTACATGTACGATCCGGCGGTCATTTGCCCGTATTGCGAAACGCCAAGAGCGTTCATGCGCTCGTAATCGTCGCGCCCCGAATAATTCGGAATTACCATGCCGTTGGTTACCACAACCCGCGGCGCATTTTTATGCGATGGATACAAACCCATCGGATGACCGGAGTACATCACCAGCGTTTGCTCGTCAGTCATTTCGGCGAGGTATTTCATGGTAAGCAGGTACTGTGCCCAGTTCTGAAAAACGGCTCCGTTTCCGCCATAGGTAATCAGTTCGTGCGGGTGTTGTGCCACTGCTTTGTCAAGGTTGTTCTGAATCATCAGCATAATTGATGCTGCCTGTTTCGATTTAGCCGGGTATTCATCAATAGGCCGCGCATACATTTCGTATTCAGGGCGAAAACGGTACATGTAAATACGCCCAAACAATTCGAGTTCGTTCAGAAATTCGGGTGCCAGCACTTCATGAAACTTTTGCGGAAAATAGCGCAATGCATTCTTTAAAGCCAGTTTCTTTTCTTCCCGATTAAGAATATCTTTACGCTTTGGCGCGTGGTTAATTTGGGTGTCGTAAGCTTGAGGTAAGGGAAGCTGCTCAGGGATGCCGGCTAAAAGAGCTGCTTTAAAATCTGAACTGTTCATGATTGCTGTACTTTATCTTACTGAATTCTGAATACGGCGACAAAATATCGCCTTTCCCCGAAAATCGCGATGATATTTGACACTTTTTAGAAATATTTGTGCTTATCAATTAAATAGAATAAAAATGAAAAGATTAGGAATTGTTTTGTTAGCAGTAGTGAGTGCATTTTTGTTTTCGAGCTGTGGCTATAATAAAATGGTAGAGTTAGACGAGCAGGTAACTTCGTCGTGGGCGCAGGTTGAAAACGTTTATCAGCGCCGTGCCGATTTAATTCCAAACCTGGTGAATACCGTAAAAGGTTACGCGGCGCACGAACAGGAAACGCTGGGAGGTGTTATCGAGGCGCGTTCGAAAGCCACTTCAGTAAATATAAATCCTGAAAAAATAACGCCTGAAACTTTACAGCAATTCAACCAGGCACAAGACGGACTTTCTTCGGCTCTGAGCCGCTTGATGGTGGTTGTAGAGAAATATCCCGATTTAAAAGCCAACCAGAACTTTATGGATTTGCAGGCGCAACTCGAAGGCACTGAAAACCGGATTGCCGTTGAGCGTCGGAAATTCAACGAAACCACACAAAGCTACAATGCTTACATCCGTAAGTTTCCCAGGGTAATTTACGCTTCGTGGTTTGGTTTCGATAAGAAAAGCTATTTTGAAGCGCAGCAGGGCGCAGAAAAAGCACCTGAAGTGCAGTTTTAAATAGAGAAAAATAATATCTGAATAGAACAAAAAATAACTGTGAAGAACTCACCCTGATTGAAACTTCGTTCCAATCGTCCCTCTCTTCTCGAAGGGAGAAGAGGGAGAGTTGAAAAACTGGTATTAGAAGTTCCTGGCAGACGGATTTCATGAAAATTGAAAATTATGAGTGTACACAAATATTTTACGGAGCAGGATAAACTGCAAATTACCAATGCCATTCGTGTAGCAGAAACCAACACATCGGGCGAAATCCGTTTGCATGTCGAAAATAAATGTCCGGGAGATGTGCTTGACCGGGCAGCTTATATTTTTGAAAAGCTGGAGATGCACAAAACGGCACTCCGCAACGGCGTACTTTTCTATCTGGCAGTTGAAGACCGCAAATTTGCCATACTTGGCGACGCCGGAATTAACGGAAAAGTGGCCGATGATTTTTGGGAAACAACCAAGGAGAAAGTGATTGCGAAACTAAAGGACAAGAAATATGCTCAGGGACTGGCCGAGGGAATTGTAATGGCCGGCGAACAGTTAAAAGCTCATTTCCCCTATCAATCGGACGATGTGAATGAGCTGTCGGACGAAATATCATTTGGAAAATAAGAAATAGAACTTTCCGCTTTTTCTCCCCTTGCAAGGGAAATGCCCGCGTAAGGAAGGTGGGGAATGGCAGAGGGGTTAAAATATTTATAGATGAAGAAAATAATCATATTACTATTTGTATTGATCGGAATAGTAACAAGCGTAATGGCACAAATTCCCGATCGTCCAAATCCGCCGCGACTGGTGAATGATTTTGCAGGCGTTCTCGAAAAAGGCGAAGCCAATAATATGGAAAGTGCACTGGCGCAGTTTGCCCGTCAGACTTCAACACAGCTTGTTGTGGTTACAATGCCCGATTTGGAAGGTTACGCACCGGGCGATATGGCGCAGCGCATTGGCGAAAAGTGGGGCGTTGGACAAAAGGGCAATGACAACGGGCTGGTAATTCTGGTAAAACCAAAAACAAGCAACAGCAGGGGCGAGGTGTTTGTTGCCACAGGTTACGGGCTGGAAGGTGTTTTGCCCGATGCCATTGTGAACCGCGATATTGTAGATAACGAAATGATTCCCCGTTTTAAAAACAACGATTATTATGGTGGGCTGGCAGCTGGCATCAACGTAATCATGGACATTACCCGCGGAGAATATACCGCACAACAATACCAGGAGAAAGTGAGCAGGGGAGGTTCGGCAGGAATTCCTTTTATAATTATCCTGTTTGTGCTGTTTATTTCACTGTTAGGAAGAAGCAGGCGGCGCAGATTTTATACCGGCGGAAGCAGCCTGCCGTTCTGGTTGGCCATGGGTATGATGTCGGGTGGTCATCGCTCGTCGGGTTCATTTGGTAACTTTAGTTCCGGAGGTGGAAGTTTTGGCGGCGGTGGTTTTGGCGGCTTCGGCGGTGGAAGTTTTGGCGGCGGTGGTGCCGGCGGCAGCTGGTAAAACACAACAAGTTCAGAGTTTTTAGTTCAGTGTTCAAAGTGAATTAAAAAGAAATATTTTTCAAAACAATGTTTAAGTGAAAGCCGTTTTTGGGAATCCGGGAGCGGCTTTAAGCTTTTCCAAAGTTCTATAGGATTTCATGAGATTTCAGGTTCACCGACCGGGGCCAAGGCTTCGAAAAAAGTTTTCAAATTTGCTGTCTTTACAGAAGTGGACCGGCCTCTTTTGGTCGTTGCTTGGAGTTGAAATAAAATCTTAGAGAGAGCGGGAAGCTCCGAGGAATCGAGGAAATCACCCGTCCGAACTTAGGTTTTATGTAAACGGAGGGGAAGGATCAAAAGTAGCCTTGAACTTTGTGCATACTATTTGGTTCAAGCCAAATAGTATGGCTGCCGGCAGGCATGAAAGACAAATACTTTTATTGTTGTTCTCAAATTAAAATTCACTGTATTTTCAATGCGGTCCGTTTTTATGGTTGGATAAGTTTCAACAAAAAAAGCCGATCCTTAAAAGAACCGGCTTTTTGAATAATATCATTTTAGCTTATTCAGCTACATCTTCAACAACATTAATTTTTTCATCTACCAGAATACGGCCGCAATATTCGCAAACAATAATTTTTTTGCGGCTGGCAATATCAAGCTGGCGCTGTGGCGGAATATTGGCAAAACAACCTCCGCAGGCATCACGCTGAATGGTTACAACAGCCAATCCGTTACGGGCATTTTTGCGGATACGTTTAAAGGCAGTCAGCAAACGAGGTTCGATAAACGATTCAATCTTTTCTGCTTTTCCTTTTAGTTTTTCCTCTTCTATCTTGGTCTCCTCGGTAATTTCCTCTAATTCGTTTTTCTTGCGGTCAAGGTCTTCTTCACGCTCTTTTAACTGCGTTTTAGAAGCGCCGATAGCTTCTTTCTTTGCAGCCATTTCGGCAGTAAACTCCTTGATGCGTTTTTCCGAAAGCTCAATTTCCAGGTTCTGGAATTCAATTTCTTTTGACAGAGAATCAAACTCGCGGTTATTCCGAACGTTATTTTGTTGCTCGGTGTATTTTGTAATTAGTCCCTGAGAATCTTTAATTGCAATCTTCTTATTATTGATGGCAGTATCCAGGTTCTTGATTTCGTCGTCCAGGTTCACCAAACGTGTTTTTAACCCGGCGATTTCATCTTCCAAATCCTGTACTTCCAGCGGAAGCTCACCCCGCAAGGTTTTTATTTTATCCACTTCTGAAACTACACTTTGCAGCTCGTGCAATGCGCGCAGTTTTTCTTCAATTGAAATGTCTTTGTCTTCTTGCCTTGAATAAGATGTATTCATGCTTGTACTATTTAATTTTACTTTTTCTCCAATAAACCGGGTTTCTTTCCTGTAACCCTTTTGTTTGTATTTTGTTTTGCTTTCAAAAATCAATTGGCACTTTTAAGCCAATCGCTTGATTACAACCAAAAATCAGAAGTAAAAAACCGGGTTGGTATTCACCTCTGATAAACGGACGACAAATTTAGGGAATTTTTTCGTAAGTAACTCATAAAAAAGTTCTTTAGTGAACTGTTCGCTCTCAAAATGTCCGATATCGGCAATTACTATTTTGTTTTCCGCATCAAAAAACTGGTGATATTTAAAATCTCCGGTTACAAAAAAATCGGCACCCGCCGCTTTGGCCTTATTCAAAAGGAATGAGCCCGCACCTCCGCAAACGGCTATTTTCTTCACTTTTTTGTTTTGCAGTGCAGTATGCCTGATTACCTTAGTGTGAAAGGTTTCTTTTAAAAGTTGTAATAGCTGGCGTTCTGTTTTTTCTTTCGGAAGTGTTCCGATCATTCCCATTCCAACCTGTGTAAATTTATTTTCGAGCGGATAAATATCGTAAGCTACTTCTTCGTATGGGTGAGCAGTTGTTAGTGCAGCCAGTATTTGCCCCTGCAGGTACGAAGGGAAAACGGTTTCAACCCGGATTTCATTTTCGTAATGTTGCTGCCCTTTTTCTCCAACAAAGGGATTGGTGGTATTATCTCCGCGAAAGGTGCCCTGACCGTGTGTGTTGAAACTGCATGAATCGTAATTGCCGATGTTTCCCGCACCCGCAGCAAAAATCGCGTGTCGTACTTTTTCAGCATGGTCAACAGGAACAAAAGTTACCAGTTTTTTTAACAGGTCATTGGCAGGTTCCAGAATTTTGCAATTTTCGAGCCCCAGTTTACTGCAAATTTTACCGTTTACCCCACCGGTAACACTGTCGAGATTAGTATGGGCCGCATAAATGGCAACATCGTTTTTAATCGCCTTTAGTAAGGTGCGTTCCACATAGTTTTTTCCTGTAATTTTCTTCAAGCCTGAGAAAACGATCGGGTGATGAGCTACAACCAGGTTGCATTTATTCTGAATGGCTTCGTCTATCACGTCTTCGGTTACATCCAGGGTAACAAGTATAGAACTAATCTCTTTTTGATTGTCTCCAAGAATTAATCCGGCATTATCGTACGATTCCTGTAAATGAAGCGGAGCAATGCTTTCCAGAAAATGTGTAATATCTTTAATCTTCGTTGTCATCCTGTAAACTGTTTTTTATTGCCATCAACTCTTGCCTGATATCCTGTAGCTTTTTTACAATTTCGTAATTATTGAGGGTATCTTCCCTGTTTTCTTTTAACTTTTGTTTGGCCCCTTTTATTGTGAGGCCGCGCTCTTTTACCAGGTAGTTAATCAGGCGGATTGTTTCAATATCTTCTTTGGTGAAAAGTCGGTTGCCTTTTTTATTTTTAAAAGGTTTCAACGCCTCAAACTGGTTTTCCCAGTAACGAATGTTCGACGGACTAAGGCCAAACATTTCGGTAACTTCTCCCATAGAGTAGTAAATTTTTTCTATTTCGGGTTTTTTGTAGGGCACTTTTCAAATTTTGAACTGCAAGATAAATAGAATTGATAACCGCGGCAAAATTGTAGTTTGAAAATAGACAAAAGCAAAAAAACTTTCACCAGGTTTTCTGACGAAAGTTTTTCAAATTTCTTTATTCCGTTGTTACGGCTAGTCGAGCGACTGTCCGATATTTGTAGAGATCGCAATCATCTTGTCATATTCCTGTGGAGTAAGATCCTGGAACATGTAATACATCGGATTTACTTTTTGTCCGTTTTTATGCACTTCGTAGTGCAAGTGCGGAGCTGTAGAACCTCCGGTATTTCCAACATAGCCAATAATATCGCCACGTTTTACGTGCTGTCCGCGTTTTACATTGAACTCGTTCATGTGGCCGTAAATGGTTTCATAACCATAGCCGTGGTCAATTTTAACTGCCAGTCCAAAACCCACCTTACTTCTTTTCGATCCTTCAACCTCTATAACAACACCATCGCCGGTTGCATAAATCGGTGTTCCGATCGGGGCAGTAAAATCTTGTCCCCAATGCATTTTTTTTACTTTGTATATTGGGTGCATACGATAGCCCCAACCACTGGAAGTTCTTTTTAGTTCCTGGTTCCGGATTGGCTGGATAGATGGTAATGATGCCAGCATTTTCTCTTTGTTCTGCGCCATTTGCATCACCTCGTCGTACGATTTCGACTGAATGTATGCCTTTTTAGCCAAAACATCCAGTTTTTTTGCCGTTTCGATTACCAGTTCGGCATTGTCCATGTTTTCGAGATGCGAATATTTGTTGGTACCACCAAAACCGGCTTTGCGCACGGATGCCGGAATCGGTTCTGCTTCAAAAACTACCCTGTAAATATTATCGTCGCGTTGTTGAAGATCGGTCAAAACCTTCTCAACCTTATCCATGTCTTTTTGCAACAATTCGTATTGCGAAAGTAAACGGTTGTTTTCCCTTTTTAATGCTTTGGAACGGGGTGTTTCGTAAAAACTCAGAAAAACCACCACAAATAGAATGGCCATTCCCACACTGCTCGAAAGATAAGTAAAGCCTTTCACCATTCTTTCCTTCCACGTTAAGCCAATGCTTTCGTAATTGAGGGTATCCGGATTAAATTTATACTTCTTTCTTGCCATAAACAGGCTCCTTTTTTTCGATGTCCCTAACTAAATTAATTTAATCGTGTAACTTTGCGTTCTTTAAAAACGTGATATTTTCACGGCGCAAATGTAAGTAAATAACTCATAACGAATGAATTTCTTGTGTTTGTGTTTGGAATTTTTAACACTAAGGAATAAAATACTAGCAATAATATGAAGACTTCCAGGGAAATACGACAGGCTTTTCTCGATTTTTTCACCGAAAAAAATCACCAGATTGTAAATTCTGCCCCAATGGTAGTAAAAGGTGATCCTACTTTAATGTTTACCAATGCCGGTATGAACCAGTTTAAAGATCAGTTTCTTGGAAATGAACCGGTAAAATGGCCACGTGTTGCGGATACGCAAAAATGTTTGCGTGTTTCGGGAAAGCACAACGACCTGGAAGAAGTGGGCTTGGATACTTATCACCACACCATGTTCGAAATGTTGGGGAACTGGTCGTTTGGCGATTATTTTAAGGAAGAAGCCATAGCCTGGGCATGGGAGTTTTTGGTAACCCGGATGGGGATTAATCCGGAACGTTTGTATGCTACCGTATTTGAAGGTAGCGCCGATGATAACCAGCAACGCGACGATGAAGCAGCCGGATACTGGGAAAAATACCTGCCCAAAGAGCGTGTTCTGAACGGAAGCAAAAAAGATAATTTCTGGGAAATGGGTGACACCGGCCCCTGTGGCCCCTGTTCCGAAGTTCATGTTGATATTCGTACGCAGGCAGAAGTTGATAAATTGCCCGGTTATGAACTGGTAAACAAGGATCATCCGCAGGTGATTGAAATCTGGAACCTGGTTTTTATTCAGTTTAACAGAAAAGCCAATGGCGTTTTGGAAGAATTACCGGCAAAACACGTGGATACCGGAATGGGATTCGAACGCTTGTGCATGGTTTTGCAGGGTGTAACTTCGAACTATGATACCGATGTTTTCCAAAATACGATTGCCGAAATCGGAAAGCTTTGCGGAAAGAAATACGGTGAAGATGAAAAGACCGACATTGCCATGCGTGTGATTGCCGACCATTTGCGTGCAGTTGCTTTTGCCATTGCCGACGGTCAGTTGCCATCAAACAACAAAGCCGGGTATGTTATTCGGCGTATTTTGCGCCGTGCGGTGCGTTACGGTTACACTTTCCTCGGGTTCAAAGAAGCTTTTATTTATAAACTGATCGATGTGCTGAAAGAAACCATGGGAGAAGTTTTTCCTGAGTTGGTGAGCCAGCAGGTTTTAATCGAAAAAGTAATCAAGGAAGAGGAAGAGTCGTTTCTGCGTACACTTTCAACCGGAATAAAATTGCTGGATGACATTGTTTCAAAAGTAAAAAATGAAGGCGCTACCGAAGTTGCCGGGAAAGATGCTTTTGTGCTTTATGATACTTACGGCTTTCCGCTGGATTTAACTGAATTAATAGCACGCGAAAACGGATTGGGGGTTGACAGCAGTGGTTTTGCGGTTGAAATGGAAGCCCAGAAAAACCGTTCGCGTAACGCAGCAGCCCAGGAAACCGACGACTGGGTGGAGTTACGCAAAATTGAAAAAACCGAATTTTTGGGCTACGACAAACTTGAAGCCGAAATTCGTATTGCCCGTTACCGCAAGGTCACTCAAAAGAAAAAGGCATTTTACCAATTGGTTTTTGACCAGACTCCGTTTTATGGCGAATCGGGCGGACAGGTGGGTGACACCGGTTACATTGAGTTCGACGGGGTTAAAACCAAAATTTACGATACGCAAAAAGAAAATAACCTGATCGTTCACCTGGTAGAAAAGCTACCGGAAAACCCGTCGGAATATTTTACTGCGGTGGTAGATGTTCAGCGCCGTCAGAAAATTGCCAATAACCATACCGCCACTCACCTGTTACATGCTGCCTTGCGCGAAGTGCTGGGCACACACGTTGAACAAAAAGGATCGCTGGTAAATGCCGACCACCTGCGTTTTGACTTCTCCCATTTCCAGAAAATGACTGAAGAAGAAATTGCCGAAGTGGAAAAAAGGGTAAATGCCAAAATTCGCCGGAATTCGGTGCTGGAAGAACATCGTGAAATGCCGATTGAAGAAGCCAAAACAGCGGGCGCCATGATGTTGTTTGGTGAAAAATACGGCGATGTGGTGCGTACCATCCGGTTTGGAGAATCGATGGAGCTTTGTGGTGGGACACACGTTGCCGCAACCGGACAGATTGGTATTTTGAAAATTGTTTCGGAAAGTGCCATTGCCGCCGGTGTCCGACGGATTGAAGCCATTACTGCCGGCCGTGCCGAGAAATACATCAGCGACCAGTTGGGGGTTTTAAACAGTATTAAGGAAACTGTAAAAGGTTCAGTCAATGTGCTGGAAAGTATCGGTATTTTGTTGCAGCAGAATTCAGAATTTTCCAAACAAATTGAGAATTTTCAACGTGAAAGCCTTAAAATAACCAAAGCCAACCTGAAAAGCAGGATTATGTTTGAAAAAGGCATAAATATCCTTGCCGATAAAATAATGATCGATAATGCAGGTTTATTGAAAGACCTGGCTTTTCAGCTAAAAGGCGAGGTAGAAAACCTCTATTTGGTTTTGGGGGCCGAAATAAACGGGAAGCCAAACCTTACCGTAATGATCTCAGAAAATATAGTAGAAGACAAAGGTTTGAATGCCGGGCAGATTGTGCGCGAGGCCGGAAAAGAAATTAAAGGCGGCGGCGGCGGACAGGCATTTTATGCAACTGCCGGAGGAAAAGATGCTTCAGGTTTGGATGCTGCCATCGAAAAAGCACTTTCGTTTTTGCGATAGGGGCACGCGGTTTTTAAGCGCATAATTTTTCGGGCCATCACAAATCGCCCATCCGAGGCAACAGAGAACCGTTCCTTTTCTACAGGGAACGGTTCTTTGTTTACAGCCCTTTTTGCTTTTCTCCCACTTGTTTTTCCAATATTCCCAAGGTTGCGGGCAGTTCTCCCATGGTTTTGGATACTTCTCCCACGGTTTTAAACACTTCTCCCGGGGGGTTAGTATGTTCTCCCGTGCATTTGTCTTGTTCTCCCGCGGGAATATTTACAAAATGTCAGGGATAAGTGGTTTTTGGGTAAAAAAAGAGTCAGATGCTGAATTGTTACTATTGTAGTGTCAACTTTAAATTGACGTACCGTCATTCCGAATTTATTTAGGAATCTGCATTTTGAGTAAAGATGCTGAAATAAATTCAGCACGACGTCGTGATAAAACATGTTTGACACGACACTATATAAGAACAGCTCCGGACACTTCTAAGTTTTATTAATACGCCGTTCCGGGTGAAAGTTTTAATATTTGGTAACCTCTAAAAATTAGTTTTATGAAGCATGTCTATTCTTCTGTTAATGAAGTTGCCATCCATTTTCAATCATCATTTTCCTTTTCGTTCAATTTTCAGCCATAATTTCATTGGTCTT
>JBKEDN010000012.1:0-83829 GCA_047975435.1 Draconibacterium sp. | reverse complement strand
CCCAACAGTCAGCCTCGCATTTGAACTGCGTGATAAACTCCTGAAAATCTCTTGGATATTTCTCAATCTCGTTCATGTATCAAAGATAAATCTTTACTTGACTAAAAGGGATAAGCAGTTTTATTTAATTCGAATTAAAATAAAAAGCTTGAAATCAGATTTTTATATTGTGGAGAATTGGTGCGGTTTTGAAATTCAGGATTTGTTTTTCCAATGAAATAAAAAAAGACAGGAGAATTTTTCTCCCGCCCCAACTTTATCTTGTATTACTATTCCATTTTAAGGATTCAAAACCAAATTCTGAATAAAGAATTCCATCATTCTTTCCATACTCACGGCAGTGTGTCCGCGATCGGGCCCTACCTGTACTTCAAAACTTTTGCCAGCTCTCTGCAAAGCCTGAATAAGTTGTAACGAGTTGGAAGGGTGCACATTATTATCGGTGGTTCCGTAATAAATCATCAACTTTCCAACCAGGTTGCTGGCATAATTTCTCAGGTTGGCTGCATCGTAACCGGCTTTATTATTTTCCAACAGGTTCATAAAACGTTCAGTGTAAATGTTGTCGTAGTTACGCCAGTCCATAACTCCCGAATTGGCTACCGCTGCCTGGAAAACTTCCGGATGGCGCAGGATGCAGGCAGCAGCAGTGGTGCCTCCGTACGAAGTTCCGAAAACACCTACCCGGTTTTTATCTATATAAGGCCTGTTGTACAACGATTTTATCCCTTCGGCAAAGTCGTCCTGTTCCACAACGCTCATGTTACCGTATAATTTATCCAGCATTTTTTTGCCTTTCCATGCTGCATTCCTGCCATCGATGCTAACCACCAAAAATCCAAATTCAGTTAACGAATTGGGAATTGAGAAATTCTCCCGAACACCGTTGGTAGCCGGCCCTCCGTAGTTCGACAGTAGTACCGGATATTTTTTGTTAGGATCGAAATGGCTTGGGAAATGCAAAACTCCATGCAATTCGGTTTCACCATCAGCTGAAGTATAGGTGAATATTTCTACTTTTTTTAACCCCAGTTCGTTAAATTTTGTCAGATCACTGTCAACCAGTTTGGCAAGCACTTTTCCTTTGCTGTCAACTAATTGCGAAAACGGTGGAATGTCATGTGTTTCAGCAATGTCAACAAAATATTTTCCGTTGGGAGAAAGCTGAACCGAGTGGTTGTAAGCCGGATCGGTTAAGCAAATATCATCTGTCCCATCCAGTTTTACCCGGTGCAGTTGTTGTTTCATGTAATTGTCGCCACTGCGGGCCATGTAATAAAGAAATCCGGCTTTTTCATCCACATTCACAATACCGGCTACTTCAAATTCATGCGAGGTGAGCGGAGCGGTCAAACCATCACTCAAACTGTACAAATAGTAATTTTTATAGCCGTTGCGTTCGCTGTTCCAGATAAAGCGCTTCCCGTCTTCCAGAAATCTCATTTCAGGTGAATTCTCAACAAAGCTGGCCGGCCATTCTTCGCGAACAACAACGCGACACTTTCCGGTTACAGGGTCAGCGGCATCAAGTTCCATAATGTCTTGTTTGCGGTTGGTGCGGTGAAAAAGCAGCTCGCTCCCGTCGGGGCTCCATCTTATGTCGTAAACGTAATGCCCAACTACCTGGTTGTTGAAAGGTAACCCGTCGCGAACATCAACTGTCACTGTTTTTTTTGTATCCAGATCGTAAGTCAACAAGCCAACTTCCGGGTTTACTGCGCCTACTTTTGTGTAAGCTTCAATGTTCATCGAATCGTAAATCTCAGTTTGTTCGTATTGCAGAAAATAATTACGCACCTTGCTCATGTCGAACGAATAGAAGGCCAGTTTTTTGCTGTCGGGCGACCACCACATGGCAGTATTCTGCGCTAGTTCTTCACCATAAACCCAGGTTGCGGTACCAAAAGTTACCCGTTTTTCAACCGAACCTTTGGTGGTTACAGCCAATTCGTTGTTTCCCTCGTTATCGCTGATGTAAACGTTTCCATTTTTATAAACCGCTTTCCATTTTTCGTCGGGCGAATTTGTTTCGGTATATTGACGGCCACGCTGCGGACGATTGGCATACATACGACGGTAACGTTCCATGCGCGAATTGTCTCTTTCTGCTCCTCCCAATTCAGATGCTTTTTTGCTTTTCAGATCGAACTCGTATCTTTTTCCATCCCAATTGTAGGTAAAAGACTTTCCGTCTTCTGACCAGTTTACCACAATTCGTCCCTGTTTTACCGACGAGAAGATTTGCGGCGCAACTTTTTTGTACTGTTCGTATCCGGGCATATTTTTTATCCACTGCTGAGCAGCAGAATTGAATCCGATCAGTGAAAAAAGGAGAGATACAATAATGAGGGAAAAGGTTTTCAATGGTTTCATAAAGATGATTTTCGAAAATGGATGTTTTGTTTGGAGGATAAACTTAACTGCGTAAAGTGAATATTCAAAACCGGAAGGATGATTTTGCTTGAAAATACAGGAATCGTATCCTTTTATCGGGTTAAGACTTCGCTGGTAAAATGAAAAAGATTTTCAACACGAAAGGATTTACAAAATAATCACACCTTCAATTTTATCCACCTGTTCAGTGATTTCAATAATCTGATCGGCGTTTTGCATTTCCGCTACACAGGTTATCGAAACATGTTTAAGGTCAGAAGTATGCTTAAACGAGATTGTCCCATTTGAAGGCAGAAGTGCTTTGATTTGATCCACTTTCCCGTTTTCGTTGGGCGTAATAAATTTAAACATGTATTTAAGCGGCCAGGATTCTGTTTCCATTAACCGGTATCGTAATGTTTTGAATTTGTCTGTCATTATAAAACTCTTTCTGTCAAAACTAACGGAAAAATTGGTTGATTTGTTTGAAACCTGATTGTTCTTTAATTTATAAATGTAAATTTTTTATAAACAATCGAACCGGGACATTATTCTTTTGGGGAGTACAATCCCGTATTTCCCTTTTCCAGAAGAGGTAAAAGTTGTTTTACAACTTCAGGATTTGTATCTGCAATATTTTTGGTTTCGTTCGGATCAGCCAAATGATCGTACAGTTCCAGAACCGGCATTTCCTCCCGGAAATATTTGGTAAGCCGGAATTGGTTGGTACGCACAGATATACCGTTTCTGAAATACCCGTACGATACATTTTCCCATTCCGAATCCGGATTTTCAAGCAACGAAACAACACTTTTCCCATCGGTTTTGAAAGGCATTTCAACCTGGCATAAATCCATCAGTGTAGGATAAATGTCTATTGAGCTTACCACCTGATTGATCCTGATTCCGGACTTTTTACCGGGAGCACGAACAATAAAGGCACTTTTTAGCGCACGTTCAAAAATGGTATGTTTCCCCCACACCAGTTGGTCGCCTAAATGCCAACCGTGATCTCCCCATAAAACTACGATTGTATTTTCTGAAAGTCCCAGTTTATCCAGCCGGTCGAGCAATTTGCCAACCTGCGCATCGGTGTAACTTACACAGGCAAAATACGCATGACGTAATTTTCGGGCATAAGCATCAGAAACGGGGCCGTTTAGTGTTGCTGTTTCATCTCCCAGCTTATAACCATTAAATTCATTACTGCTGTGCAAACTGGCTTTGCTTACGTTTTTCGGAATAAACGGATTGGGAGACAACGGAAGTTCTTCTTCGCGGTATAAGTCCCAGTATTTTTTAGGCGAATTAAAAGGTAAATGCGGCTTAAAGAAACCAACTGCTAAAAAGAAGGGTTTATCTTTTTGCGCCAGTTCATCCATTTTTTTAAGAGCCAGCTCGGCCGTTAAACCATCCGGATATCCCCGGTCATCCGTATCTGCCGACTCATAAGGTTTCACCTGTTTTTTCCGGCTTTGTCGGTTGCTGCCGTCGGCGTAGGCAAAAAAAGCATTCCAGCCGGTGCCCCATTTCCCGGGATCAAGCAACATTTCATCCCAACTGTATGGGAGCTCCAGGTCGGTACCTACAGAGTCTTCGTATCCATACAACAGTCCATCTACATAATGGCTGATTTTCCCAATCCCAATCGTATAATAGCCATTTCTGCGTAAATGATGGATAAAAGTCTCGGGCCGGTCGGTTTCCGGATTTTTGGAAATGTATCTTCTGATCGCTTCATTGTTGAGGTATCCTTTTGTTTTGGGCAGCATTCCGGTTAACATGCTGCAACGCGAAGCACCGCAAGTAGGAACCTGAACAAAATGATTGACAAACAGGGCACCGGAAGCAGCCAGTTTATCGATGTTTGGGGAATGAATGTACGAGGCACCATAACAACCCAGTTCCGGACGAAGATCGTCAACGGCAATAAACAATACATTTGGATGATCAGTATCGGATTTTGTGGTCTCTGGCTTTTGGCTACATCCGGTCATTACTGTAGCGGCGATCAACAATAATACTTTAAACATTCGAACAACAGTTTTTTTTGAAACGTGAACAATTTAGTTAAATAATCTGGTTATGCTATCATTTTGTATAATTCCGGAACCTGTTGTAAGCAGCGGTTTGGAGAAGTGGCTAACCGTATGTTTTTATTACGAATAGAATTTACCCCCTAAATGAATTAAAAGTTATCCATGCTAATAAGTGTTATCCGTATCTTTAAGCTGTTTTTTACATACACCAATAGCTAAAGGGATGAAACGAATATTTCTGGCATGCTCAATTTTTATGACAGTACTTTTCTGTTCTGCACAAAACAAACCCAACATTTTGTGGATCACCATCGAAGACTCTTCTCCTCGGTTTTTTGGATGCTATGGGAATCCGGATGCAAGAACTCCGTTTATCGATAAGTTAGCCGAACGAGGTGTACGTTTTACCAATGCGTTTTCTACCGGTACTGTTTGTTCTCCCAGCAGAAATACGATCATAACGGGTGTCCGTACCTTTAAAATGGGAACCGGCAACCACCGGAGCAATTACCCTGTTCCGGAGTACATAAAGGGATTTCCTTACTACATGCAACAACAGGGATATTATGTTACCAACAACTCAAAAACCGATTATAACCTGGCAAATCCCAAAGCGTTTATTCAGGAAGCCTGGAACGAAAGCTCGAATAAAGCAGGTTGGTGGGACCGAAAACCCGGGCAGCCGTTTTTTGCTGTTTTTAATTTTATGGAATCTCACCAGTCGAGAACAATGACAATGCCCTACGATTGGTACGCCAAGAATGTGTGGGATAAACTCTCTGGTGAGGAACGTATTTCAGAAGAAGCCTTTGAAATGCCACCGATTTACCGTGAAAGCACTGAAATGCGGAAACACTTTGCCCGTGTTTACAATTCTATTTCGCTGACGGATAAGCGAATTGGCGAATTACTCGAAAAACTTGAGGCAGACAATTTGCGCGACAGCACCATCATCTTTTTTTATGCCGACCATGGCGAAGGCGAACCACGCGGAAAAACCAACGGGATTGACTACGGGTACCGGGTGCCTTTTGTGATTTGGTTTCCTGAAATGTATAAACACCTGTCGCCTTGGGGGACAGAAGGTGTGGTGACGGATGAGTTGATCGATTTTGAAGACCTGGCCCCCACACTTATTAGTTTGAGCGGGGCAGAAGTTCCTGCTTATTTAAAAGGTCGGGTTTTGATGGGAGAGAAGCGTTCGCAGCCTGTTGATCGTTTGCTGTTATCAGCCGACCGGTCGGATAACGGAATGGATATGGTGCGTAGTATAACCGATGGGAAATACATGTATTCGCGGAACTATTTGCCTTTTATTCCGCAGGGAAGGTACATTCGCTACATGTACATTTCTGAAATCGTTCAGCAAATGAGAAGCGATTACCAGGCGGATTTGCTTGATTCGCTTCAACAAAGTTATTTTGAAGAAAGGCCTGCTGAATATTTATTTGACATTGAAAACGATGTGTGGGAAACAAAAAACCGGGTTGGTGATCCTGAATACCAAACAGTACTCGAAAAAATGAGACGGCAACTGGACGAGGAGATTTTTAAAGCCCTCGATGTAATGTTTTT
This sequence comes from Draconibacterium sp., assembly GCA_047975435.1. Lineage (GTDB taxonomy): Bacteria > Bacteroidota > Bacteroidia > Bacteroidales > Prolixibacteraceae > Draconibacterium. Next base: position 77,842 of record JBKEDN010000012.1, on the reverse strand, counting down.
GCCCGAGTATGAAATTGCCCGGATTTCAGAAAGTGAAACGCCTTATGAGTTTCGTCAGGATAAAAAGAAGTATCCTTTTCGGAAGATATATGCGGCTGCTTCACTGTCGGGAAAACGAGGCCGGGAGATTGCTGCTCAACAAACAGCACTTCTTCAGGATAAAAATGCAATTGTAAGGTACTGGGGAATAATGGGCCTGCGTAGCCAAAAGCCGGAAGTATTGGAAGATTGTCGGCAGCAAATCGAGAACAGCATGGACGATGCTTATCCGTTGGTATCGCTTGGGGCTGCTGCCATTTCTTTTCAGCTGTGGAACAATAAAAAGGCGGAGCAGATTCTTATTGAAAGTTGTCAGTCGGAAAATATGGATATCGCATTGCTGGCCATTAACTTTTTAATATATACCGGCAATAAGGAACCTTTTATTGAAACCATAAAAAAAGTACACGAAATGCCACAAAGGAACTACAATGTTAAAGCCGCTTGTATGGATTTTCTGGGTAGCATGGATTTGGTTCCGAATAATTATGAATACAGAGATTAAAAGAAACATGAAGAACTATTTATTACTATTTTTCCTGCTTTTGGGTGTAACATCGTTTGCACAAGAACAAAAGCCAAATTTTATTATCATCCTGGCTGATGACCTTGGTTTTGCCGACCTAAGCTTAAACGGAAGTAAACAAATACCTACACCCAATATTGATAAACTGGCCCAAAGCGGGGTGAATTTTTCCAACGGTTATGTGTCGGGGCCGGTTTGCAGCCCCTCGCGAGCAGGTTTGCTTACCGGGCGTAACCAGGTTACTTTTGGCCACGATAATAATTTGTCGGCTGTTCAGCCGGGTTTCGACGAGGAATACAACGGGTTGCCGTTAACAGAAACTACCATTGCCTCGCGGCTTAAAAAGCTGGGATACACCACCGGGTTGGTTGGAAAGTGGCATTTGGGAACCTTACCAAAATTTCATCCCACGCAACGGGGCTTCGACGAGTTTTGGGGTTATACCATTGGTGGCCACGATTATTTTACCGCCAAACCCGACGGGAAAGGGTACCTGTGCCCCATTGAATGCAATTACAAAACCCCGCAGAAACTTACCTATATTACTGATGATAAAGGTGATGAATGTGTTGATTTTATCCGCCGGCACAAAAACAAACCGTTTTTCCTGTATGCTTCATTTAATGCACCACATGCGCCTATGCAAGCCACAGAGGCCGATTTGAAGCTGTTTCAACACATAAGCGATAAAAAACGCCGGGCCTATTGTGCCATGGTGCACCGCCTGGATGTGAATGTGGGGCGGATTATGCAGGCACTGGAAGAAAACGGGCTTACCGAAAATACCCTGGTGGTTTTTCTGAGCGATAACGGCGGCCCTTGCGACTCAAACGCATCAATCAATGCGCCTTTTAACGGACAAAAAGGTATTTTGCTGGAAGGTGGTATTCACGTGCCTTTTGTAATGAACTGGAAAGGGAAACTTCCGTCCGGATCTACTTATGATAACCCGGTTATTTCGCTTGATCTGGCAGCTACGTTTTTTGAGTTGGCGGGTGGTACTAAAACGGATGAGGTAAAATTCGATGGTGTAAACCTTGTTCCTTTCCTTCTCAACGAGAAAACCGGCAAACCCCACGAATCGTTTAACTGGCGTTTTACCATTAGCGCTGCAATCCGCGCTGGCGACTGGAAGTTGATTCGCCTGCCCGATCGCCTACCGATGTTGTTTGATTTGTCGAAGGATATTTCGGAACAAAAGGATGTGGCGCTCGATCATTTGGAGATTACAAAAGCGCTGCTGAAAAAACTGGGAGATTGGGATGTTGCATTACCACACCCGGTGTTTCTGGAGGGTGCCGGGTGGAAATCCCGTCAGCTAAAACTTTATGACCATCAGTATCAGTTGGTGCAGCCCGAGTAGCAGAATTTAGACGACATATTCAATAGAATTTGTATCTTTCCGCCTCGCAAAAATATTTTTTTGGAGGCGGAAATTTTTCGAGGAGCCCAATCGAATTGAAAATGTCTGGAATGACAAAGTTGATTAAATATCAGATAACCCTCTTTCTGATGTACCTGTCGGTTGTTGGCAATGCACAGCCTGAACAATTGCTTAAAAATTTTCTTACGGTTGATAATGGCTTGTCACACAACGAAGTAACGTCGATTGTGCAGGGTGATAACGGATTTATGTGGATTGGTACCCGGGGAGGTTTAAACCGTTACGACGGTTACGATTTCAAAATATTTAACCAGCTCCCCGGAGATTCAAACAGCCTGGTTAATCCATCCGTGGAGTCGTTGTTTGTTGACAGTAAGGGAAACATTTGGATCGGTACCAAGTCGGGAGGTGTAAGTAAGTACAATGCTGAGACTGAGGTATTCAGCAACATTGCTTCCAACTACAAAAATAAAAGTGAGATATTACCGGATAGCCGGGTACTTTCTTTTTATGAAGATAAAAAGGGCTGCATTTGGATGGGGACCTGGAATAACGGACTGATTGTTTTTGATGAAAGCAAAAATAGCTCTGTTCAATATTTGGCGAAAGAAAGAGTAAACTCGATAATTGAAAGCCCAGATAGTAGCATTTGGGTGGGTTCCAGAAAAGGTTTATACAGGTTTGGGTATAAAAACGGTGAAATTATTCGTGACGAATTACCGGTGTCTCCAATTTATTGTGAGGAAATAAAGTACGACAAACAGCGAAATGTTTTATGGATTACCGGAACAGGTTTGTATAAATATAATCTTCGCACCAAAGAATTGACAAAATATAAGATTGAAGATTCTTTTAAGGGACAAACCTTTCATTCATACGAATCGCTGGCGCTTGATAAAGACGGTTATGTGTGGGTAGGAACCTGGGGAACCGGTTTGTACTATTTTAATCCGGATAGCGAAGTTTTTCACCGTTATTTGATTTATCCTGAAAACAGGGCCGCTTTAAACAAAGACTACGATGCCGTTTTAGGCATGTACCGGGATAAGGATGATAATTTATGGCTGGGAACAAATGGTGGTGGCATATGTATGCTTTCGCCAAAACTGAATTTTAACAGCGTAGGGTTTCATCCCGAGCCAAATAAAGGTTTGGTAAATACCCGGATAATGTCGGTGGTTGACGACCGGAATAATAACCTGTGGCTCGGAACAATTGGCAGTGGGTTAAGCTGGTCTCCCGATCGTGAAAACTTTTACCCGGTAGATTATCCGTCCGGAGTTAGTTCATCAAGGTTTTTTATCATCAAATATTTGTACCGGGATAAATCGAATCAGGTGTGGGTGGGAACCAATGTGGGTTTGTATCTTGTTCGGTTTGTCAATCAAAAGCCTGTTTTGTTAAAGGCAAGGTCGGTGTATCCTAATTTGAATTTGCCTGATTATCAGTTTGTATCTATACTTGAAACCAAAGATATGCTTTGGTTTGGTAGTTTAACGGCCGGCCTGTTTTTAGTCGATCGAAATAATAATTACAAGTGGCTGAAACGATGGACTAAAAATAACAATGGCCCCGATGGTTTAAACAGCAACCGGATTAGCTACTTGTTTGAAGACAATAAAAAAAGAGTGTGGATAGGGACTTACAATGGTTTGCACATTTACAATCCCGAAGACAGAAGTATTGTTCTGGCAGAAGACTTTTTTGACATAAAAGGTGAATTTACCGGTAATATTGTTACCTGTATCGATCAGGATGAAAAGGAAAACATCTGGATTGGTACCCCAAACGGTTTAAACAAATTATCGGAGACGAAAGATGCTGAATTTAATCTTGATCTGTTTACTGAAAAGGACGGGCTGGCCAGTAACTTTATAAAAGGAATTGCATCTGATTCGGAGGGAAATGTTTGGGTAAGTACAAATTTGGGCATAAGCCGGCTCGATGGACAGGATTTACATTCTTTGATTCGAAATTACGATGAGCAGGACGGTGTGGGTGGTAAGAATTTCACCGAGGCCTCTGTTTTTCGAAACGACAAAGGCGAGATATTTTTTGGGGGTTCCAACGGCTTAACTTATTTCATCCCAAATGAAATTAAGGCGATTCCAACCGCTCATCAGCCGGTTATTACAGAGCTGAAAATTCTGAATAAGCCCGTTTCGGTGAACGAAAAAATAGGATCGAAAGTCATTATGGATAAATCGATAATGTACGAGAAAGAGATTTTTATTCCTTACCGCTTTAATAATTTTGAGATACAGTTTTCAGCGCTCGATTATCGGGCAGGTGGTGGAAACCGGTATAAATACAAACTTGATAAACTGGATAGCGACTGGCAATACATTGGGGCCCGAAGGTTTGTTAATTTTAACAACTTAAGGCCGGGGAAATATAATTTATTATTGAAAAGCGCCAATAGCCACAATGTGTGGAATGAGGACCCTACTGAACTCATTATTAATATTCTTCCACCATTTTGGCAAACCTGGTACGCACTTTTGTTTTACATAGTAGTTGTAATTGGTATTGTTACCATTATCAGATGGAATGCGGTAAAACAGGTACGTCTGGCAAATAACCTGGAACTTGAAAAATTAAAGCATCAGCAGGATCAGGAGATTAATGAAATGAAACTCCGGTTTTTCACCAATCTGTCGCACGAGTTTCGAACACCACTGACACTGATACTTGCCCCCTTAAAGGAACTGCTTGGTAAAAAAGAACAGTATCATTTAAGTAAAGAGGCCGAACATAAAATACAGATCGTTAATAATAACTCTCTTCGTTTAATGAAGTTGATCGATCAACTGCTCGACTTCAGAAAAATGGAGACAGGAAATGCCAGATTAAGAGCTTCAAAGACCGATATTGTCGGGTTTGTTAACGAATTATGTCAACCATTCCACGAATTGGCCGCGATTAATAATATTCAGTTTTCAAAAAACTTTCCAAATGAACTACCCGAAATTTGGATTGACCGCGAGAAACTGGAAATTATATTGAACAACCTCTTATCGAATGCATTTAAACATGTACCCGAAAGTGGGAAAATAGAAGTGGAAATTTACGAGGAAGAAGAGGAAATGCTGCTGACTGTTTCAGACAACGGACCCGGAATCCCAAAATCGGAGATTGATTTTATTTTTGACCGGTTTTACATGGGTGTTGACAACAAAAGAGATGGCAGTTCAGGAATTGGCCTGGCGCTGGCAAAACGCTTCGCCGAGATGCATAAAGGGACAATATCAGTTGTGAGCGAGCCTTTTAAACTCACCCAGTTTACTGTTTCACTACCCAAAGGGGCGGGGCACTTAAAAGCGGACGAAATAACAGAGGCTCAATCCAATCAAAGACGGCCCGGCATTGACGAAGTATTTACGAAAAACATTGCTCCGGGGCAAACTGTTGATGAGGCCAATTCAAACGACTGTATTCTGGTGGTAGAAGACAATGCCGAGATTACCACCTACCTGGTAAATATCCTTTCATCCTCGTACCGGATAGAAACGGTACAAAACGGAGCCGAAGGTTTTGAAAAGGCACTGAGCCTAAAACCTGACCTGATTATTTCGGATGTAATGATGCCCGAGATGGACGGCTTTGAGTTTTGTCGGAAATTGCGGGAGGATGAAAACACAGCTACCATCCCACTTATTTTTCTTACTGCCAAAGACGAAGAGCAGTTCAGGATTATGGGCATTCAACTCGGAGCCGATGATTTTATCTCAAAACCTTTCGATCCGATATTGCTGACCGAAAAAATCAAGAATATTCTTTCGCGTCAGAAAAAGTTGCAGAAACAATACAGTAAATCAGTACGTTTGGAGCCATCCGATGTTGAGATAACATCTGGCGAAGAAATGTTTATCGAAAATGCGATTGCCATTGTTGAAGCCAATTTGCAAAATTCTAAATTTACTTCCGATACGCTTGCTTCCGAAATGCACATGAGCTCTTCTTCGCTGTACCGACGACTCAAGGGTTTAACCGGTTATTCCTCTGCTGAATTTATACGTTCGCTGCGTATAAAACGGGCTGCACAGCTTATGGCCGATAAGGAAAAGACCATCACCGAAATTGCCTACGATGTGGGATTCAACGATGTGAAACACTTTCGGGTAGTATTCCAGAAACAATTCAAGTGTACACCAAGCGAATATCGTCAGAAATTATAATTCTTTTGAAAATCTGTTTTGCCAATCCCGATTAAACGCAGAGGTTATAATTTTGTGTGAATGCTTGTAATTATCTGTTGTTTAGTGCCTTATTGTTTGAGTGAATGAAATACCCCCTTTCCATGAAAAGTTGCAGAACGTATAAATGATTGAAATTACACCCTTATTTCCCCTAGGAAAAACCTCTGATCTTCCAGCTATTCCTGAATTTTATAGTGTTAAACTAAAATTGCAAAATTACGTACCAATGGAGAAGGTGAAAATTTTTCTGAAAAGCATATTTAGCTTTCGTACAATTAATATAATCCTTTACCTGGCATTGGTCGCAATTGTGATATTTCTGTTCTTGATTTTCTAACATAACTAAATTAATTCTTATGAAAAAGACGACTAAAAATTTGATTAAAAAGTTATGCTTGCTGTTTGTTGCCATAACACTGGCTTCAGCAGTTTGGGCACAACAAACGATCACCGGGAAGGTGGTTGATGATACAGGCGAACCCTTACCAGGGGTTTCGGTTGTTGTGGAAGGTACTACTAGCGGAACAGTAACAAATGCTGAGGGGGAATATTCACTGTCAGTAGCTTCTGATGCCGTTTTGATTTTTTCTTTCATGGGGATGCAAACCGTGAATGAGCAAGTCAATGGCCGCACTTCTATTGACGTTGTTATGAGAACCGATGCAATAGGTTTGGAAGAAGTTGTGGCAATTGGATACGGTACTGAAAAAAAATTGAACCTGACAGGGTCAGTTGGTTCCATTAAAAGTGACGAATTGGTACAGGTTCCAACGGCGAATACAACTAATCTGTTATCGGGGAAAATACCGGGGATATTTGTAAAGCAAAATTCAGGGCTTCCGGGCAGCGAAAATACTACGGTTAATATTCGTGGTTATGGAAATCCACTGGTACTGGTTGACGGAATGGAAGTGGATGGAGGATTGGCCCGGACCGACCCGAATGAGATTGAAAGTATATCGGTACTAAAAGATGCGGCAGCCGCTATTTATGGTTCAAGGGCGGCTAATGGTGTTATACTTATTACCACCAAAAGGGGAACAAGCTCAGCGCCTACAATTACTTATGATGGTTCGATGACTTTTCAGGAAGCTACTTCTTTTCAGGAGTATGTTAATCCAGGCCAGTTTATTGAACTGGTACGTGAGGCCGATTTTAATGACAATGGCGACTTTGATTTAACCTATTCCGAAGAAGAAATGGCAAAATATTATGCCGGAGATCCGGGATACGAAGGAGGTAACTGGGTGGATGCATTGATTGATAACTTTGCACCAATGTCGCAACATAGTTTGAAGGTTTCGGGTGGTGCCGAAAATATTCGCTTTTTTGCTTCGGCGGGTGCAACCAACCAGGAAAGTTATTTTGCCGCTCGGGATCATGATTATAAACGTTATAATGTGCGAACAAATATTGATGCTGATGTTAGCAAATATCTTAGTTTCAATATCGACTTATCATACAGGAGAGAAGTGCGTGATGTTGCCCGCGATGTTAACGGGATTTTTAACGACCTGGCAACAGCACACCCTATTTATCCCACAGAGTTGCCCGATCCAGGCATTGGTGTTGCTTATTCAGGCTTCTCACAGCGTAACCCGGTAGCTTCATCCGACAGGGATATTTGGGGCTGGGATAACAGGTTAGACCACACCTTTACCGGTAAGATTGGTATTCAGTATAAAATGCCATTTGTTGAAGGCCTGAAATTTAAAGCCGAATTAAATACCGTTCGTTTGAACCGTTCGATTAAAAAATTCAGAGACTCGTATCATGTTTTTCAATACGATGTCGAAACAGGCGAATATATCGACCAGGGTTTCAATACGCCTCCATCAAATACCTCAATTCAGGACGAAGAACTCAGGCGCGATCAAATATATCCATTGGTTTCTATGGAATACGAGAAAGATTTTGGAGAACACCATATTAAATTCCTTGCATTAGGAGAAAAAACAATCATCGAGTCGAGTTTGCTCAGGGCGAGTAGAACAAACTTACTTTCTACATCTATTCCCGAGATCTTTTCAGGATCAGAAGAATTTGACGAAACATTTGGAAACTCAACATCGGATGCAGGTCGTAAAAGTTTTGTTAGTCGTTTGAACTACCGGTTAAAAGACCGCTATTTGTTTGAAGCAACTTTCAGGGCCGATGGCGATGTTTTGTTTGCCGATCAAACCCGCTGGGGATATTTTCCGAGTTTTTCTGCCGGATGGATCATGTCAAACGAAGGATTTATGCAAAACATCGATAAGGTATTGAGCAAGTTAAAACTTAGAATATCTTATACCGAATTGGGCGATTCCAGGGCTGATGGTATTAATGGTTTCGACTACCTGCAAGGGTATTCGCAGTTTTATACCAATGATAATGGCGATTTGGTACAGGTCCCTTCGTATCTATTGGGGGGCGAATTGTTGCCTGGAATCAGAACACTCGGCCTTGCAAATCCCGAACTGACTTGGGTGAAAGCCAAAACCTATAATGTGGGAATTGAAGCAGGTTTTTTTGATAACAAACTACAATTAATAACCGACTTCTTTTACAGAAAACGTGATGGTTTGTTAGGTCAGAATACACAAGCCATCCCTTCCACTTTTGGAGCTGTGTTACCGTTGGTTAACCTTAACAGCGACAGTAACCGTGGAGTGGAAATACAGGTTTCTTACCAGGAGCGCTTTGGCGATTTTCAATTTAACATTTCTTCAAATGTAGGGCTGGCAAAAGCAAAGTGGGAAAAAGTACTTGATGAAGAAGATTTTACCGATCCCGACCAACTTAGGATTGAAGGAAAGGAAGGCCAATGGAAAAACAGAAATTTTGGGTATGTATCGGATGGCATATTTATGAGCCAGGAAGAAATTGACAATTATCCTATTATTCAGGATGAGCTTGATAATAGCACTCTTCGCCCCGGTGATATTAAATATGTGGATATTGATGGCAACGACACCATTAACTTTCGCGACCAAAGAGTTATTGCTTACGCGAACGAATTACCCGAATTAACTTATGGTATGAACATAGGTGCCAGTTATAAAAATTTCAGTTTGAGTATGCTGTTTCAGGGAGCGTCTAAATTTAGCTTGAATATTACGAGTGCAGCACGGGCAATGTTTAGTAATAATTCAACTCCTTTTTCTTATCATTACGATTATCGTTGGCAGCCAAATCCTGATGATCCAACAACCAACATTAATCCAAACGCAAAACTACCGGCAGCTTCAACAACAACAAGCTCGAATAATAATAAAAATTCGGATTTCTGGAGAAAGGATGTAACCTATCTGAGGCTAAAAACCATTAACTTATCTTACACCCTTCCTCAGAAGATTGTTTCTGATATTGGGCTGGCAAATGTTCAGTTTTATGTGGCAGGAGAGAACCTGTTTACGTTGTCGAACTTGGGGATTTACAAAAATTCGTTTGATCCCGAATCTACCGGAACAAATGCCAGCAGGACTTATCCAATAAACCGGAACTATACTGCCGGAGTACGCGTAACCTTTTAATCCTTAAAGAATATCAATTATGAAAATCTATAAATATATATTTATCCTTATGTTGACCTTAACCCTATCATGTGAGGATCCATTTGATTTGACAAGAAAAGATTTGATTACAGCAGATCTTGTATTTGAAGACGAAAACCTGGTTAACGCCTTTTTAAATGATATGTATGGCCGCGCGTTATTCGAAACACTTGGCGGGCAGAGTAATTACAATCAAAATCTAATTAATTCGTTTGGTGGAGAGGCACGGAATTTTGCACCCTGGCAAGAACCTTTTGGCCAGGTAATCGGCCCGGTATTTAACGAACAGGGAGTCGGACAACTGAATTATTGGCCTTATGAACTTATCCGCGAATTGAATGATTTTATTGACAAAATAGCTCAATCAGAAACGTTAGATGACAACTTTGTTGCAGTACGCAGTTCAGAAGCCCGGTTTATCAGGGCCTTCACTTATTTTCAGTTGGTAATACGTTACGGAGGCGTTCCTTTGGTAACTGAAGTTTTACCTATAACTGCTTCTGAGGAAGAGCTATTTGTACCACGCAATTCAGAAAAAGAGATTTATGATTTTATTGGTACTGAAATGGATGAAATAGCTGAACTGTTGCCATCAGTTGAAGAACAATACGGTAGAGTTACCAAATGGGCAGCTTTGGCGCTAAAAAGCAGGGCGATGTTGTATGCGGCTTCGGTTGCGCAATTTGGCACACAACAGTTAGACGGTTTGCTTGGCTTTCCTGCTTCCGAAGCACAAAGTTACTACAGCAAATCGTTGGCTGCTTCTAAAGAAATTATGGACACTAGCCCGCATGCGCTTTATACCAAAGATGCCGATCCGGTAAAAAACTTTACCAATATTTTTATTGACGAGAACAGCAACCCCGAAGTCATTTTTGCCGAACCCTATGATGCAGCCGCCGGTAAAGGGCATTCGTGGGATTATCTAGCTCATCCTGATGGATTTGGATTTGCCTGGAACTCAAACTTCCCGGTTTATCTTGAAACATTAGAGAATTTTGATTTTATGGATGGTACTTCGGGTAAAGTTGACCGGGCAATGTACGACGATACTACCCCGATTGATCCTGCCTGGTATTTTGAGCAGCGCGATCCTCGAATGAGAGCCTCAATCTTTTATCCCGGTACTGTGTGGCGCGACCAGCAAGTTTACTATCATCGCAGCACCGACTATACCGATCCGGCGGATGACCAAAGAAAACGATCAACAAGCGTAACCTTCATAATACCCGGTTCAGACGGTTGGCCGGGTGCAGGGCCTAACCGAAATGTTGCAGCCAGTAATAATGCAACCGGGCTTCAAATCCGAAAAAGAGTGGACGAGTCCCTTCCAGCAACGGGAGATAATTTATCAAATACCGATTTTATTGTATTCCGGATGGGAGAGATTTATCTTAATTATGTTGAGGCAGCCTTTTACCTGAATGATCCGAATGGAGATATGGTAACAAAGATGAATGAGTTGAGAGCGAGGGCTTCTATGCCTGCATTAACCGAATCAGAAGTTACTCAGGATAAGATACGTCAGGAAAGAAGGGTTGAACTTGCCTTTGAATCACAGGTTTTCTGGGATTTAAGAAGATGGCGTATTGCCGTTCAGGAGTTAGACGGGGTGATGAGGCATAGGATGCATTTCCGATACGATTATGATGCAGGTACATATACGATCCAAATTGCAGATGGTGATAAGGGAAGTGTAAGGTCGCATACCGAACGTAATTACTATTACGCGTTAGGCTTAAGCCGTATTGCAGATAATCCGAAATTAAAAGAAAATCCGGATTATTAATATAATCCTGTTTAGTTAGATTAACCGGGGGTGATAAATAACACCCCTGGTTTTTACATGTTAAACAAGAATAAGTGGTAAAATTTAAACAAGTTGAAATGAAGAAAATATGGCTTTATCTGGTGTTTGTAGCAGTTGCTTTTACGTCGTGTTCTACGGAAAGTAAAATTGAATCTCCAAACCTGATAGTAATTCTGGTGGACGACATGGGCTATGCTGATGTTGGTTTTAACGGATGTACAGATATTCCAACGCCTAACATCGATAAGCTGGCCGAAGCAGGTGTGCGTTTTTCCAGCGGTTATGTAAGTTACTGCGTTTGTGGCCCCAGCAGGGCGGGACTTCTTACAGGCAGGTACCAGGATCGTTTTGGTTTTGGCCGTAATCCCCTGTTTACCCCCAACGATCCGGAAATGGGTTTGCCCTTAAGTGAAGAAACGCTGGCCGACGTATTAAAAAGAGCCGGTTACAAATCGCTGGCCATTGGTAAATGGCACATGGGGGCGCACGAATCGTTGCATCCTTTAAAACGTGGTTTCGACGATTTTTACGGCTTTCTCAGCGGCGGGCACCGGTATTTTCCCGAAGAACTGACTTTGAACGATCCGTTTGAGGCAAAATCGCAGTACGACGGCTACAAAACACGCCTGCTCAGAAACTACGAACGTGTGGATGAAACCGAGTACCTGACCGATGCATTTTCCAGAGAAGCTGTTTCGTACATCGAGAAAAACAAAGACAATCCGTTTTTTATTTACCTCGCCTATAATGCACCGCATGCACCATTGCAGGCTACCGAAAAATATTTGAGCCGTTTTTCTCAGATCACAGAGAAAAAACGAAAAACTTACGCTGCAATGGTAAGTGCTGTAGATGATGGAGTTGGACGGATATTGAATAAACTGGAAGAGCTGAATCTCGATGAAAACACCATGGTGGTATTTCTGTCCGACAATGGTGGGCCGGAACCACACAACGGATCGGATAACGGGGTGCTACGAGGAATGAAAGGCGATTTGTTTGAAGGTGGGATAAGGGTCCCTTTTGCCATAAAATGGCCCGGAAAGATTCCTGCCGGTCAAGTGTATGAAAATCCAGTTATTTCGCTCGATATTTTTGCTACAATACTGGCACAAACAGGTAAGTCGATAGAGTTGAAGAACCCGATCGACGGCACAAATCTGCTCCCGTATCTTAATGGTGAAAATAATTCGCTGCCGCACAACCGCTTATTCTGGCGAAAGTTTGATGCCTCAGATTATGCGGTGCGTCAGGGAGATAACAAATTATTTATAGAGGGTGGAGCCGACACAATGTTGTTTAATCTTCCAAACGATATTTCGGAAGAAAATAACCTGGCTGAATCAAACCCAAAAAAACAAGAGGAGTTACTTCGTGAATTCGAAAGCTGGAATAAAGAAATGAAAGATCCTGTTTTTTTAGGTCTGTCTCAGGGCAAAGAGTACAACGAGCAGCATCCAGATCGCTTTAAGCTGAAAGAAGAATAGAATGGACAGATTGCAGGCTGACTTACTGGCAATTGGTTTATTTGATAATGTATTGATTCAGAATATTTAAACACAATGCTAAGGCATGAATAAACTATTGATTGTTATTGCCATTTTATTTTTCGTATCCGGAAACAAGCATGAAAATACAATTCGTACTTTTTATTTTAATAGTGTTTCGGGGAACGATGCAAACGATGGCTTAACTTCTGAAAGTGCCTGGAAAAGTTTTACCAATTTAAGTAAAACAGACTTGCAGCCGGGTACAAAAATTATGTTGGCGTCGGGTTCAATATTTCAGGGGGGGATTGGTGCTGGAGAATGTTTTGGGAACCACCGATCGCCCGGTTGAGATTGGGATGTACAAATGTTCTGAAAATGCCAATTTACCGGTTATCGATGCACGAGGCTTTGCAAACGGTATAACGCTGCTAAACTGTAAAAATATTGTGATATCCGATCTCGAAATTACCGGAAATGGAGGAGGTGTTATGCATTCCGGAGCCTCAGAACAAAATATGCATTGTGGTGTAATGGTTACAATTTCAACGGTTGGCAATTACGAAAATATTCAATTACGAAACCTGAGGATACATGATGTTTTTTTTGAGGAAGCAGGTTTTGAAAGGGGAAAAGAGGAAGTACGCACGTCAAATGGAACTCAAAATTATGGCTGGGGAATTCGGCTTATTAATCAGTTGGAAGGTGCTGAAATTAAAAATGTTTTAATAGAAAATTGTGAAGTAACAAACGTTGCTCATACCGGAATTAAGCTAACCGGGCGTAATCAAAATATCACAGACATAAAACTTTACAGTAACCGTGTAACCTTTTCCGGTGGTCCCGGAATACAGATGAGCGGGGTAAAAAATGCACACGTTCAAAACAATTTTGTCGATCATTCGGGAAGCAGCGACGATTCTCGAAAGTGGGGACGTGGCAGTGGCCTCTGGACCTGGGGATCTTCCGATATTATAATCGAACATAATTCATTCAAAAATGCCAACGGCCCCGGAGATTCTGCCGGTTGTCACATCGATTTTAATTGTAAAAACGTGGTGGTTCAATATTGTTATAGTGAGAATAATGCCGGTGGATTTTGTGAAATATTAGGGAATAACCACAACTGCGCTTACCGATACAACATAAGTGTTAACGACGGTTATCGAACAAAAGGCGAAAAGGGAGCTTTTCAGGAAGGAAAAATATTTTGGCTGAGCGGATACAATGGCAACAAACCACGAAACGGGCCTTTTAACACCTACTTCTACAATAATACCATTTATGTGGCAAGCGATATTGTAGCAAAAATTGCTGTCGATCGGGCTTCATCCGGGGTGCTGATTGCCAATAATATTTTTTGTATCGAAGGCAAAAGTAAAGCCGTAAAAGGCGACCAGTATAAACCCGAAACCGAGGGACAATCGCAGGTCGAGAACATTGTATTTAAAAATAACCTGTATTTGAAAAAGGGAAATTGGCCGGCTGATGTTTTAATTCGGGATGAAGACCCGCTTATTGGCAACCCCGATTTTAAAAATAAGAACGGGAAAACAATAGCGGATTATACACCTCAGAATAAAACAATTATTAAAAATATGGGGATTGAAATTAACCCCATTCCGGGAGATTCAATCGGATTATCATTAGGGCTGAAGCTTGAAAAAGATATTTTGGGAAATGCGATCAAAGGCAAGCCTGATATAGGTGCGATTCAAATCCGCTGATAAATGATATTATATAAGCCGCAGAACTAAAAAAAATGAAAAAGTAAGGTATTAAATAATAACAAATATAAATTTGGGCACTGGTATAAACGGAACAAATGTTTCCGGATATACGGTAACCAGAAAAACTTTATCAAAATGAATAACTTAAAGAATGCATTTTTTGCAATCGTATTATTTTTGGCAGTTTCGCCTGTGGCGTGTACTTCCACAACTCAATCGAAACAGGAAACATCGAATAGCGCTGCCAAACCAAACATCGTAATTATTTACATGGATGATTTAGGCTATGGCGATATAGGCGCTTACGGTGCCACCGATATAAAAACACCAAACATGGACCGTTTAGCCAGCGAAGGGGTAATATTTACCGATGGGCATGCAACTTCATCAACCTGTACCCCCAGCAGGTACGCCATTTTAACCGGTGTTTATCCTTGGCGCAACAAAGACGCACGTATTTTGCCCGGAACGGCACCACTGATTATTGATACCACACAAATTACCATCCCAAAAATGTTGAAAAAACAAGGCTATTACACCGGAGCCGTCGGGAAATGGCACCTGGGGCTGGGAACCGGGCATGTAAACTGGAACGAGCATGTGTCGCCCGGGCCAAACGAAGTGGGTTTCGATTATTCTTATATAATGGCTGCCACTCAGGACAGGGTTCCAACCGTTTTCCTCGAAAATGGTTTGGTGGAAGGGCTTGATCCGAATGATCCGATTGAAGTGAGTTATCAGAAAAATTTTGAAGGGGAACCCACCGGGAAAGATAATCCTGAATTGATAACCATGCGCTGGCACCACGGGCATAACAATTCAATTGTAAATGGCATTCCGCGCATTGGTTTTATGAAAGGTGGTGAAAAAGCCAAATGGAGCGATGTTGATATGGCCGATCATTTTCTGGCAAAAGCGAAGAACTACGTAAAGGAACACAAAGATGAACCTTTCTTTTTATACTATGCCATGCAACAGCCACACGTTCCCCGTACGCCAAACCCACGGTTTGTAGGAAGTACCGATTTGGGCCCGCGCGGCGATGTAATTGTGGAAGCCGACTGGTGTATTGGTGAGTTTATAAAAACGCTCGAAGAAGAAGGAATTCTGGAAAATACGCTGATTATTTTCTCCAGCGACAACGGACCGGTGCTTAACGACGGTTATTATGACGATGCGGTGGAAAGAATTGGAAACCACGATCAGAACGGCGGTTTACGTGGCGGAAAATACAGCTTGTTTGAAGCCGGAACACGGGTTCCGTTTATTACTTATTGGAAAGGAAAAATTACTCCGGCAAAATCAGATGCATTGATTTGTCAGATGGACTTGTTGGCATCGTTGGCCAAATTAACAGGGACAGAAGTAAGTGGAACCGACAGTAAAGACTTGTTGGATGTTTTAATGGGAAAATCAGAAACTGGCAGAGACGAGTTGGTTCTTGAAGCCTCAACCCGTACCGCCTATCGTAAAAACAACTGGTTAATGATTCCTCCGTACAAAGGTCCGGCAAAACTTGGTTCAGTAAATATCGAGCTTGGAAATTCACCCGAATTTCAGTTGTATAACCTGAACGATGACCTTGGACAACAGAAAAATATGGCCGAGAGTAACCCAGAGGTATTGAAAGAAATGGTAAAAGAATATACGAACATTGTAGGAGCGCCAAATTCGGATGTAGAAGAAATCGAGTTAAAATAGTTTGTAATGGGACAAGAGGATTTCATTATCCTCATGAACAGTGTGTAAACAAAAGATACCGGGCAACCCGGTATCTTTTTTCAATATAGCGTATTGTATAAATGCCAATCTGTTTTTCAGGAGTAAAAGCAAAAAATATTTTGTAATGTGCTGTTTCTGGGAATTCTGGCAGGGTGAAAAGAAACGAGATTTTAAATTGATTAAAATGAGAAAAATACATGTACTTATGGTTGTGCTTTCGTCCTTAATTTTGGCAAATTCGTGTGTGGTTTCAAATAAAAAAGCAACTACAGAAAAGCCCAACATCGTACTCATCTATCTCGACGACAGCGGTTACGGTGATTATGAACACAACGGAAATCCGGCCATAAAAACACCAAATATTACCAAATTGAAACAGGGCGGAGTTAATTTTACCCAGTTTTATGTTACTTCGCCGGCCTGTTCTGCATCACGTTATTCGCTGCTTACTGGGCGTTATCCCGGCCGTTCGGGATTGGGTTCCTGGGTTATCAGTCCGAATTCAGCAAGGCAAATTCATGAAAAAGAAATAACCATTGCCGAGGGCTTAAAATCGGTTGGCTACAAAACCGGAATGTTTGGGAAATGGCACCTCGGTTCTCCGAATGAAAACAACGACTTTTCTGAACTTACCTTGCCGCTTGCGCATGGTTTCGATGAGTGGATCGGTACAAATGTTTCGCACGACTACGATGTTGCCATGCTTCTGAAAAGTGATCCCAATGGTAAAAATCCAATTCCCGGCTATGAAGTGCTTGCAAAAGATCTTCCCTCCGATGTAAAAGCCTCCGAATCGTTAACCGGTATTTGTACAAATGCTGCTATCGACTTTATCAAACGAAACAAAGCGAACCCGTTTTTTGCCTACATTCCGTATAATATGCCACACCTGGGCCTCTTTGTCAGCGATAAATTCAAAGACACATCGCGCAACGGCGTACTGGGCGATGTGTTGGAAGAACTGGATGCATCAATCGGGCAGATTTGCCAGACTTTGGAAGATGTTGGGGTGAAGGAAAATACCATCGTTATTTTATCTTCCGACAATGGCCCCTGGATTCGTTTTAGCAATCAGGCGGACACCAAATACGGAGACACACGTTTGCAGGTTGGTTATGCTACGCCGTTCCGCGACGGCAAAGGCTCCACCTGGGAGGGTGGCCACCGTGTAATGGGCATCATTAACTGGCCGGCAAAAATTACAGGAAACCGCAACGAACAAACGCCGGTGAGCACGCTCGATATTTTACCAACGCTTTTTGCAATTGCAGGAGTAGAATTGCCCGGCGACCGAAGCATTGATGGCCGTGATATTCGTCCTTTACTAACGCCCGGCGAATATAAAAATGACCTGGGCAAATTTAAATTCATCTATTCTTATGCTGATAATCAGCCTTCTGCCATTCGAGAAGGAGCCTGGAAATTGCACATTAGGATTGGATCGCAAACAAACAATAACTACGGTTTTACCGCCTCGCGCGAAAAGCCTTTGTTGTTTCAGGTTGAAAAAGATTTGGGCGAAAGGATGGATATTGCCGAACAGCACCCGGAGAAGGTTTCAACAATGCTGCGCGATTTGGAAACCATGGAAAATCAGATTAAGGAAGAAGGTTCATTTTGGGATAAGGACTGAAATCATTTTGTTTCTCGCAAGAGCTTTTATTATTGAATTATTCTGTTGGTTGTGGGTTTTGTTTGGAATGCAAGTTGTTGAAGCAAAGGATATTGTGTGAAAAAATATTCTCTTGGTAACGAATTTATTGTAGGTGTTGATTTTGTCTTACTTTTTTTGAAATGTACTGCCTGTAAAAGAAAAATGCTACTTTTAGTTTGATTTTTATAAACTAATTAATCTAAACAGACTGTATTAATGGCAGATTTGAGAGCCAATATTGAATTGAAAAACGGTAACCCCATTGCCTATAAAAATCTGTTCCGGGTATTATATCCAAGAATGAAAAGCTACTGTCGGCTTTTTGTCAAAACCGAGGATGAAGTTGAAGACATCATCCAGGAAACTTTTATTGTTTTATGGAATAAACGGGCAAAGATACGCTTAGATAATTCAGTGGAAAGCCTTGTTTTTGTGATGTTGCGAAATCGTTGTTTAAATTATTTGCGGGAAGCCAATTTTAAGCAGCAAAAGATTAATTTGGAAGACATCAGCATTAACGAATTGCAATATTTATATCACCTCGATTTTACCGGCAAAGAAGAAAAAAGTCTGGAAGAACTGCTGATTGAATCCTTTCAGAAAGAAGTAGAAGCTTTACCTGAAAAGATGAAACAGGTGTTTGTTCGCTGTAAAATTGAGGGTATTCAGCAAAAGCAGGTGGCCGAAGAACTCGGAATTAGTTTAAAAATGGTGGAGAAACATATCGCCGCTGCCAAGCAAAGAATCCGGGAAAACCTGATAAAACATCATCCCGAGTTGATTTTTCTTATTGTTTTGATATTCAGATAGTACTCCTTCGTTTTGTCTCCGATTTATCCCGGTAATTTTAAAAAAAGATCATTTTTATTTAATTAAAGGGTAGGGTTTCTGCTCTTTTTGTGTACTCCTTATAGACGATCAGTATGAAGGAAATAATTACAAAATATCTCGAAGGCCGCGCATCGGTCGAAGAACAGGAAATACTCCTTGTGTGGCTTCGCAATAAATCGAATCGCATAGCTTTTAATAGTCATAAGTTAGATTGGGAAAAGAATAGCGATACGAGTACTCTTCCCGAAGGTAGCGAGAAGAGTTGGGCCGCTATTCAGGACCAAATGTTATTAAGGAGCTTTGATAAATGGCAGAATTCAAGAAGAATGAATTTACTTCTTCGAATTGCTGCCATTTTCTTTTTTGTGATCAGCGTAGCCGGCGTGGCTTATTTTGTTGTCGATTCTTCGCAACTGAATTCGGAATATTATACCGAAGTTGTTGCCGAAAACGGGCAAATTTCGAAAGTAAAACTTCCCGACGGTTCTATGGTTTGGCTGAATTCAGGTTCCAAAATTTCATACAATAACTATTTCGCCGTTAACAACCGCGCTATTCGTTTAAAAGGTGAAGCCTATTTCGAAGTGGAAAGAAACGAACAAATCCCTTTGATTGTTGAGAGCGGCGAAATGCATGTAAAAGTTCTTGGAACAAAGTTTAATGTAGCAGCTTATCCCGAGTCTGAATTTATCGACGTAGTACTCGAAAAAGGAAAAGTAGAATTGCTTGACCCAAAGGCTGAATCGTTTCAATATTTTATGAAACCCGGTGAATTAGCAAGCTTTAAAAAGACCAACAAGAATTTGGCTGTAACCAGGGTAAACACTGAAAAATATTCATCGTGGAAGGACGGAATAATAAATGTTTATAATCAAACGCTTGAGGAATTGTGTAAACGATTGGAAAACCGATACAATCAAAAATTTGAATATGAAGATCTGTTAAAGGATTTTCATTTCACTTTCACAATTAAGAACGAACCGTTGGATGAAATCATTAAAATAATGGAGAAAGTAGCGCCTATAAAAGCAGATCAACGCGGTGAAGTGATTGTTTTTGAGGTGGACAAAACAAGAGAAAGAGAGTTGTTGAGGTAATATAAAAGACCGGAAATGCGGCAACATTCCCGGCCCTGATTTACCATCGGCAAATGATAAAAATAATTTATTAACTAAATCATTGTGAAATTATGAAAAAAATCCGTATTAGAGGAAGCGGTATGCCTCCTAATTGGAAAAAATGTGTAAACGTTATGAGACTAACTTTCCTGTTTTTACTTTTTGGCTTGATGCAGGTTTCAGCAAGTGTGTACAGTCAAAATGCCAGGTTAACCATCAACATGAAAAACTCACGCGTTATCGACGTGTTGGATGAAATCGAAAAACAGTCAGAATTTCGTTTTGCCTACAGTATAGAAGTAGTAAACACCAACCGAAGGATTGATGTGGAAGTCGATAAAAAGAGTATAGAAAATACTCTTGCGATGGTTTTTGATGGTACTGATGTTAGGTATGTGATCGACGATCGTCACATTGTCCTTTACAAGGATATGGTTGACATCGACCACAACCAGCAACAGGATAAAGTTTCGGGAATTGTGTCAGATGAAAGAGGAGAACCTTTGCCGGGAGTATCAGTTATATTAAAAGGTACCACTAATGGAACGGTAACCAATGCAAACGGAGAATATTCAATTGCCGGCGTTTCCAATGGCTCGGTCCTCCAGTTTTCGTTCATAGGGTTGAAACCGCAAGAGATTGAAGTAGGCGAAAATACCCGGATCGATGTTCGTATGCAGGCCGATGCCTTTGCCATTGATGAAGTAGTTGCCATTGGCTATGGTACACAAAAGAAAGTAAACCTTACAGGTTCCATTACTTCGGTAAAAACAGAAGAACTTGCAAACATTCCTTCAGGCAGCCTTTCCAACTCTATGGCCGGACGTGCCGCAGGTGTTCAGGTTATCGGAAATTCGGGATTGGCAGGCGCTACTTCTTCAATCAGTATCAGGGGCGGCGGTACGCCACTGTTTGTTATTGACGGGATAATTTCGGGGAAAAGCAATTTTGACGCCCTGGATGCCAACGAAGTGGAAAGCATCAATTTTTTGAAAGATGCGGCAAGCGCAGCGGTTTACGGTTCGCAGGCCGGTAACGGGGTTGTTATAATTACCACTAAAAAGGGCGCTGTTCAGAAACCAAAATTCGAATACAAAGGTTCTTTCTCCACTTCGCGTACTACCCAGCCCATTCAGAGCTATACGGCACAGGAAGAGTTGGAATATTTGAACAACAGGGAAATTACACTGGCAACTATTGCCGGGAGACAGCCTAACATCCCGTACGGACAGAATGTACTTGATTACTTTGCCGACAAAACCTATGACATTAACGACCTGATCTGGCAGGACCCTAACTCGCAACAACACAACCTGAGTGTGAACGGTGGTTCAGAAGCTATTAGTTATTACATGGCTTTGGGTTATCATAAAGAAAATGGTTCGTACCACAATACCGACTACAACCGGTACAACTTCCGTTCTAACATTACGGCCAATGTTACGAAAAGCTTTAAGGTAAACCTGAACCTTAGCGGAAACCAGCGTAATTACGACCGGTGGTATTGGCCGTATGACGGCGCTGAAGACCAGGCAGTTGGCGACTGGTACCGGTCAACGTTCAACTGGTCGCGTTTAAGGCCGTTTTATGTAGCTGCCGACGGTACGCCAACTAACAATCCAAAAGATTATCCGGTAGGCATTGCTTCCGGTTTCCATCCTCCCGAAGTTATGCTCCACGGCGGTTACCGCCATACCAAATACAGAACACTAAATGGTATCATGCGTTTCGACCTGGATTTGGGAAAATACGCAGATGGGTTGAAAACCAGTTTCCAGGCCAACATTACTGCATACGACCGGAATATGAAATCGTTTGTTAAACACAACAAATGGTATGTATTCCAGTCGGCGGGTACGGACAACAAATTTATTCCGGGCCCAATCGATTTTACCCAAACTGCCAGTCACAGCCTGAGCAATGCCTACGAAAATGTTCAGGAAGACGTTACGCTTACCACAGAGTACCAGATTAACTGGTTCCTGAATTATGATAAAACGTTTGGCGATCATGAAATATCGGCTTTGGCCGTTTACGAGCAACGGGGCTACAACGGGAAAAATGTTTTCGGAAGGGCGGAGCAATTGCTGTCATCGTCCATCGACCAGATTTACAATGCCTCTTCAGATACCGAAAGAAGGTGGTTTAACGGATATGAAGATGAAACAGCAGCGGCTTCCTGGATAGGACGTGTAAACTACAGCTATGCTTCGAAATACATAGTTGACTTTTCTTTCCGTTACGATGGCAACTATTATTTTGCCCCCGAAAATCAATGGGGCTTTTTCCCTTCCTTCTCGGCAGCCTGGCGCTTATCCGAAGAAAACTTCATGAAAAATATCAACTGGTTAAGCAACCTCAAATTACGCGGGTCTTTTGGTACTACCGGTAGTGTGGGCACAAGAGGTAGTGCAGATGATATTGGCCCCTGGCGCTGGACCAATAAATACCAGAAAACGGGCGGTTATGTTTTCGGATCTTCATTCATGGATGGTTTACAGCCCGGGGCAATGCCAAATTACGATATTACCTGGGAAACCATCGAGAACTGGGACATCGGCTTCGATTACGGTTTATTTGATAACAAACTTACCGGCGAATTCAGTGTTTGGGGAAAAACTCGAAAAGATATTCTCGGACAACGTATCGGTTCAACGCCTACCACATTGGGCGCTACTTTGCCGGCCGTAAACTACGGACAAATCTCATACAACGGATTTGAACTTTCGGCCTCGTACAAAAATAAATTGGGCGAACTTAATTACGAAGTATATGCCAATATGGGATATGCAATTGATAAGTGGGATATTTGGGACGAAGCAACCGCTTTAACCGATGGTACTTACAAAGACAACTGGAGGAGCCGTATCGGGCATCCCAACAACCGGGTTTATGGATTGATTTGCACCGGAATGATCCGCACACAGGCCCAATTGGATGAACTGGTTTCTTCGGGCTATACCGTTTACGGGCGTCAGCCGATTATGGGCACCCTGATGTTTAAAGATATCCGTGGCGACAACTACTCAGAAGGCCCCGACGGAAAAATCGATGCAAACGATATGACCTATTTAAGCGACAACGGCGCACCCCGGATTAACTACGGGTGGGGGATGAACCTCGACTGGAAAGGGTTTACCCTGAATGCCCACTTCCAGGGCGTTGGAAAATACGACCGTATGGTTGCCACGCGAAACTCAACGGGCGGTGGTGTATTCCAGATTGGAGACCGGCCGTATTTTGAAATGTGGGCCCGGGATTATTGGACCCCCGAAAACCCGGATGCAAAACTTCCCCGGGTTTCAGGGGCCTGGTTACAGGCTGAATATGCAGGGAGTGCTTCTACTTACTGGATGAAAAACGGGGCTTACATGCGCCTTAAAAACTTAAACATTGGGTACGACCTGCCTTCGCAGTGGTTCTCAAAAATCGGCGTAGAAAAAGTGCAGTTGTTCGTTAACGGGACTAACCTGTTTGTAATTAGTGGCTTTAAAGAGTATGACCCGGAACAGGAAACACTTGATTCCTATCCATTGATGAAAACCTTTACCGGCGGAGTAAATATTAATTTTTAAAATTTACAACTATGAGAAAAGCAATAGCAAAAAATAAAACAGTTACTAAACTGCTGGGCCTGTTTTTCGCCCTGTTCTTTGCAGCAGGCTGCGGAAATGTGCTCGACGAGGTGGAAGATTTGAGCAATTACCCGGGAGTTGGTACATTCGACGACATTCAAACCGTACAGGCATACCTTGCCCGGTGTTATGATTTAACGCTTGGAGGGTGGCCCTTAAACGATGGCAACAAAGCCGATGAAAGCGGTAGCATTATTCCAACCGACTGGGTTACAACCAGCAACGGGGCTATGAATTACTGGCCGTATGCAAGCATCCGTAATATCAATATTCTTATTCTGGAATTACCGAAAGGGGCTGTCCAGGAAGAGTTAAAGCCTGCTATTTTAGCACAAGCCAGATTTTTAAGGGCCTACCATTATTTTAAAATGGTTGTTTATCATGGCGGTGTACCAATTATCAGGGAACCCCAGAGCCTGGATGACGATCTTATGGTATCAAGAAATTCAACCGGGGAATGTTTCGATTTTATTATGGAAGACCTTGATTATGCCATTAACAATCTGCCAAATAAATATACAGGTACTGATTTTGGGCGGATTGATAAAGCCGCTGCTTTGTCTTTCAAAGGACGTGTACTGCTTTACAAAGCTTCACCACAGTTTAATTCATCCAATCCCTATGGAAATGCCTATTGGCAAGATGCATATACAGCAAATAAAACAGCCATCGATTTTTTAGATGCCAATGGCTATGGTTTATTAGATAATTATACTGCCATTTTCGAAACCGAAGGCCATAAAGAAAATGTTCTTTCAGTGGTTTATAAAGACCCTGTGAAAACAAACGGGCGTGGTGAAAATTCCGTACGTCCCCTTTCTGAAACAAAAAATGCCACAGGCGGTGACCAGCCAATCTGGGCGCTTGCCGAAGCTTATCCTATGTTAGACGGAAAAATGCCCGGCGACCCGGCATCAAAATACACGTATAATGTGCAAACATACTGGGAAAACCGCGACCCGCGTTTTGCCGCCACCCTGGTGTGGAACGGCGCTACTTACGAATTAAGCGGAAAGGCGGGGCGTCGCCAGTACACCATGACGAACATTGCGTCTTCGGTTGATGCTTTTGGGTATGTAATCCAGGGTGAAAGCCATTACCGTACAGGATTATTCAGTAGAAAAGGTATTAACGAATCGCTTACCCCGGAGTTGGTGAGTACCAATGATTACGACTGGGTGGAAATCCGTTATACAGAAGTGCTGTTCAATTATGCAGAAACCGCTAACGAAACCGGGCATCCGGATGTGGCTGTCCAGGCCTTGAAAGACATCAGGGAACGCGCCGGCATTGAAGCAGGTGCCGATGGTATGTATGGGCTTAAACCGGGTATGGCCCGGGAAGAAATTCGCGAAGCGCTGCTACGGGAAAAATACATTGAAATGGCATTTGAAGGAAAACGTTTCTGGGACCTGCGCCGCCACCGTATGTTAAACCGTTTAAACGGAATGCATAAATACGGTATTATGGCAATGGAAGTTGATGGCCGGACATACGACCAGGTTACACCGGAAGATATTGCCAAAGCAAACAGGTACGAGTGGTTGCCTGAAAACTTTGATTACTCGGTGGAAGAATTAATTACTACCGGACAAACACAAATGTCAATGCCGGATAAATATTACTTTTTCCCGATTCTGTTGAATGATATTGATAAAAATCCGAACCTGGAACAAAATAAAGACTGGGGCGGGACTTTTAACCCTGAATTGTAAATAGCTTCATAATAAACAAATGGATTGCGCTTCTTGTAGTGCAATTCATTTGTTTTTATCTTTAATATATTTAAGCATGAAACTTTATCTGATCCTTTTTTTAAGTAGTGTTGCTTTATTTTCCTGCAAATCTCAATCCGAATTTAAAATCGGAAATACATCATTATCCCGCACGATTAGGATTGAAAATGGACATATACACACAACATCCATCGTAAATAAACTGGCCTCGAAAGAGCTCATTCCTCAAAATTCCTCAGAGTTTCAGCTTCGTATTTCGCAGGGTACCGATGTTGAAAATTCAGACGAACTACTTACTTCAAACGATTTTCAGTTTAAAAAGATACTGGTTGATTCGCCCGAAGAACTGGCATTTCTGCTACAAAATAAAGCACACAACCTGGAGGTGGAAGTGCATTACACCTTAAAACCCGAAGCTACGTACCTCAATAAATTCTTAAAAATAAGATCGGACAAAGCGGTTACCCTCGAACGGATTGATGTGGAAACGGTAGCTATCGACGACATTTATCAGCCCTACCAAATAAAGCAAATCACTGCATGGGGGCCCGCCAAATGGCGACCGGGATTGGGGCAGCCGCTTTACACCAAAGAGTCGGCAACTTTTTGGGGGACCGAATTTCCGGCTTCATTTAATTATGTAGAAAATAACACTGCTTTTTGCGGCTATCTCTGGGGAAAGAAAATTCAACCCGGACTAACCTACACTTCCTATAAATCGGTAGTTGGTGTTGCCGACGATCCCGAATTTATACAGGATGCCTTTTTTGCTTACATTGATCAGATAAGAATTCGTCCGCTGAGGTTGCAGGTACAGTACAACAGCTGGTTCGATTTTGGTCCGCGCGTAACAAAAGAATCATTTGCACAGAGTGTTGCCAAAGTAAATCAGGAATTGGTGACAGAACGTGGCGTTCGTCCTTTAAAAGCATATGTTATCGACGACGGCTGGCAGAATGCACATACCAACTGGGCCGATACGGTTTGGAAAGTAAATGAAACCCGATTTGATAAAAATTTCGCCACCAGCTTTAAAAATGTGGAAAACGCCGGATCGAAATTGGGACTTTGGTTGAGTCCCGGTTGTAATTTTGGCGCTCGTGCGGCTGTGCCCGAAATGCGTGAAAATGGCCTGGAAGCTTTGGATCAGTACATGTCGCTGGCAGGCCCCAAATATATGCAACTGCTGGAAGACCGGATGGTGGAACTAACCAGAATGGGAATTACCTATTTTAAACTGGATGGCTTGTTCGGACACCTCAACCGACGGGAGTTTGAACTCAAGGGGCAGGATTATGGTCTTCCGGAAATGCCACAATTAGGTACTGATGGTTTGGCCCCGGCAGATACCGTTTTAAACGATCATAAATTCGACGAGCTAAAAACCTACTACCTGGTTGCCGGTACCGAACGTTTGATGCAAATATTTGAAAAACAAAACGAGGTAAACCCGAATGTTTATATCGTTATTTCGAATGGGGCTTACCTTAGCCCGTGGTGGCTGCAATACATTGATGCCGTGTGGATGATAAACGCAGGCGATGCCGCCGGCGGCAGTAACCGCAGCGAGGAATTGGTTTACCGCGACGGCGTTTATTACGATACCTGGGTAAAAGAAAAAACGCAGTTTCCGATTAACTCGGTTTTTAACCACGAACCCAAGAAAACCAGCACCGGCGAAAGTGCCGAAACCTTTCGCGAATACTTGTGGATGAACCTCTCGCGCGGAACCGGCTTTGTGGAACTGTACCTGAAAACAGAGAAGCTGTCGGCTATTGATTGGGATGTTTTAGCGGAAGGCCTAAAATGGGTGGAAAATGTGTTTCCGTATTTCAAAAATGCCAAAATGCACGGTGGTAACCCGGAAACAGGCGAAGTGTATGGTTACACAGGCTGGAATGAAAAAGGGGGATATGTCTCGTTTCATAATCCTTCCGACAAGCCTCAAAATTATTCCTTTATACTGGATAGAAAATTTGGGATTGTTGCTTTGGGAGGGACGTACACTGCATCTTCTCCGCTTGAAAATGCCCGCAACTTTAACGGGAATAAATTCGAAGCAGGCAGTAAAGTAGAGATTTCTCTGGAGCCAGGTGAAGTAAAGGTTCTGGAATTTGTAAATTCAAACCAATAGCTTTTAACTGACGGTCCATCAGATTTTGTGTAAATTTCAATAAAACCACACCAGGGAATTGGAAAATAATAAGATAGAATTCTACAAAGAATAAATAAGATATGTTTAGAACTTCATTGCAAAAAATAGCCTTAGCCATAGCAGGTACTTTAATTGTTTGTTCTGACTTATTTGCTCAGGAAACCATTAGTTTAACTCAGCTTGATATTTCGCTGGCTCAACAAACTTACGGAGCCGCTACGATCAACAAATCGGTTACAGGTGAACCGCTTTCAGTGGCAGGTGAAAGTTACGTCAATGGAGTTGGTGTTCATGCTTTTTCAGTAATCAAAATAAAATTGAATAACACCCGCCGTTTTACCGCAAAAATTGGAGTGAACGATTCCAATATTGATAATTCTGCACCGGAAATTCAGGCCGTGCCGCTAACCGATGGAAAGCGTGTTCTTTACCACATCAGCGATTCGGAAAAGCAGTTTGCGGGAGTTGAGGGCAACGATGGAAAAGTGGATGCCGGGAGCGTGGTATTCAAAATTCTACACAACAAAAAGGAAATTTACAACAGTGGTGTTATGCATTCCGGCGATACTGCAAAAGCGATTGACCTGCCGGTGCGTAACGGAGTGTTGGAGTTGGTGGTTGAAGATGCCGGCGATGGCGAAAGTGGCGACCATGCCGTGTGGATAGATCCGGTGTTTGAGTGTTTCGAGATTGCCCCGGTTGTGGTGGCCGGCGACTTTACCGGCGAACCGCTTGGGCAGTCCGATGAACTGAAAGCAAAACTGGATAAACAACTGGCAGCACTTTCCGAAATTAAGTTTCCGCTGGTACAACCCGCTTTCGACTGGCTGATTGATAACTCAAACGTAAAAGCAGGCGTTTATCGTTCATCAAACGGGAAAGACCTGGTGATTTCGAACGGATTGGTGGCGCGCGTTTTTCGTTTGTCGCCCAACCTGGCTACCATCGATTACATGAACCAGATGACTGGCGAAAGCTTGCTGCGGGCTGTTTCAAACGAAGGTACCATTTCAATCGATGGTAAAACTTATCCTGTTGGCGGATTGAGTCAGCAGGTGGAATATGCTTATACAAAAATGGATTGGGTGGATGAGCTCAGCGCAACGGCCGATGCATTTCAGGTGCAAAGTTTCGAAGTAAAAGAAATAACCGATCGTATGCAGTGGAAACGTGTGCGTTGGGCCGGCAATACTGAAATGCCCACCGGAAAAGAAGTGGTATTTACCTTGAAAAAGGATGATGTTGAAGCGAAAGTTCATTTCGAAATTTATGACGGAATTCCTACCATTTCGAAGTGGATAGAAATAATTAATCGGGGCGATATTCTGGTTCAGGTAAATAAATTCAGGCTTGAGCAGTTAGCGATGGTCGAAGGCGAAAGCCTAGTGAACATTCCGGCTGAATGGGAAAAGCCAAACATACACATCGAAACCGACTATGCCTTTGGAGGTATGAAGCATAAGGATTCGGATGTTACCACCTTTTGGGAACCCGACCCGCGTTATACTTCGCAGGCGAATTATCCCTTGCAAACGCCCTGTTTGCTTGAGGTCCGTCCGCCGCTGGGGCCGGAAACAGCGATTCAGCCCGGCGAGTCGCTTACAACTTTTCGGGTATGGGAAATGCCGATGGACTGTTACGATAAAGAGCGCAGCGGTATGTTTATCCGCAAGTTTTACCGGACTGTTGCACCATGGACCACTGAAAATCCGATTTTTCTGCACCTGACATATTCCGATGAAGAAACCGTAAAAACAGCCATCGATCAGTGTGCCGAGGTGGGCTACGAGATGATAATCCTGAGTTTCGGCAGCGGTGTGAACATGGAAGACGAATCGCCTGAAAATTATGCCAGGTTTCGCAAAATGCGCGAGTATGCCAATTCAAAAGGAATTGAACTCGGTGGCTACTCTTTGCTTTCGAGCCGCTGGATTAGCGACGAGGTGGATGTGATTAACCCGAAAACAGGGAAACGCGGCGGGATGATCTTTGGTTCGTCGCCTTGTCTGGCCAGCGAGTGGGGCTACGATTATTTTCGGAAAATAAAAACCTTTTTTGAGGAAACCGGGATGACTGTTTTTGAAAACGACGGTTCGTACCCGGGCAACGTTTGTGCATCGACTACCCACGCTCACCACAACGGTTTGGGCGATTCGCAGTGGAAACAATATGCGCAAATTCAGGGGCTTTACAAGTGGATGCGGGGCGAAGGGGTTTATATGAATATCCCTGATTTTTATATGCTTTCAGGCTCGAACAAAACCGGCATTGGCTACCGCGAGGTTAACTGGTCGCTGCCACGCGAACGACAACTTATTTTGGGGCGCCAGAATATTTATGATGGATTGTGGGACCGAATTCCGGGTATGTGCTGGACTTTTACTCCGCTTACGCAATACCACGGCGGGGGAGAGGCTGCTACTATCGAGCCGCTAAAAGATCATTTGGATGCTTACGAAAACCAGATGATGCAGAATTATGGATCGGGCATTCAATCGTGTTACCGTGGCCCGCGTTTATACGACGCGCCTGAAACGAAGGAATTGGTGGCCGGCGTAATCCGCTGGTACAAAAAATACCGGATGATCCTGAACTGCGACCTCATTCATTTGCGGCGTCCTTCGGGAAAAGACTGGGACGGGTTTCTGCATGTAAATCCCGAGTTGAAAGAAAAAGGGCTGGCCATGTTTTTCAACCCTACAAATAACGATTTGGTGCGCGATGTGGAGTTGCCGCTGTATTACACGGGGCTTACCGAAACGGCGAAAATAAGTGAGAAGGATGGACCGGCCAAAACCTATAAAATTAGCCGCGATTATAAGGTGAAAATTACCCTTACAATCCCGGCTAATTCGTACAACTGGGTGCTTATTGAATAATAAATTTCGACCTGCTAATCTTTGTCTTCGTCTTTATTCTTTTTGCCGTAAATCTCCACCTTGGCCCTTTTGTTGGTAACAACTGTTCCCATCGAATCGTATTCCAGTTCGAGTTCGGTGAGTTTGTTGTCTTTACCCGGCAGATCAAACGACTTGGTTGACATTCCTTCTTTCAAAATACCGGCAGTCGGGTCGTAATCTTTGGTTTCGCCGTCCGACATTTTAACATGAATTTTTTTGATTTTCACTGCTCCCTGAACGCAGGTGATCTTAATTTTCGATACACCCTTTTCTTTGCCGCTTAAGGTGATTTTGTCTTTATCCGCTTTAAAAGCCACCAATTTTTCGCCCAGTTTTATCCAGTCGTCATCCTTTTGTGCCACAGCAGATTGAACTGCAAATGCCAGAACTAAAGTAAATATCAGTACTACTGTTTTTTTCATTTTGGTAGATGTTTTGGTTATACAATTTCAAACAAGGTTTTACAATTTACAAAATCACGCTGGTTATTACACTTCTTCAATCCACTAAATTCCAAAACGATAGTTATACGAGAGCAACAACGATTTCCGGTTGCCAAGAATTCCACCTTCGGTTCTGAACTGGTGGTGTTTGTTTAACTGGTACTGACCGCCGATAATAAAGTTCCATTTTTGTTTTGGTTCTTTCCGTAAGCGGTATTTTATGGTGCCCGAACCGTCAGCGGCTTCCAGTTTATCGACGATTGGAGTCAGCACTTTATCGGCCACCAATTTTTGTGCGAGCGTTGCTTCATTATCGTACCAGTTGTGGTAATTGTTTACAATTTCGTCGCGGCGGGCCCAGGTTTTATCCGGAATCATGTCATTCAGCAAAATTGTACCTTCGGTTACGCCACCCATCTTTATGCGCATTCCACCCATCCAACCCGCAAGGTTTGAATCCGGATTTTTTCCCACCCGAAAGGCACGCCCCAGCCGTCCCGAAAATGTGTAGGAACGCACCGGAGCTTCAAAATTCGACATGTTGGTCCAAATCCAGTTTCCATCCACCACAAAAAAGTACTTACCCAAACCGCCGGCTCCGGTTACTCCAAAACCAAGGCTGGTTCCTTCCAAATCGGCTTTTGCTTTTATCTCGACGGGATAAGTAAGTTCAACCTCGGTTTGCGCCCATGCTTTCCCAAAAATTCCATATACATTAAAAAAGGGAAGAACCCATAAATCGGGGCGTACATTCAGCGATGTTGCATGTGCATTCACAGTACCAAATTCCAGTAAATCGGTAAGATCGAGCATTTCACTATTATTGAACCCAATGGCAATTTCAGGAATTACAACATCTTGTTTAGCCGTAAAATAATTCAACATACCACCGGCGGGGTAAGGAATATTAAAACCTTTTTCGAAAGCTTTACTTCCAAGAATCGGGAATTTGTACGGGTATTTGGCCGCGGTGGAATCTCTTTTTTCGTATTGCGAATACTGGGCAGAAGCCGTATATCCGGCAAATAAAATAATTAAGATCAATAAGAATTTTGGACTGGTTCCTTTTTTATTCATGTTCAAGCATTAAAATTTTCTGGCTTTTGAAAACCAGTCTTTCAGGTTCTTTTATTTGATCTGTTAAAATACTTCATTAATTCCGAAATAGAAACCCTGGGCACCGTATTTTCCAAAGGCATAATCGAGCGATAAGTTGGCACGCGATTTTTTGTTGATCATCACCCTCAAACCGGCACCGTAGCCATAATCGAGGTATTTAAACAGGTTGATGTCGGCATTGCGGTTGCTTGCTGTGGTAGTATTCACGAAAATTACGCCACCAAAAGTTTCTTTGGTTTTCTGAAGTGGAAAACGGTATTCAACTTCGCCATACATTAAATCTTCGCCACGGAAACGACCCTGGGTGTAAGCACGTCCCGAGCGGCCAAACTGATCCCAACCCACAGCCGGCAGATCGAGATAAGGAACTTCGCCCGAAGTTACAAACGATCCGTAAGTCCAGAAACCAATTAAATGGCGCGGACGGTTCGGGTCTAAATGCAGGTAATCGCGGTATTCGAGCCACAACAAGGTTGAGCTTTTTGAGCTGCCCAGAAACTCTGGATTAATACGAATGTTGGCAAAGGCGTAACGTCCACTGTAAGGATTTACTGCATTGTCGCGGCTGTCGAGCAGAGCATTCAGCGAAATACCAGAAAGCGTGTATTTGTCGGTTGGCAGCCCGCTAACTGTTTGGTACGAATAGTGGCTTGTCAGTACAGGATCTTCTGCTTCCAGGTCCAAGAGGTTGTCTTCAATTTTTGTATGAATATCGAGGTGGTAACCAACCCCCAGAAAATAACGGGTATCTCCAATACGTTTTAGAACGGTTTCGTGGAAACGCAGGTAATTAAAATCCATCATCTGGGCATCGGGAATCGATTTGCTAAACAAGCCGTCGGCGTATTCAATCCCGGTTCCCACCGGTTTCCCCGATTGCGGCCCGGTACCCAAGCCAAAAGTAGGCTGCGAAGTAACAAAATAGCGCCAGTCGCCCATCAGGTTCCAGCTGTCGCCTTCAAGGAAAATGTTGGTTTTGGCGGTAAACAGAAATTGTTTTTTAGTGGTGTAAATTAAGGTTCCCAAACCTGATGAAATGCTTGTGTTTTCGGGATTTCCCATAAACCAGCTGGCGCCGGGAGCCACACCCAGCAGCCATCCGTTACTCGGATTGTAGGCGATGGCCGGTAGCGGAACAATCGATAAATTCTTTTCCGATTTATCCTTTTTTTCTTTTTTATCTTCGGTGTTTCCGGCAAATGCAATGCAAACTGCCAGTACCATAATTAATGTAAGTGCTGTCTTCTTCATCTGTTTCTTATTTTATAGTTAATTTATTTAATCGGCTTTTGTAAATACGGCCAGCACTTCGCCCTGATCGTCGAGCAAAGTGAGTTTCAGGTTGGCAATTTTGTAGCTGCGAACCCGGGGAATCATTTTATTGAATTTGGTGGGAATCTGCATATCCGGACACATTTTTTTTGTTCCGGCCAGCGGGCCAAAAACCAGTTCTGTATTGGTAAGCATAGTTATTTTGCCGCTAAAATTATTACAGCCGTCGCTTCCCATGGCCTGCATATCGGCACTGTGAATTTCGAGGCTGGGCAACTTTGTTTTATCGGCCACTGTTTCACCGTCAACAATTTCGGCTACCCAAATATCGTTGAGCAAAACTTTGGCTTCGGCACCTTTAGTAAATTCGAGTACTTCGTCGCCGGCTTCGTCCATAAAAATCAGTGAATTTTCATTCAATCGGTATGTTTTTACAGCATTTAAAGCCGCGTTAAAAGCTTTTGAAATACTCATGTCCGGGCACATTTTTTGCGTTCCGGCAAGCGTTCCGAGTTCAATATTGCTTTCATCAATCCGATTAATCGTTCCTGAAAAACTGTTACAGTTATCAATGCCGCTAATCTGCATTTGGGTAACATCAATTTGTAGTTGCGGAAGTACTCCGGCTCCACGGCTACGTGGAAGTTTTATGACCGAACCGTTGATTTTCAGCGCATCCCAGCTTCCGTTTAAGGCCAGTTTTGCATCTTCTTTTTTCTCCATAATTTCTACCAGAATATATTTTACCGACGAAGCATCGGCCGGAACATTTTCGAGCTGTTCCTCCTTTACTTTCAGTTTGTAGATAAATCCGGGTTCATATTCAAATCCTTCAATTTTTGAATAGAAATTTTGCCATTCGCCGGTCATTTCGGCACCTTTTTGTACGAGCATACATTTCATGGGGCCTACGCCTACGCAGTCAACCCGGAAACTGTTCACCCAAAATATTTCAGCTTTTTCTTTCGGAGTACACGCAGCAAAAAAGAGCATGATTCCGATAATAAAAATAAGTTTCATTTTATTTGTTTTTAAAGTTGAATGGCGCTTACAAGCGGCCACCACTGTACAAATCAAGATTTACGTGCGGGTCGAGTCGCGGGCCGTTGGGGCCAAAACGAACATCAACACCGGCATTGGCGCCCCAATGCATATTCGAACAGGCCGACACCGCAAATCCGGTGGCCAAAATCACTAAAACGACGATTATTTTAATTTTTCTCTTCATAACATTGTTATCTTAAAATCCATTGTTGAATTGTGAATTGTGCTCCCGTTGGGTCCATTAAAACGGCCACCGTTCCTTTGCGAATCGATGGTGTGGGCTCCATCATAACATGAGCTCCCGCAGCTTTTGCCCTTTCCACGGTGGCATTCACATCTTTTACTTTTATATAGGGCATCCACGAGCTTCGGGCTCCTTCAACCGGATTGCCAATGGCTCCTGAAAAAATTTGACTATTTTGTTTGAACACGAAGTACGGAACTTTTGCTGCTTTCACTTCTTCGCTTGTGTAATTTGAAAGTCCTTTGTAAAAATCGATTGATGCTTCCAGATCGTTGGTCCACAGTTCGTTCCAAAGCCACGAATTCATTTTAATCGCGCCGGCTTTTTGGGGCTGCGGGTCGCCGCTTTCCGATTTTATAAAGGCCACAAAAGCTCCCTGCGGATCTTGTACCAGCGCGGTTTCGCCCCGTCCATTAAAAGTTGCTTTTTTGAAGATGGTTTTTCCGCCCGCAGTGGTATTGTATTTTACTGCCACACTAACATCCGCAACCGACATGGAACTTAACCACTCGGCAGCTTTCCCGTATTTGTCGGCCAGTTTAAAAATGCCTCCAATGGGTGTGCCTTCGTTTTTGATCACAAAATAGGTGTTCTCGCCGTAACCGAGCGCCTCGTATTCCCAGCCAAAAACTTCGGCATAAAAATCGCGCGCCGCTATTGGATTGTAAGTGGCCAGATCGTGCCAGACAAATTGTCCCTGGTTGTGGCTGTTGGTGGCTGTTTGCGACACCGACGGAAAGGTGATGGGCGCATTACAGGCCGTTAAAATCAGTGCCGAAACAATCAGTGTTGAAAAAAATTTAGCTTTTAAATTCATTGCATTATTTAATTATTGGTGTTGGAATACATTTTTAAGAAGGATTCAGTTCTGATGTGTTTTTTTCTTGTTTGTTTTTCTGCGTCATCTCTTTTCTAAGATACGTAAGTATCGAATTAACTACAATCTTTTGTTCAGTTTTGTTTTGCTTGTTAACAAAATAATTTTCTAATTCACTTTTTTGATCTTCCGGTAAATAGGCGGAGACCGTAGCACTGTTCCCCGGAATTCTGGTGTGGTCGAACCAGCGGTATAACGCATTTACAGTGGCTTTTTTATCGTCGGTTTTTGATGCCGACTGAAGCTGCTTAAAATACCAGGCTTCGCTTTCGAGGTAGGCCGCTTTTCGTGCTTTAATGTTAGAAACCAGTCGAAGGATTAATTTGAAAGCAAAATAAAATAACAGGGCAGCCGGAAGTAGCAGGAACAAATACATCCACGGGATCGATTTTGTAATTTCTTCATCTACCGGAATTGGGTTTAATGCACGCAATGAATCTTTCAGGCTTTCCATCATTGCGAGGTCAGGATTGGGCGCAACGTTTAGTTTTTGCTCTGAAAGCGTACGTTGATATACTTTTTTAGTGGTGGGATTCCACCAGGTTATCACGTGTTCCGGAATGATCAATTCCCCTTCTTTTTCCAGTAAATACGAATAGGTTTCGGTGCGGACACCGTTTGCATCATGGTCGTTTCGTTTGTCCTGAAGTTCGGGCTGGGCCGGATATATACTTACATTTTCGGGCTCGATAATTTCCATCGGCAAAATCAAGGATGGCAAAGTACCTTCAGCAGAAATCACTATTTTTCGTTCCACCACGTCGCCAACCTTTAAGGTTTGCAGGTTTTTGCTCCAGCTTTCTTTCACCGAAACATTTTTAGCCACCATCCAAACCGGCAATTCTTTTGTTGATGGAACTTCTCCAACCCGTATTTTCTGCGACTTTGTTTTAATCGTTACCGGCTGTCCTTTGTAATCGCCTTCGGGCGGAATACTGGTGTTGATTTCCAGCTCGGGAATCAGCATTTCGCCGATTTCGTACGGAAATACGAGGTAGTAAAACGTAAGGGTCGCGTACTTCTTTTTATTGATGTAGTCGATGCCGCTAACGGTGCGCGAGAAGGGAATGATAAAGGCATTCTCGACTTGCAGGTTGGCAAATTGCAGCGGCTTGGCAAACCAGGTGGAGGAGTGCACGTGAATAGTAACTTTGTAAGGCTGGCGCACCACCCCCTCGCGTGGCGATACTGAAACGCGCGCAAAAGCATCGATCTTTTGGGCGGACGCATCTTTACCTCCAAGAAGAATTAGAAGTATTCCAAGAATAAAAATGATATGTTTCAAACTTTTCTTCATCCTCTATTTTTCTTTGTGTTCTTCGTGTCTTCGTGGTCTATTTTTTACCACTAAGGCACGAAGGACACTAAGTTTTTACCACCTTTCTGCTGTTTCTTTTATATCGGGGTGGTATTTTTTGTGCTGATATAAAAACCGCCTTCGCAGGAA
This sequence comes from Draconibacterium sp., assembly GCA_047975435.1. Classification (GTDB taxonomy): domain Bacteria; phylum Bacteroidota; class Bacteroidia; order Bacteroidales; family Prolixibacteraceae; genus Draconibacterium. Next base: position 40,934 of record JBKEDN010000012.1, on the reverse strand, counting down.
TTCACCCGGATCGGCAGAAATCTCGCGCAGCAAAATATTCTGCGGATTTTCTCCTTTTCCCGCTTCAAAATCCTCGGGCACTTCTTCCAGTTCTTCTGCCTTTCGCATGTCGGTTTCCACTTCGTCGGTAACGCGGTCGCCTTCCTTCGGTAACTCATCCACCTCGGTATCCGAGCTTAATTCTTCATCTTTTGAGGCTGCTTTTCGTTCGTTCAATTCGCCTTGTTCCTGTTCTTCCTCTTCCGCTAATTGGATAGGGCCGCCTTCGTTTCGCAACGAATCCACAATACCAATTGTTTTATGTGTTTCGTTTATGGCTTGTTTAAACTGTTCGTTATCCGGATCTTTTTCAGCTGCCAGTTCAATCGCCTGCAAAGCTTCGTCGTAACGACCCAATTGCGTGTAAGCCAAACCGAGGTTAAAAAGTGAAGTCGCCGAACTATCTTGTGCAAAAGCTTGTGCCGCAGCATCGAAATTTCCGGCTTTGTAATACGCTACTCCCCGGCGAACGGGCGATTCGAAGGTATTTCCGGCATCTTCAAAATCCTGTTCGTTATACAATTTTTGTCCCTGGTAATCTTTCGTGTACCATAGGTTTTCCCATTTTTGGGAGTCGGAACATGAGGTCATCGTCAGCACAATCGGAATCCAGGCATAACGGATCATCCAGCCTTTTCGGAACCAAAAGGGCATCAGAATCACCAGCATAATCAGCAAAAGAAATCCCATGTCTTTCCATTGTTCTTCGCTTTGTTCGTCATCAGCCTGATACGATAAATTTTTCCTGACATTATTGGCGATAAGTTCCATATCGGAATTATCCAGCGTGAGCGTGTTTACATTGATTCCATCCGTTTTTTGAAGTTCAAAAACAATGGAAGGTTCGAGTCGTGATATCACAAGATTTCCCCTTGCATCACTTATCGGATCTTTAGCTGCATTTTGCGGAATTTGTGCCCCTTGCTGCGTAGCCATCGCCAAAATTTCTATGCTATTTTTCGAATCCTGAACAAAATCTTTTAGCAGTTGTGCCTGAGTGGCATCGATTGCATCGGTAACCAAAAGAAGCGTACTTGGTGCTTCCACGCGGTTCAACACCGAATCGGCCATCTCGAGCAACATGCCAAGGTTGGTTCCCTGTACGGGCATAATTCCAGGTGCAAGCGATTCAAGGTGTTGTGTAACAATCCGGTAATCGCTGCAAATTGGAACTACGGTGTGAGCTGTGCCGGAATACGCAAACAGACTTACCTTCGAACCGGGATTGGCATCAAGCAGGTCGCGAATTTTAAATTTTGCCCGCTCTAAACGGTTCGGCTGAATGTCTTCGGCCATCATCGAAAGCGAACAATCGACAGCAATCATTAGTACCGCTTCGCTCTTTGCCCCCGGAACTTCTTCTTTGCTCCAGGTTGGTCCGGTAATGCTTAAAATGGTAATGCTGCTGATTAGCGAAAATGCGATAAGCGGGTAGGTGAGTGCACTTTGTTTTTCTTTGGTGAACATGAAAGGTTGCAACGCCGGAGCAATCACCTTTTTCCACTTTTTGTCTTCGCGGGCGGTAAAAATAATCAGCACAATTATTACGGCTACCGGGGTAAAAGCCCAGAACCATTCGGGGCGCAGAAAATGAAACTGCGCAGCGTTAAAATTGGCGATATCTTTTATGTATTCGAACATATTATTTTATCTATCACTAACCTGCCTGCCGGTAGGCAGGGACACGAAGAGCACGAAGATTGAAAACTTCAAAAGGACAAAACTTTGTGCTCTTCGTGACTTCGTGATAATATAATTTTTTTCATCCTGTTATCAATTTTTGTATTCCCCGAACCAGCGCTAAAAGCAGGCCCAGCACCAAAGCCAGTCCCAGCGGATACTGAAAAAGCAGCGTTACCGGCGCATTTTCTTCCGCCTCAAATTCGATGGGTTCCAGTTCGTTTAAGGTGGTGTACGCCTGCTTCAGTTGCCCGGGATCCTGTGCCAGGAAATATTCTCCTTCAGTTATTTCAGCAAGCTGTTTTAAGGTCTCTTCGTCCAGTCCGTCGTTTGCCCCGGTAGCTTCGCCAATGCCAATGGTGTAAATGGTTACACTGTCGCGGGCAGCCATTTTTGCAGCATCGGCGGGGAAAATTCCACGTCCGTCATCTTGTCCGTCAGTGAGCAGCAAAAGCACTTTCTGCTCAAGAGAATCGCCTTTAAAAATATCGAGCGAATATCCGATCGCTTTTCCAATGGCAGTCATTTGTCCGGCCATTCCAACGTCGGTTTCGTCGAGAATAAAATCAATCACATCCAGTTCGGTGGTGAGCGGTGCCTGCAAATAGGCATTCGATCCGAAGAAAACCAATGCCAACCGGTCGCCTTCGCGTTTCTCAATAAACTGGCGAAGTACCTGTTTTACGCCTTCCCAGCGTGTTGCTTTTTGCCCGTCAATTTCCCAGTCTTTATTGGCCATGCTAAACGAAATGTCAGCAGCAATCACAAAATTCCGGGCGGTTTTTACTTTCATTTCAGGTTCGCCAACAAGGCGCGGCGAGGCAAAAGCGGTTAGAATCGACAGCCAAATCAGCATCAGAAAAATCCATTGCAAAATGTTTCGTTTCGAAATCCATGCGCCGGAACTTGCTTTTTGTCCGCTGGCAGTTTCGGCTTCTTTGAATCCCGGATATTTCAAGGCTTCTTTTCGCTGCTTCAACGGCGGCATCAGCCAAAATACCAGCAATGGCAATGGTAACAGAAAAAATACCCATATGTAACCGAATTCAAACATGAGTTTTGTGTTTTTGTATCCAGAGCCGCGCAAATGCTAGCAGTTCTTTCCGTCTGTTTTCTTCCAATTCAAACTGTTCGTTATAAAGTGCCAGCGTAAAATCCTCGACCGATTGCGTATTTAATGTCGGCTGCTTGTCGAGTTTCGAGCTAAGAAACGAAAACCAGGATGCACTGTGCAAATCAGCCACTGTTCTGCGACCAAACAGTTGAATGGACATCGTTTTTAGAAGCAAGTTGATGGAAAAAACCAAAGATTTGCCGGAGCTTTCAATTTGTTCCAACTGACGGAGCGCTTCTCTGCGGTAGGCATTTTTTCGGTAAAGCCGATATTGAAAAAAAGCGATCAGCAAGATGACGAGCAACAACAAAATCAAAACCGCGTGCCAGCCGGGCGTGTTAAAACTGTAATGCACCGGATCGGGTTCGATCAATTGCCCCAATGCTGATGTATTTACTCCGGTTTCATTCATGATTTTCCGTTATTCAGTTTTGCTTTGAACAGATTTTTTAGCTGGAGTTGGATGTCTTCAACGGTGTTCAGTTCTATAATCGGGATGCCGTATTTTGTCATTTCATTTTTAAAACTGCTTTTACTTTCGGCCGCTGAATTGTAATATTTCTCGCCCGCTTTCTTCTTTTTTGCTTCCCATAAAATTTGCAGATCGCCATCACTTAGCACTAGTTTATCGTTGGGTAGTTGCTCTTCCAGCGGATCGCTGATTCGTGCCAGAACCACGTCGTTGTGGCGACTCAGTTGAATGAGGTGTTTTTTGCTCTCCGCAGATATTCCCCGAAAATCACTGATGATCAGGATCACATAATCGTGTGTCGTCATGCTGACGGTTCGGAGCAAAGCTTTGTCCAGTAGCTCGGCTTTTGGTTGGATCAGCTTATTTTCGCTGAGAAAGGCTTCAGATTCGTCAACCAGTTTTTGCAAGTATTGCATCACCACTTTTCGGCTTCGCTGGGGTGAAAAAGTGCGGCATTCTTCGTTATTAAAAACCAGCCCTCCAAAACGATCCGAATTTTTCAGCACTTTAAACGCTGAAATGGCCGCCAGTTGTACTGCAATAAAATTCTTGGTATAGATTTTTGAGCCAAAAAACATTCTGGGCGTCATGTCGGTAACCACAAAAAACGGTTTTTCCTTTTCCTCGGTAAAAACTTTAGTGTGAGTTGACCGGGTTCGTGCGGTAACTCTCCAATCAATATTTCGAATGTCGTCGCCAGCCACGTATTTTCGCACCTCGTCAAAATCGAGTCCACGACCCCGCAATTTCGAAGCATGTTTCCCGGCCAGTACACTGTGCACCGGTTGCTTTGGCAACAACGAAAAAGCGGTTGAAGCTACGAGGTGCTCCAGGTTCAAGAGTTCCCGCAACGTTGGGACGATATTTTGGGTATTTGTTTTCATTTTAATTTTACCACTAAGGCACTAAGGACACGAAGAATTCTTAAACTTTTTTCTTAGTGTTCTTCGTGACTTAAACTTAAAGTCTTAATCGTTTAATTCCGTTTTTTATAAGTGGGACGTTGAAGTTGATCAGAAACCCTAACTCAACATCCATTAATTTCATATGACTCAATATTTGGGCAGTGTAAACTGGATGCATTTCTGTAACAGCCTTTAATTCACAAATGATCAGATTTTCTACCAAAACATCCAAACGAAAACCTTCATCGAACTCAATACCATCATAAAGAATCGGGACTTTGCTTTGTCGCTCAAACGACAAACCTGCTTTATCCAATTCATGACAAAAACAAACCTCATACACTTTTTCCAGCAGACCCGGGCCTAATGTTTTATGAACCTTATTTGCACAATCAACCACAATCTTTGCGATCCTTTCTGTTTCATCTTGATGAATTGAGAAATTAGCTCCTCTTGGTTTGTATTCTGCCATAATTATTGTTTTTACCACGAAGTCACAAAGTACACGAAGAGTTTTTTTGATAATTTTCCTTAGTGTTCTTTGTGTCTTAGTGGTTAATGTTTTACACCACGGCAACTACTTTCAGAATCTCATCAATGATTTTATCCGAACCAACTCCCTCGGCATTGGCCTCGTAGCTTAGTATTAACCGGTGACGTAACACATCGTGGATGATTTCCCGTACATCGTCGGGCAGCACATGATCGCGGCCGTTTAGCCAGGCCACAACGCGCGCACATTTATCGAGTGCAATGGTTCCGCGTGGACTGGCGCCAAAATCGATCCACGAAGCCAGTTCCTTGTTGTATTTCTCCGGGTAGCGCGTGGCAAAAATCAAATCGACAATATACTTTTCGACAGCTTCCGAAACTTTTATATTTTGAATTTCCTCGCGCGCTTTAAAAGCCACTTCCTGACTTAGCAGTTCTGTTTTTGCTTTGGGAGCCAAACGTTTATTTTCCTCGCGTACCAAACGAAGTATTTTGGCTTCCGATTCGGTATTGGGATAATCGATCAATACTTTCATGATGAAACGGTCCATTTGGGCCTCCGGAAGCGGATAGGTTCCTTCCTGCTCGACCGGGTTTTGTGTTGCCAGCACCATAAACAACGGCTCCATTTTATGCGTTTTCCCGGCTACCGAAACCTGGCGTTCTTCCATGGCCTCCAGCAGTGCTGCCTGTACTTTCGCCGGTGCACGGTTGATCTCGTCGGCCAGAATAAGGTTGCTAAAAATCGGCCCGGGCTGGAAAACAAATTTTTCTTCCAATTCAGGTTGATAAACTTCGGATCCTGTTATGTCGGACGGAAGTAAATCGGGCGTGAACTGAATCCTGCTCAGGTCGGCATGAAGCTCGTTGGCAAGCGATTTTACCGCGCGGGTTTTTGCTAAACCGGGCAAACCTTCCAGCAATAAATTGCCGTCCGCCAACAAGCCGATCAAAATACGTTCAACCAGTTTTTCCTGCCCGATGATGGATTGATTCATCCGGTTTTGCAGGTCTTTTATGTTTTCGAGTGTTGTCATAATACTTAATTATCTGTCATTTCGACGACAAAGGAGGAGAAATCTGTGGCTATAATACATCGTAAATTTTTTTATTCAGAAAGATCCAATTGGGATTGAATTTCTGAATTAATTTTTCCTTCTTTTCCCGCCTCCACTTTTTTATTTCTTTTCCCTTTCAATTGCTTCTTCAATCTTCTGAAAATGTTCATAATAAATTAAAAACTGGCAATTATATCTTTTCGTAAATCCAGGAACTATTCCATTTTCATGTTCAAAAATCCTTCTTTGTAAATCGTTCGTTACACCCAGATAAAGAACGGTTCTGTTTTTATTTGTAACCATGTAAATGAAGTAGTTGTGGTCTCTCATAAACTTCAGATTTAGCTCCGCTGATTTTCAATTCTCAGTCGTTCCTTTTTTGTCATTTCGACGAGTGTGCGGTGAGAAATCTTTCTGTTGAAACAGATTTCTCACCTTCGTTCCTCAGGATTCGAAATGACAGGTGTTAGTTGCTAAAAATCTCCTTAAAATCATCTTTCATGCTTACCACGTGCCAGCCTTTTTCGGCCGCATCATTCACCGCATTTTCGGTGCCGTGCATGTAGCTGTATTCGCGTGCGTCATCATCGTGGTTCACAAGGATAGCCATCGATGATCCGTTGCCCGAAAGTGTGTATTCCATCATCTGGTAATCGCCGTCGCTGTTGCCGGCTGCAAAAATAGGTTTGCGACCAATGTGTAATTCTATGTTGCTGGGCTTTACTGCTTTGTCGTTGTTCGAATTTAACTGAGCAGTTCTAACCAAATATGTTCCGCTTTCATTCGAAACGTATTTCAACAAAACACTGCTGCCCACCACATTCTCTTTGGGAATATTATAAATTTCCTCGGAAATAGTGCGCACCGAAGTGATTTCGCCACCGGTAACAATGTACACCTTAAAATCGTTGGCTTGCAGGTAATGAACCAGCTGAACCATTGGCGAATAGGTCAGTTCCTTTAAAGGGCGGCCAAATTTTCGATGTTGAACTTCTGAAAGTGTTTTATAACAAAAATTTTTGTAGTCTTCCTCTTTCATTCCAGCTTGTGCACCAAAAATCTTACCGATTATTTCAGCGGTACTGTAATCATTTAAAACGGCGAGGTTGTCGGTAGCCAATCCGCTAAAGATGGGATCTTCTTCCCATTCCTGTCGGTTTGGGTATTCACTTTTTATATAAGCCAGTTCCAGTTCAATAGGAATATAAAGTGGTTTTTCGCACCACAAAGTACCGTCGTTATCGAAAACGGCAACACGGTCTTCAATTGCTACAAAATCGGGTGAAGTTTCATCAGTTACCTTCGAAACGAAGGTGGAAATGGCCGTTTTATTGTCTCCCTTGTTCCATAGCGAGAGCGGATCGGGAGTGACGGGAGTTTCAACCTGATTTGTACAACTAAACAGGATAGCTGAAACAAATAGCAGAATAAGAAATCTCTGAGTCATAGTTTCCGGTTTTTGGTGTAACAAAGAAATGAATTGGCTGCCTTTGCAGATAGCCAATTCATTCTATTATTTAGATGAGGATTTCTATTGGGCAGTCGGATTTGTTGTCATACTTTTAACTACCTTGTCGATACTTAAAGAAGAACCCTGCACTGGCGGGAACTCCTCAAAGGTTTTCAGAAATTCGGCTGTTATTGCTTGAGCAGGAACAAATGCCCACATATTTTCAATGTACCATGGAATGTACATTTGTGATTCGTCCCACATTCTTTCGTATGGATCTTCCCTTAGGTTAACCAAAACCGGCCATGCTGGTTTTTCTTCCACTGCTTCGTTAATGGCTCCTTTTAATATGGTAAAATGCGCTTTCCAGTCTTGGTAACGAAGTGCATTTAAGCTACCTCCCTGACTAAAATAGAAAATTTCTTTACGAGGATCTTCTTCTACTTCTCCTTGCCAGTAAGGCAATAAATTGTATCCGTCTAAATGAACTTTGAAATTTTTACCATTGGCAGAATAACCTTTTAAAAGTTTCTCTTTAACATCGGGGACACCGGCTGCCGCGAGCAATGTTGGCATCATATCTTCGTGCGAATAAATATTGTTATCGATAGTTCCTGGCTTCAGAACTCCAGGCCAGCGAATAACACACGGAATACGGAATCCTCCTTCCCAGGTTGTTCCCTTTTCGCCCATAAACGGGTTTGTGCCACCATCGGGCCAGGTTGCTTTTTCTGCTCCGTTATCAGTTGAGAACATAACAATCGTGTTATCCAGAATCCCTAATTCTTCCAATTCTGCGAGTAACTGGCCAACCATATCATCGAGCTCAGTCAATGCATCGGCGTAGAGGCCATGGCCTGTTCTTCCAACACTTTCTTTTTTTAAGTGCGTCCAAACGTGGGTACGTGTAGAATTAAACCACACAAAGAATGGTTTCCCATCGTCGTGTGCTTTGTCCATAAACTTAAGCGTAGCATCCAAAAATTCTTCATCTACAGTTTCCATTCTTTGTTTGGTGAGTGGGCCTGTATCTTCCACTTTTCCGTCCGAATAAGAATGAAGTACTCCTCTAGGTCCGAATTTTTTACGGAATTCATCTGATTTCGGATAATAATATCCTTCCGGTTCTTCTTCTGCATTTAGATGGTACAGGTTTCCGAAGAACTCATCGAAACCATGGTTGGTAGGCAGGTGTTCGTCCTGATCACCCAGATGATTTTTCCCAAACTGTCCGGTTGCATAGCCGTGGTCTTTGAGCAAATCGGCGATGGTTGGCATCGATTCCTGGATACCCTGTTTCGAACCAGGCATTCCAATTGTCAACAATCCTGTACGGAAAGGGTGCTGTCCCAGTATAAATGCAGCACGCCCCGCTGTACACGATTGTTGTGCGTACCAATCGGTAAACATGGCGCCTTCATCTGCTATGCGGTCAATATTTGGGGTTTTGAACCCCATCATTCCCATATTGTACTTGCTGACGTTCGACCAGCCAATATCATCATCCCAAATAATTAGGATATTAGGTTTTTTTGTGTTCTGGGCACTTGCATTTTTTGGTGCACCAAACACGGTTAGCGCAAAAAGAGCTAAAACTACCGCTCCCATGCCTGACATTTTAAAAAAGGGAATGTCTAATTTTTTCATAATTGGATACAGTTAAAATTATGTAAGGTGTATTTATTCGTCCATGTATAGTAAAAGGGAATTGGCTATCCTAGTTGATAGCCAATTCCTCATTTTTAATATTCTAATTTCAACTATTCATTAGTAACTAAAGAATAACAAGAATTCCAACTTATTTACCTTCTCCGGCATTCATAAAACCTTCCATAATATCGTCGAGATTAAATGCTGCGGGTTTTTGTCGTGGAGGATAGTCAGCAAAGGTCTGAAGCATATTTCCGGCAATAGCCTGAGCGCCTACTGCAATAAACTGAGCTCTTTCTTCCATCCAGGTATAGTAATCGTTGGCATTGTGCTGTGCACGTTCGAACGGATCCATACGAAGATCAAAAATCAGTGGTGCACGTAGTTTTACGAACGGGTACATCCAAACACCCATTTTTGATGATTGTTGTTCCATAAATACCACTTTCCAACGGTCGTAACGCATGGCTACCAAATCGCCGTCGTCGCTCCAGTAGTAAAATTCGTGACGAGGCCAGGTTGTTGATCCATACTGATCTTTTCCAACTTCTTTTTCGCCGGTAAGATATGGCAGGATGTTGTAACCATCTAAATGAACATTATAAGTTCTGTCAACCCCCTTGTAACCATTTAACAATTTCTCTTTAATATTGGGTTCGCCCACGGCAGCCATTAAGGTTGGTAACCAGTCGTTTCCGGCCACAATTTCGTTGGTAACACTACCGGCTTCAATTTTACCCGGCCAGCGAATTACACATGGCACACGATATCCACCTTCCCAGTTGGTGTTCTTTTCACTTCTGAAAGGTGTAATACCTCCGTCGGGCCACATATTAAAGTGGGGGCCGTTATCAGTAGTGTAAATAACAATGGTGTTCTCGGCAATGCCCATTTCATCCAGTTTATCAAGAATTTGTCCGATCTGGTCGTCGTGTTGCAGCATTCCATCTGCATAGAAATTTAATCCTGATTTGCCTTGATATTCTTCCGGTGGGTGGGTAACATAGTGCATTCGTGAACTATTAAACCAGCAAAAGAAAGGTTTATCATCTTCAACCTGTCTTTCCATAAAATCAACAGCAGCATCCAGAAATTCCTGGTCAACTGTTTCCATACGTTTTTTTGTTAATGGGCCGGTATCTTCTACTTTGCCATCGGCGGTGCTTTTAATTACACCACGCGGCCCGAATTGTTTCCTGAAGTTTGGATTCTTCGGATAATCCGGATTTTCGGGTGTTTCTTCGGCATTCAGGTGATACAGGTTTCCAAAAAACTCGTCGAAACCATGTTCGGTTGGCAAAACTCATCGAGGTCGCCCAGGTGGTTTTTACCAAACTGACCGGTTGCATAACCCATGGGTTTCAGTAATTCGGCCAAGGTTGGATCTTCGGGTTGAATTCCCAGTTTAGAACCCGGCAAACCTACTTTTGTCATTCCGGTACGCACCGGCATTTGCCCGGTAATAAAAGCAGCGCGGCCTGCCGTACACGATTGCTCGGCATAATAATCGGTAAACTGCATGCCTTCGTGTGCCAGGCGGTCGATGTTGGGCGTTTTGTAGCCCATCATTCCTTTGTTGTTGTAACTGAGGTTCCAGAAACCAATGTCATCTCCCATTATCACAAGGATGTTTGGTTTCTCGCTTTGAGCTTGTGCCTGTTGAGGCGATGCAAACAGTGCAACTGCAAACAGTGCAATAAAAAGCATCCAGCTACCTGTCTGTTTAATTTTTGTAGTAATCATAACATAGAGTTTTAACATTTATAGTTTTTCTGATGAGGCACAAGTTATAGTATTTTCGGGTAAAAATCCAGATAGTTAACATATTTTTTTATGATAATGATCAAGGTTGAAAATATTAGCTGTATGCATTTTGATACTGTATAAGCAACAATTATTATGAATTGAGAACCGATGGAATGTCTTTTAATGTGTTGGTTGTCATTAGTATATGCAGTAACTTTTTATGTGTTTATAGAAGATAAAAAAAAGGAGAACTCATTTGGATACTCTTTAATTTCCAAAAGTTTTTTAAACATATAGCCATAATTACATTAAATAACAGTCCTGCTATTGTTCGTTGTCTCTTACACATCGAAAACCTGTGTGGCTCATTCCGGTGTAAATTTCTCCGGGCATGCGGGCGGCAACACGGTAACTTGAGCAATAACTGTCGTTGCACAGGAATGATCCTCCCCGGATGGTCCTTCGCTTATCATAGGGATTTCGGGCATCGTTACTTTTCTCCGGGCCTTTCGGATCAACTGTAACTTTATCGGTTGGCAGGCTTTTGTAATAGTTCATGTCGTACCAATCGGCAGTCCACTCCCACACATTTCCTGCCATGTCGTACAAACCATAGGCGTTTGCTGGGTACGATTCAATTGGGGATGTTGCCGCAAACCCATCTTTCCGGGTATTGAGATTTGGAAAATGCCCGTTCCACGAATTGGCTTTTGGTGAGCCGTCTTCAATGTGCTCATTTCCCCAGGGATAAATGTTGTTTTTTAGGCCTCCCCGGGCGGCATATTCCCATTCAGCTTCGGTAGGTAAGCGTTTGCCTGCCCATTTACAATACGCCATGGCATCGTTCCAGCAAATATGAACCACCGGGTTATTTTCCCGGCCATCGATATTGCTATCGGGGCCTTCGGGATGTTTCCAGTTGGCACCAACCACCCACGACCACCACTGCGAATAATCGTCCAGAGGTACTGCCTGCGAAGGAGGGGTAAATACCATAGAACCGGCTTTTAAAGCATCTGCTGAAGGTTTGGGTGTTCCCGGAGGAACCTGAGTTTTCATCACTTCCCAGTCCACATCTTTTTCTGCCTCAGTTATATAGCCGGTTGCTTCAACAAATTTTGTAAACTGCGCATTGGTCACTTCATGAATGTCCATCCAGAAACCATGAACTTTTACCGGATGTTTGGGAAATTCATCGGGGCGTGCCTGGTCGTTATCAGCTCCCATATCAAAAGTTCCGCCTTCAATAAAAACCATGTCTTTGTAGCCAGCATTATTTGCCTTAATTGAAAGTGTATCTGCATCCGTGAAAAATCTCGACTTTGAATTTACCTGGCAGCAACTCATTTCACCAACTACTGCTTGCGTTGTTGACGGCTCCGTTTCCTTTACATTTTCAAGGGGAGTTTTGTTTTTTGAATTTGAACATCCGTATAAAAGAACGATGAAGAGAAGTAATTTCGAAAATATTTTAATCATTGTATTGCAAGATCAGTTATTCACTTTTTATTTCTTTGAACAATGATTAAACAGGTGTTAATTCATATTGTTTATGCAATAAAGTACATTAAAGTATTATTTGTAATTCCAACTGTATATTGCAGAGTATTGCAACTGTTGGTGTAAATATCAATGTTTTTTATAACCTGCTCAATTCCCGCGCTCCATCGTGCATTACATTCATTTTCATAACTTCGGTGGCAAGTTGTTTTCCCTGTTGAATGTTGCCAAGTCCTTTTTCAGCCAGCGCAAGCAGGTATGTATTTTCCCAGGTATTGCGCTTTTGCAAATCATCGTCGAAAACCAGCAGGAGCGGCAGCGAGGTGGCGAAATAATCAATTTTCACTTCTTTGTCCAGGTTCTGCTCGGCAAACTGTTTCATTTTTTGCAAGAGTTCAGCAGCCTCCGTTTGGCGGTTTAATTCGCTTAGCGAGAGGGCGCTGTAATACGTCAGTTCAGAAAAAGAGCTGACAGCCATATTTATAAAATCGCCTTCTTCGTTTGCACTTTTAATAAAATACTTATTGGCTTCATCTGTATTTCCAAGTTTCAGATGTGCTTTGCCCAACCAGTAATTTATATGCGCAACAGCCTGCAAAGGATGGTATTTTTCGCCCAGGTTATCGGGCGTGTTCAGCGATTTCAGAAACCACTCAAGCGCTTCTTCGGCCCGGTTGTTTTGTAAAGCTGTTTTTCCCAGGTTCAAACAGGCTTGCGAATATTGTTTCAATACTTGTCCTTCGCCGCCTTCCCACGGATGAAAATTACGGCTTGAAAGCAGCTCAAAAGCTTTTTCAAATTGCCCGTTGAAATTATACAAGGCAGCCAGTTCAACACTAAAATTGTCGCGTTGCGTTATTTTTGTTTTAATGGCTTCCAGGTCGGTGAGGCGCTGCTTCGGATCATCGTTTAGCTTTTTTCTAAGCTGGTCGTATTCAAACTGAATACGCATATCTTCCGGCGCCAGTTCAATGGCTTTTAAATACTGTTTCCGGGCTTTTTCTCCGTCCGAAAAAGTATTCCAGTACGCAATTCCCAGGTTGCGGTACAGTGTGGCGTAGGCACAACAGTTTTCAGCGGCTTTCTCCCAAATGGAAATCGCGTCGGTATGGCGTTTCAGGTTGTAATAATAGTTGCCCAAACCGTATGCTGGCAACGGATCGAAATTAGTTGCTTCAACCGCCCATTCAAGCACAATTTGTTCGTTAATCCGCGAGGGAAAAAAGTAGTTGTACGGGCGTTCTACAGCACTTTTGAGTATCCTTTCAGAATGCGCCATTTCTCCAATTTTCGCATGTAACCAGGCCTCAATAAAAGAGGTAACCGGCGACCGGTGCATCGGGTTGGGTACCGCACAGTCGGTTGTTTCATTGGCGTGGTTGAACTCGATGGCCTTTAGCCCAGCACCGTAAAATCCTGCTTCGGCATATTCAAAAGCAATGTCAATCATTGTTTGGGCATCGTTTCCAAACACTTCTATAAATGGATCGAAATTGCCGCTAATCAAGGCTTTTTCAAAATTCGCCCAGGTATCGAGTGCATCCTGCTTGGCGAGTTCGCTTAATATTTTCAGCGCTGCTTCGCTGTTCCCGGTTTTTCGTTTAATGACCGCTTTTAACACCCATGCTTTGTTGTTGATCCGGTTGGTATCGAGCGAAGCTTCCAAATGTTCGAGCGCCGTTTCAAAATCACGGTTTTGGCAATCGATTAATGCCAGCTGGTAAAATGCTGCCGATCGCCACTCGAAATTCCAGGAGGCCTTGTAAAATAAACTGTAGGCTTCCTCTGTTTTTTCGAGCTTCGAACAAGCCAGCCCGCAATAATAGTGAGCCTCGCCGGTGGAAGGATTTGGATGATAACGCGTAATGATTTTCAGGACTTCTTTCAGCTGACTTTCGGCCTGCCCGAAATTCCCTTTCTGGTATTCCTGCCGGCCAAGAGCAATGTACGATTTGTAACTGTCCGGATCGCGTTTTATAGCTTCTTTCCAATAGGTTTCCGGATATCTTGTGGGATGCCGGTATTGTTCGAGGTGTTCACCAATCAGTTCCAGTTCATTTGCACTTTTAATTTCGTTGGCCTGTTTAGGTTCAAAAGCTACGTTCCGCTCTTTTGTTTTAGCTGTTTCACGCTGATGATAGGTAATCAGTTCCTTACCATCGGCAGATTCAACAAGCAGCGAAAGTGCATTTTTGTATTCAGGCTGAACGCTTATTGGTTCGCCTTTCCAGGGTTTTTTCGGCGAAATTTCAACCCCGCTAAACACTTTTGTTTGATTGCCAATTTTCAGGATAAGCGTCAAACTTTCGAAGTGTTTACTCGCTGCCACGCCAAAATCCAGTGAATTATCGTTTTGAACCACCAAGCGTAGCGCAAGGTCTTTGTTGGCATTTTGTACTGGCCCCAGATTTTTGTAGCTCCACCAGAACTGCGAAAATGTTTTGGTTTCGTAGGGGAGGAGGTAGGTAAAATCGGGTTGATTGTCGGTATAAACACCAGCCATCAATTCGAAATAAGGCCCGTCTTTGTCGGTTAGTTCGCGATCCCAGGCGCGACCAAAGGCTTCATTTCCCCAGGTCCATTGTTTTTTCCCCGGGGCAATGTGGCGGTTGGCAACATGAACAAGGCCGCCATCGGCCTGAAAATCGTAACCACCAAAAAAATCGTATTTCGTATTGCAAACCATGTAACTGGTTGGCACCGGAATATTTTGGTAACGGCGCAGGTCGTTATTTCCCGGGCGCTTGTGGTACGGAATTCCGTAATAATCGTTTTCTGCAAGCGGAAAACTGCTAAGCGCGCGTACTGCATGGTCGGCAACATAATGCACATCGGGCGGGAAAAAGCTTTGGTAATCATCGTGAACACGCACCGCAACGTTGGCCCACCACAGAAACGTTTGCGTAATGGGCGTTGGGTTAAAAAGCCGGCCGCGCAATTCAATCAGCGAACTGTTGGGGCGAACACGGATGCCGTGCATTCCTTTTAAGCGGTTCATCGGGTCGTACTCCGACATCCAAACTGTCCGGGCGCCATCGGCTTCTTCTTCAATGTGCACCGCCGTTGGTAAATAAGTTCCCGGACGGTGGTGCTGCGGCCAGTTAAATTCCACGCCACCGCTAATCCACGGGCCGGCAAGCCCAACAAGCGCCGGTTTTATAACATGCTGCTTATAAAAGAAATCGTAATTATTGTTGGTTTTGTCCTGCGCTTCAAAAATGCGGCCTCCGATTTCGGGCAGCAGTACCAGGCGGATAAAATCATTTTCGAGGATCACCGAATCGTAATGTTTATCGGCTTTAGTATCGAACACTTTGTCGATAAAAGGCACGGGATAAACTTTGCCCGACGAGCCCTGGTAAACCCGTTTTTCAAAAAACATCGGATTAATTTCGGGCTGGCCCAAACCATAAGTTGGCAAAACCATTTTCTCCCGTTTGCAGCGTATTTTTTTATGCATCTTATTTGTCTGAACTGTTTTGAGGAATTCGTTACTTAAACATGTTTTGAATTTCTTGTGCGCTTAACGCCGTTTGCGGATTAAAGCGGTTGCCGGCCATGTATTTTTCGAGGCTGTAGCGCAACTGCTGTGCTTCGGGCCTGTTTTTCAGGTCTGACGTCAGGTCGATGCCCGAAACAAGCAGCTTGCCTTCTCCAACACTCACTTCAAAAAGCAGGGCAAGCTGGCGGTTGGTCACCCCGTCGTCGATTACGCGAACGATCGGCACTACTGGCTTCGAAAAGCTTTCGGTCGTAATTGCATTCGAATGGCTCATGGCGTCCCACCACTGCCAGTTCGAGTGGTATTCGGTAGGAAATTCTTTAAGCGCAGGATGTTCAGGATTACACAGAATTCCCAGCGTGTGTGGTTTTTGCCCGCTTGTCCAGGCAGTGTTCCAGAAAATGCTCGAAAATCCAATTCCTACTTCGCCGCCGTAACCGTTTTTTATGCTTCCTTTTTTTGTTGAAAGCAGCACTTTAGCGCCGTTTTTAAGTGCGGCGATCGTTGCTTCATCCAAAGTGTTTGCAATAATAATTTCTTTGTTTGCGGCAGGAAGTTTTGCCTGATAAACCCAGCAGTCCCAGTTATTCGAAAAATCTCCGACACTTACTTCAATTGTTACTTTTCGTGGTCGGTTTTCAGTTTTAAATTTGTAAGCGATTTCACCCAGTTGAATGGCGTTTCCTACAGGAATATTTTGCTGATCCAAAGTGCCTTCGGCAATAATTTTCCCGTCTTCAGTCAGTTGCCATTCCGGTTTAATATTTGTCAGTTCGTTCTCGCCAAAATGAGCCACTTCAAGCGGTACTGTTATGGTTTCGCCTTCGGAGAAAATACGTTTTCCGAATCGGGCCAGCGGAACGGTTGTCGAACAAAAGCGGTGGAATTCGTCGGCAGTAATGTATCCTTTTTCTTCCCAAAAAGCATCGAGAACACCCACCAGAGCGGTTCCCTGCCCCGGAAAATCATTCAGCCCAAGCAGTTGAAAACCGGCAAAACCCGGTGTACGTAGCGCCGCTTCAATATCGGCTTTGTAACAAAGTGCCTGAAGTTTTCCGGAGGCCAGCAAAAAGCTGTCGGCCAGTTCTGCCATATTATGAGCGGCCAGGCTTTCGCGGAAAAGTTCGAAGTTTTTGGCTTTCAATACGCCGGTATATTTTTCAATCTCCTTAAAATTTGGATAGACACACCATTGCCCGATTTCGTGGCTTACCACCGGAATGTCGTATTTCGAAATAATGGGCGACCAGTCGTAATTACTTTTGGGTGCTTCGGCATTAATAATGCTTTTCAGTTCTTCATTCCAGCGTTGAATTCGGGGCTGCGGCAGGTTGTTGTAATCGTTCACTGCGAGTGCCGGCCAGCCACCTGCGCTGGTATAAACACGCCGCAAATCTTTGTTTTTCCAGTGTTCCACGAAATTGGTGAGGAACTCGGCATGTTTTGGCCCTGCCGGTTCATTTCCGTAAGCCATCATCACAAACGACGGATGATTTCCATAGACAGCAACAATGCGCTCAGCTTCGTCGAGGATGTACTGATCGATGGGGAGGCCACTGCCCAGTTTGGTGCTCACATTGGCCCACGACGAACATTCCACCTGCAGGTAAATACCCATGTTGTCGGCGGCCACAAAAGCTGCTTCGGGTGGGCACCACGAGTGAAAACGGACATGGTTCAAACCGTGCGCTTTTACTGCCGTATATATTTTTTCCCAGTATTCAGTGCCGGTTGGAGGGTAACCGGTTAGGGGATAGGCAGCACATTCCAGAGTTCCGCGTAGAAAAACCGGCCGGCCGTTGATTGTAAAACGGGTGCCGGCAGCTTTAAAATCACGAAAGCCAAAATCGATTGCTTTGTGACTTGTTTCAGTTCCCGATTTTAGCTCTAAATGCAAGGCATAAACATTCGGATTAAACTCATCCCAAAGCAGGGCATTTTCACCCAGTGTATAATTTACTTCAATACTGTTCTTTCCTGGTTTTAGCTGAAAGTCTTCCGATTTAGTTTCGCCTTCATTAGTCGAAGATTTTAAATTGGCAACTGCCGAAAGAGTAGCTGCTTGCGTTTCATTCAACAAATTAAAAACGGTGGCTTTAATGTGTACGGTTTTGCTTGTTGCATCAGGAAAAACCGCAGTATTTTCAATATAAATTTTACCGTTTGCCTTGAGTGATAGCTCGCCAACAATCCCGTTCCAGTTGCTTTGCGTATGGTCGGTAATACTGTGCGAATCGATGCCCGGATCCACCTCTTTTATGCGGTTGTCGATTCGAACCGTAATGGAGTTTTTACCCGAATGCAGAAACTGAGAGATATCGAAAACGTGGGCTGTTGCCAGGCTGTTTTGCATACCAACCTGCTGGTCGTTAATCCACACGGTCGATTCCCAATGCGGACGTTCCAGCGTAAGCGTAATATTTTGTCCGTTCCAGTTTTTCGGAATGCTAATGGTTTTGCGGTACCAGGCAGCGCCGGTATATTTTTTTTCGGGTTGAAGCCAGTACGGCATCCGCACATTTTCAGCACTGGTGTAGGGCGCATAATTCGGATCGGTGTACCACTCCTTATTTTTTAGCGTGCCCGTCCATTCGGTGTCGAAAGTAATGTTGTCGCCTTTCCCGTTTTCCACCATCGAGCCGGGTAAATTCACCTGTTCGGGTAAATCTTTATTGAACCATTTTTCGGTTATTCCACGGTCGTTTGGGTCGGTCTGGAACTGCCACTGGCCTGCCAGGTCGATGCTTGTACCGATATCGTTTGTACAACTCCACAGCGCTAAAATGAAAAGGCTTAAAAGAAAACTTATCTGTTTCATGATTTTTGGTTTAGTTGGTGAATTTTTTCTCAATTTCTTCGAGACTCTTCCCTTTTGTTTCGGGCAGTTTTTTCAAGACAAATAAAAATCCTGCAAAACTGATGATCGCATACAGCCAGAAAGTGCCCGATGCATTTAGTAATTTATTCAGAATAGGGAAGGTGTAGGTAAGCACAAAGGAGGCAATCCACAGTGCTGTGGTGGCAATGGCCATGGCTGCGCCGCGCACCCGGTTGGGGAAAATTTCGGAAAGCACCACCCAGGTTACCGGCGCCAGTGTAAGTGCGTAAACGGCAATGGCCAGCACGACAAGTATCAGGATTACCAGCCCCTGGATTTCCCAGAAATAGCTGCCACCCAAAAACAGGTAAATAATGGCCAGTCCCGAAGCACCGAGTAACATCAGTTTGCGGCGGCCCCAGCTGTCGATCATGCGCATGGCCACCAGCGTAAAAACCAGGTTTACCGAGCCAGTGATCACGATATTCAGCAACATATCGGAAACCGAATAACCGGCGGATGTAAACACCTCTTCAGCATAGTTAAAAATGACGTTGATGCCGCACCACTGCTGAAAAACAGCCAGTACAATACCCAAAATTAGAATTGGGCGAATTTTTTTTGCCCGTATGGCCTGCCAGTCTATTTTTTGCGATGCATGCTGCAAGGTTTCTGTAATTTGTGCTTCTTCCGATTTTGCATATGCTGCGCCACCTATTTTTTCCAGAATTTTTAGCGAGGCCTCAAGTTTCCCCGATTTTGCCAGGTAGCGCGGACTTTCAGGAATAAAAAAGGCCAGGATAAAAAAGGTGAAAGCCGGAACGATTTCGGCCCAGAACATCCAGCGCCAGCCCATTTGGCCGTTCCACGATTGAGCGATCAGTGCATCGCTGGCACCGTCGGGAACTTTTTGTGCAATCAGGTAATTTACAATCTGCGCTGCCAGAATCCCGATAACGATGGTAAGCTGGTTAACAGCCACCAGGCGGCCGCGCATGGGTGCCGGCGAAACCTCGGCAATGTACATGGGCGAAATCGCCGACGCCATTCCGATTCCGAGCCCGCCAAGCACGCGGAAAATAATAAAGGGCGTAAAATGATTGACAGCCCCGGTACCGATTGCCGAAAGTGTAAACAGAAATGCAGCCACAATCAAAGGCAGTTTTCGTCCGAAGCGGTCGGAAAGGTAGCCCGACAACGAGGCGCCAAACAGACAGCCGATCAGGGCGCTGCTCATGGCCCAGCCTTGCAGGTTGGCCGATTGTGTGATTTCGAAAAACCGTTCGTAAAAGGGTTTTGCGCCGCCAATAACTACCCAGTCGTAGCCAAACAGCAGCCCACCCATGGCCGATACCACGGTGATCCCCAGGATAAAGCGTTTATTGAATTTGTGTTCACTCATTTTAGTTGAATTATAGTTTATGGCCTGATTTCCTTTTTGTATGATTGATTTGTTTTATTCTTTCAGCAAAATTACTTCCGTAATCATCAGGTTGGGGCCGGTGAGTGCGCTGGTTTTCAGTTTCAGGTTACCGTCGTTGCTGTCTTCGCGCATCACATGAAATTTCACCCATTGCCCGTCACCGCTGTGTTTTTCGAGCTTGGTTTTCCGGCCTTCAAATTCGAGCATTCCGGTGCGCCCGTTGTTGTTCCAGTCGCTGAAATGTACGAGTAAAGTTCCCAAAATCCCGTCGGGACATTTCACGTTCAGCTCCATTTCTTTTCCATGCCAGGCCGAAATATGATCGTCTTTCCAAATGCCGTCGGCTTTTACTTTGTAGCTAACATCTTTGGCAACAATTACCTGATCCTCGTTTTTCGACCACGCGCTGCTTTCATTTTTGCTTTGCAGTTTAGCCGCCGCTTTCAAGTGTAAAATGGCGTTTTCATACTCGCTGTCAACTGCCACATTTTCGGCAGTTGGTATCATCGGGAAAATATTTTTCAGCCACTCATCGCTTACCGTTTGTTTTGGTGCGAAAGCATCGGATTTCATGTATTTCAGCAAACTGTATTTTAATTGGCGGGCTACCGGAAGATCAGCATCCAGGTCGTAACCGCAAACCAGCAATTTTCCGTTTCCGGCTTTTATTTCGAAGATGGAACCCACTTTGTTGTTTCGGTGGAAATCGTCAACCGGCTGGGCGATAGGCGCATAATACGCTGGCAAGTCGTTCAGGATAAAACCTTTGGCATTTTTGCTGATGCTTTCCCATTGCCAATCGGAATGATAAGCCGTTGGGAAACTGGCAAAAGCCGGGTGATATTGATCCACAGCCAGCCCGATATTGGTTTTGCCCTGCCCCGGGAAAAAGGTAAGCGACCAGTAAAGCGGGTAAAACCCGGCAATAACGGAGCTTTCGTCGGTGCCCAGTTTGCTGGCATTTAGTAACACCATCTTTCCTGCTTTTAGCTGCTGAAATGCCTCGTTGTTGAGTTCAGAACAAACATAAATTTCGCTTTCGTTTTTAACTTCGGGAAGCTGCGCCGGATACACCCAAATGTTCCAGCTGTTCTGAAATTCGGTGTTGTCAACTTCAATGGTAATCCGCAATTTGCGGGCTTCTTTTATTGTGTCAAGGTTGAATGAAATTTCACCCAGATTGTTTAGCGAACCGCGCTTAAACCGGTTTTGGCTGAAACTTCCGTTTGCCAGTAAATTTCCTGTGTTATCGGTGATTTTCCAGCTGCAATTTTTGTTTAAATCAGCTTCGCCGTAATGCGCCAACTGAGCCTCGGCGGTAAATGTTTCGTTGTTCTGCCAAACCATTTTTTCCATGCGTAAAAGCGGAACGGTAGTGGTAAAATGCTGCCTGAATTTTTCGGGTGTTGTAATTTCTTTGCTGTCCCAAAAGCAGTCGAGCCAGCCGATGAGCGCCTCGCCTTGTCCCTGGTAATCCTGCATGCTCAGCAGCTGAACACCTGCACAACTTTCGGTGCGCAAAAACGACTCGGTTTCGTATTTATACATTATTTGGTTGAGGGCGCCCGAAGCCTGCACCAGTTTTTCGTTTTGCCCGGCAATGCCGTTTTTTTCGGCCTGCGCTTTCATCTGCTGTAGGTTTCTGGCTATTTGTGTTCCGGTGTATTTGTCAATTTCCGTCCAGCGCGGATAAACCGGCCACTGGCCAATTTCGTGCGCGATAATCGGGATATCCATCCGGCCATAATTTTCTTCAAAATCCCAGTTGGTACGTGGTCCGCTCATTCCGCGGGTGCGCCCAATCCCTTTAATGCTGTGGGTTGCCGAATAATCGTCAATTTCGGTAATTTGGCGGGCGGTGGAAACGGCAAACAAACGACGCGGATCTTTTGCTTTCAGGTCGGCCACCCAGGTTTTCATCACATCGAAATCGGAATTGCCCAGCTCGTTGCCAATGCAAAATTGGGTGAATGACGGGTTGTTGCCGTAAAAGTCTATCACGCGATTCATTTCCTGAACCACAAAACTGTCGCGCGAGGCATTGTGCCCCAGCCCTTTCGGGAAACCTTTGGTATTCATTTCGGGGCGGCCGCGTTTGGTGTTGTCAACACTCATCCACCAGTCAATCCAAATCGATGCTTCGGCCTGTATGTATATTCCCACACGGTTGGCTGCTTTAAAAGCCGCTTCGGGCGGGCACCACGAGTGAAAACGGACGTGGTTCAATCCATAATCTTTGTAAATATTGAAAATGCGTTCCCAGTCTTCGATGTTGCACGACGGGTATCCGGTAAGCGGAAAATGCACACAATCGAGGTTGCCACGCAGAAACACGGGCTGGCCGTTAATCAGGATTTTATGCGCGCTTTTACTGACTTCGTAAAAACCGAATTCGGTGGCATGCACATCCGAGTTTTTCCCGGTGCTGAGCTTTACTTCAAGCTGATATACTTCGGGCGTAAATTCGCTCCAAAGCTGAAGTTTGTTTTCGGCTGAAATTTCAAGCTGAAACTGCTTTTGATCTTTGGTTGGCTTAATTGTTTTTTCGCCCTGTAAAACCGTGGCACCGCTTTTAATCGATTTTATGGTGTAACTCAAAGCCACTGTTTTTTTTGCGGCCGTATTCAGGTCAATTTCAAGTTTCAGCCGGTTGTTAACGATATCAGGAAAAGTGCGCAGCGAGGTGATGTGCACCGGATCGAAGGCCTGTAATTCCATGCGCCCCACAATTCCGTTCCAGATGCTTTGTGTGTATTCGCCGTAGCCGTGGCCTTTGTCGCCAATGTTGTGAATCATTTCGTTATCCACCAAAACTGTAAGTTGATGGATGCCTGGTTTTAGCTCGCCAAGTTGGTGAATATGAGCCGTTCCAAGTGCATCGTTGCAGCTGAGTTCCACGCCATCAATAAGCACCCGCGATTCCCAAAGTACACGCTCCAGCATAAGCTCAAACTGTTTGTTTTTCCAGCTTTCCGGGATTTCAATCTGGCGCGAATACCACGCCTTGCCAACGTATTTGTAACTGGGCGTCAGTATTCCAAAATCCGACGAATCGGTAAGGAAACCATAATCAAATTCGGCCAGTGATGCGGGCAGCGTTATGTCGCCTTCAGTTTTGCAAAAGCCCTTTTTTACCCATTCGTTTTCAGGGTCGAGTTTTACTTTCCAGCTTCCCGACAGGTCGATGGTGTTGTTTTGGGCAATTGCCGTAATGTTCAGCAGAAGAGCAATTGCGAGGAATGATAATTTTATCGGCTTAAAACCTTGTATCAGTTTCATTTAAAAAAGATTTCTGCGGATTGATTATAAATTTTAATTAGTAATTGCCCAGGTTTTCAGCACACCATTGCTTGTAGGCATTTTGTAATTCTTCCAATTTTTCAGGCATTTTTTCTGCCAGGTTTTCCTGTTCACCCGGATCATTTTCGAGGTTGAAAAGTTTAAGGCTGTGGTCGTTTGAAATGGGTTTGATGTATTGCGCTGAAGGACGGCCTTTTCCCCACGATTCATTGGTGTTGGTCAGTTTCCAGTCGCCTTTGCGCACGGCCCAGGTATTTCCCCACTTCCAAACCAAAAGCCTTTCCTGCGAGCCTGCCGGGGACAGAAGGTTTTTCCCGTCAATAGTCTGGTCGGTGAGCTGAATTCCGGCAGCTTTCGTAATGGTTGGCAAAATATCGGCAGCAGAAACATAGTTGGTCTGCACTTTTCCGGCCTCCACTTTTCCCGGCCACGAAATGGCCATTGGCACACGAATTCCGCCTTCCCAAAGCGAATATTTTCCGGCCGATAGCGGCGCATTCAGCGCTCCGGTAATTGGCGAACCGCCGTTGTCGCTAATGTAAATAATCAGCGTGTTTTTGTCCAGCCCTTGTTCTTTCAACGCATCCAACACACGTCCGATATTATCGTCGAGGCAGTTCAGGTTGGCGAGGTAATATTTTCGCATATCTTCATCCTGAATTTCGCCAAGGCGGGTGTATTTTTCGTAATAGGCCGAGTACGATCCGGGTTTCTGACGGCCAAAAGTTTCCATGCTGTCGGGATCGTAATTATGAATGGGTTTCACCTCGTATTTGTCGAGGTATTTTTGCGGAACTTCGTGAATAACATGGTGCACCGAATTGTAGGCCAGTGTAAGGAAAAAAGGTTGTTCCCTTTCTGTTTTGAAATAGTTGATGGCCTCGTCGGTAAAAATATCGGTGAGGTACCCTTCGTTGTAGCTTTTATAATCGTGGTCGTGCATCAGCGGGCCAAGATGGGCGCTGGTTCCATTCGGGTCGGGCGTACGATCGGCGCTTTCTTTCGAGTTCAGCCAATAGTCGTGGGCATGTGCGCTAAAACCCAGAAAATGATCGAAACCGTGATTCAGCGGGTATTCGCGCACATCGAAGCGGTGGTAATTTTTTCCGTAATCGCTTTTGCCTATCCTTGCGGTGGTGTAACCGGCAGCTTTAAGGTATTCGGCAATGGTGCGCACACTGTCGGGCAGGCCGGGTTGCCAGGCGGCATTTTCGTCCCAGCGGAACTGGTTTTTGCCCGTATTCAGCCCGGCACGCGACGGGCTGCAAACCGGTGCCGTTGTGTAAGCCTGCGTAAATATCATCCCGCTTTCAGCCAGGCGGTTCATGTTGGGGGTCGAAATTTCTGACGAATGATTCTCAAAGGGAGAAAAGTCGGCATAACCCTGATCATCAGAAATAATGAGCAACACATTGGGGCGTGTTTCCCCGGGTTGGTCTTTTGGGGCGGAACATGCCAGCGCAAAAGCCACAGTGGCAATCAGGAAAATAGATTTTAATGAATAAGTCATAATCAGTTCTTTTTAGTTAGATGAATGGTTTCTCCGGCAGTGGTTGAAATGGTAATGGTTTTGCCGTTGATTGCATATTCTTTGCTGGCCGTAAATTCGCCTGCAAACGGATTATCGATTTTAAGTTCTCCTCCTGCTTCTGCGGTGATGGTAATTTCGCTGGTAGTTCCTTCGCTCAGAACTGCCGAAACAAGAAATGCCCCGTTAGCTCTGAGTTTGTCAAAACTTGCGGCTTTCCAGTCGGCAGGAAGCGCCGGAAATACTTTTATGATTCCGGTGTGACTTTGCAACAACATTTCCTGGATTCCCGATGCAAAAGCAAAGTTTCCTTCGAGCGTGAAAGGGCGATAAGTTAAATTTGAGTGGCCGGCTTTGCACTGGTCGCCGTTTAGGTGAAACGAGTTTTTTGAACAGAAACATTCGGCAAAAGTGCGTAAGACTTTGGCTGCTTTATCGCCTTCAAAGGCGCGGGCATACATGTTTCCCTGCCAACTGAATGAATAACCAACCCAAGCCGAAGAACCTTGTGTTTCCAGGTTTTTGAGCGAGTTTTCTATGATCGTTTTTTCTTTTTCGCCATTCGAGTAATCGAGCGTTCCGAGTGGGTGAAAAGCCAATAGGTGCGAGAAGTGCCGGTGCGATTGGTTGTACGGAAAGCCGGGTGCAAAAGTCAGTCCGGTTTCAGGATCAACAGAATAATTGGGCCACTTTTTTAATTCATTTTCCCAGGCCAGCGCCTCCATATTCAGCCCCAATTCGCGGGCGCATTCAGCAGCTTTTTCGTAAGTCCAGCGGATGAGTGCCAGTTCGAAATTGGTGGTTTCGCCAAACCAGGCTTTTACTGAATTATTGTAGATCTCAGGACTTGAACTCATTTTCAGTTTTTTGGTACCTGATTCAGTGGTTTCCGAAACCTGATTGAAAAATAAGGCCACGTCTTTTAACCACGGGTAAGTTCGTATTTCCAGGAAATTACGATCCATGGTGTAGCGCCAGTGGTTGTAGAAATTTTGCCCCAGCCAGCCGGCTACGGTCTGTCCCATTGAGTACTGAATCCAGCCGCCCATCGGTTCGCCATCTAAAGTAGAAACCCCGGGAACGTTCAGGCCGTCGGCTTCAAAATAATCGCGGGTATATTTTTTAAAGGCCGGGCGCTTGTCCCACAGCCAGTTTACAAAACCTTTTTCAAGCTGAAGCTGGTTTCCGGCGTACGATGGCCAGTAGCTCAGCTGGGTGTTCAGATCGTGGTGGAAGTCGCCTTTCCACGGCGGAATCTGACCGTTGTCTGCCGTCCAAACTGCCTGCAACGAAATTGGCGGTGTATTCTCGCGGGCAGCCGAGCCAAACTTGTACATTTCGAGGTAATATTGTTTTTCGAGCAAGGTGTCGGGAATGGCTATGGTTGATTGTGCCCAGTAATTTTGCCACCAGTTTTTGTGTTCGGCAAATGATTGGTCGAAACCCTTTGTTTGTTCCTGCGCAACCAGTTCGGTGGCAGGCGTACTTTGTTGTTTGTGGTCTTTTTGCGACGAAACCGACCAGCAACCTTTCAGAGTGTTTCCTTTGTTTTGCCATTCAACATGTACTTCGTAGGCAAATTCGTTCCACCCTTTTTGATTGTAGGTAATGCTGTTGGCTTCTTTTTGTATCGTGCCGGCAGGGTAGCCCAACTGGCTAAGCGATTGTTTGCCTTGCTTTTCTTCACGTTCGCCCTGGTAGTCGGGTGCAATCAGTTCGGTGCTTAGTTCTTCGGGGATATTCTCGAAACGGTACCAGCCAATCGATTGATCGGCCTGTATAAAAGTGGTAAGTTTGGCGCCGTTTTCCCACTCAACAGTGCTACTTGCCGTGGACAGGTCGAGTGTTACCTGTTTTACTTTTCCCAGCTTTTCGATATTGAATTCGAGTGCCGCTGCCGGAATTTTCGATGGTGCCGCATAATTATTCGACGGGCGGTCGAACTCCTTTTGCACGGTTTGGTAGTCGCCCGATTTCCAATGTTCATACACATCGTTAAACTTCCATTCATCGAAATTGATGTTTTCTTTCGGGCGCAAATCCCAAAGGTCGGCACGGTCGAGCGACATACGCAGTTTGCCGTCTTTTTCCCACACCAGGCAGCCCAGCATCCCGTTTCCTAACGGAATGGCTTCGTCCCAACGTTGGGCCAGTTCGTTAAATACCAGGTTGTGTTGCGTGGAAGGTAAGGTTGGCTGGGGTTTGTTGCACGAAAATAAGGCAACTACAAGAAGGAATACCGGAATGAATTTCATTGTTGTGATTTTATCAGATTTCAGTTTAAATTATAATTTCTGAAGCTGGAAACGAAATTAGTAGTCATAAAAGATTTATTCAATGGACGATGTGCTTATTGCATGGATTATCTTGTTTTATTTTTATCCGAAGGGAGATTTTGTCGCTGATTAACTATGTTTTGTTAATCAATGTATTAGTTTGATGTCTTCCGAATGATTCTTCGAAAAAGAATTTGACTAAATGGATAATGTTGTTATTTTGGCCGTAGTAAATCAATTCGAATGAACAGGCCGAAAATTTCAGCAATACCCCAAAGCGGCAAGCAGGATCAGTTTTATGGCGACCGCAGTGTGGTGCTTTCAAAATTACAGATTGAAAAAAGCAGGCAAAATGCCTTGTTTGGCGAGTTGTATTTAAGCGACATCGGTTTTTACCCGGCTGCAAAAGGCCATCTTCGAAAACGTGACAGCGGAATTCAGGAACATATTCTCATTTATTGTATCGATGGTTCGGGCTTTGTAAGCCTGAATGAGGAAAGTTTTGAGATTGTGCCCAATTCGTACTTTGTGATTGAAGCCGGAAAGGCGCATTCATACTGGTCGTCCGAAGAAATGCCGTGGTCGATTTACTGGCTGCATTTTGGTGGAAAGCGCAGTAATTGTTTTGGCCGTTTTTTTGGGAAAGTGCAGCAGCTCGATCCGGCAGGCGATGCGCGGGTGGATGCACGAATCCGCTATTTTGATGATATCCTCACGGTTTTGGAAGCCGGTTTTAGCCTGGAGAATCTGGAATACAGTAATTTGTGTTTGAACAGTTTGCTGGCGTCGTTTTTTTATGTGAACACCATCCGCTCGGCAAAAGGGCTGAAATATAAAGACCCGGTTGAAAAGGCCATTCATTACATGCAGGAAAACCTGAACCGTATGCTGAGTATTGGGGAGCTGGCCCGGGCTGCACAACTTTCAGAATCGCATCTTTCGAAATTATTTAAGCAACGCACCGGTGTTTCGCCCATCGATTATTTCATCAAACTAAAAATGCAGGAAGCCATTCGTTTGCTTACCAACCAGTCGCTTCGGATAAAAGAAGTCGCTTTTATTCTGGGGTACAAGGACCCGTTTTATTTTTCCAGGATATTTACAAAACATATTGGTGAAAATCCAAAGGCATTTTTGGGAATGTAAAATGCTAAAAAATATAATCAAAACAGTCTCTTATTTACTTTGCAGAAATAAAGAAGGAAACTACTTTTATAACATTTACATTTCTTTTTTGATACTGGAATAAGGCTGATATAAACTTATGATGAAAACACAAACTTTATTTGCCATTCTTTTTATAGTTTCCTGTAGTGCTGTCGCAAGCACCTTGTACGAAGAAACAAAAACGATTTCCCGAAAATTTGATTTTGGTCCGGGAAACATTCAGAAAGGTTTTACGCAAATTACGTCGGCAGATTTGTATTCCGAAGAAAAAGGCTACGGAATTGTCCCTGTCGGGATTGTTAATGGATTCAGCCAAAATGGACCGGGTGAATCTGAAAATGACGGGCTAAGTTCAGCGTCGCCTTTTTATTTTCAGCTCGATATTCCGGAAGGACGTTACAAGATAACGCTTGGTTTGGGCAGTACAGAAACAAAATCTTCCATCACGGTAAAGGCTGAGTCGCGCCGTTTGATGTTGGAAGAAATTCATATCCCGAAAGGAGAAATCGTGAAGAAAACGATTGTTGCAGATGTTCGTTCGCCACAAATTAACACTACCGAAAGCATTCGTCTAAAAACGAGAGAATTACCATATAAAAACTGGGATAAAAGTCTGAGTCTGGAATTTAACGGAATCAATCCTTCTGTGCGGTATATCGAAATTGAAAGGGCCGATGATGTGCCGGTGATTTTCCTGGCAGGTAATTCTACCGTTACCGATCAGGAATACGAACCCTGGGCTTCGTGGGGCCAAATGTTTCCCCGTTTTCTCAAACCTGAGGTAGCAGTAGCCAATTTTGCAGAATCGGGAGAGACTTTAAGAGCTTTTCGCGGAGAAAATCGTTTGAAGAAAATCCTGAGCAGAATGAAGCCCGGCGATTACCTTTTGATCGAATTTGCCCACAACGACCAAAAGCCTGGAAGCAGTCATGTGGAGCCGTACACCACTTATCAGGATGAATTGCGGTATTTTATAAATGAAACACGAAAAAAAGGCGGGTATCCGGTTTTGGTAACTTCAACAAACCGGCGGAAGTTTGATGAGAACGGTAAAATTGTAAATACGCTGGAAGAATATCCGGATGCCATGCGACAACTGGCAAAAGAAGAAAATATTCCGTTGATTGATCTGAATGCGATGAGCAAAGATTTGTATGAGGCGCTGGGAGTTGAAAATTCAAAAAAGGCTTTTGTTCATTATCCTGCCAATACCTTTCCGAACCAGAAAGAACCCCTGGCTGATAACACCCATTTTAACGCTTACGGAGCTTACGAGCTGGCAAAATGTGTGGTTCAGCAAATTAAAGATAAGAAACTTGGTATCGCAAAATATGTTGTTGATGATTTTGGGTGTTTTGATCCCTCAAAGCCGGATTCGTACAAAAATTTCTTTTGGCCAGATAGTCCTGATATTGTTGTCGAAAAACCTGATGGCAATTAAAACTGTGAATTTTCAGGCAAATGAAGCCGGTTTTATTTCGCGGATACTGGGGAATGAAGAACTTCCGGTGAGAAAAGTATTTCTAAAAAATGTCTTGGTTAAATCGATCGGAGATGAAAATTACATCCATCAGAATGTGACCAATTTTAAATAAGAGTAGCCAAGTTGCAAAGAATGCCGGTGTGGTTTGGCAGGCAAACTAAAACATTATCGCAAGTGCATCAGAATGTCTGATTACTATGCCTGTCAGTAAGAAGACAAATAAAATATTTTAACTTGCAGGTAAACTAACTTTTATAAATGGAACTAAACCATGAAACAAATCCATCTTTTTCTGGCCCTATTTTTAGTGAGCGTTACAACTTTCGTAAGCAGTGGCGAAAATGAAACAAAACAGGTAAAGTATTTGTCGGGTACCGACAACGAGAATACCAAAACCTGGGAGTTTTACTGTACCGGCGGCCGAAACAGCGGATACTGGACCACCATTGAAGTACCCTCGCATTGGGAACAGCAGGGTTTTGGTAATTACGATTACGGGCGCGATTACCGCACCTATGGCAAAAAGTTCAGATTTTCGGACGAAAGTGGATTGTACAGTTACAACTTTGATGTGCCAAACAACTGGCGTGGTAAAACCATTTTTATTGTATTTGAAGGCTCAATGACCGATACTGAAGTGGCAATCAACGGAGAGCCGGCCGGGCCAATTCATCAGGGATCGTTTTATCGTTTTCGTTATGATATTTCGGATAAGCTAAAATTCGGAGAAACAAACAAACTTACGGTTAAGGTAAACAAATGGTCCGCCAATCAATCGGTAAACCGTGCCGAACGTTATGCCGATTACTGGATTTTTGGAGGAATCTTTCGTCCTGTTTATCTCGAAGCACTCCCAACAGAAAGTATTGACCGTGTGGCAATTAATGCGCAAGCCAACGGAGCCTTTAAAATGGATGTTTTTCCGCTTGGAATAAGCAATGAACACACCATTATTGCAGAAATTGTGGATGCGGAAGGAAACGTGGTTCAAACCTGCAAAACAAGAGTAAACAAAGGGGATTCGCTGCTTTCTTTAACGTGTAAGGTAGATAATCCAAAACAATGGACAGCAGAAACACCGGTTCTATATACGGCAAAAGTTCAGCTTGAAAAAGGTGATGGGACAGCCTTTGAACTGGATCAGAAATTTGGTTTCCGGACGATTGAAATCAGGGAAGGCGACGGGATATATCTAAATGGTGTAAAAATAAAGATGAAAGGTATCAACCGCCATGTTTTCTGGCCCGAAACCGGTCGTTGTATCAATCCCTCACTCGATCTTCAGGATGTAAAACTGATACGGGAAATGAACATGAACGCGGTGCGTTGTTCGCATTATCCTCCCAATCAGCGTTTTCTGGAATACTGTGATTCCCTGGGTTTGTATGTGCTCGATGAACTGGCCGGATGGCAGAATTCCTACGACACAGAATCGGGTGAAAAACTGGTACGCGAGA
Source organism: Draconibacterium sp. (assembly GCA_047975435.1). Taxonomy (GTDB): domain Bacteria; phylum Bacteroidota; class Bacteroidia; order Bacteroidales; family Prolixibacteraceae; genus Draconibacterium. The sequence goes on along the minus strand of JBKEDN010000012.1, from coordinate 9,874 downwards.
TGGTAATCAGGGATGTAAACCATCCTTCCGTTATTTTCTGGAGCAATGGAAATGAAGGTGGTACCAACAAAGAACTGGATGACGATTTTGATTTGTATGATCCCTCAAAGCGTCCGGTTATTCATGCTCATCACCGTCCCGGAAACGATTTTAACGGGATCGATTGCAACCATTACGAAAACTACTTCAGCTCAAAAAAAATACTTGATGGGGGCTTGATTTACATGCCAACCGAATTTTTACACGCGCAGGATGATGGTGGAGGAGCCGCCGGGTTAAGCGATTTCTGGGAGTTGTTCTGGAATTCTGAAAGATCGGCCGGAGGTTTTACCTGGGTTTTCTCGGATGAAGGATTGGTGCGTACCGACCTGGGCGGAGTTATTGACGTTAACCGTGTAAATGCCCCGGATGGGGTTTTGGGGCCGCATCGCGAAAAAGAGGGTAGTTTTTATGCCATGCGTGAGATTTATTCTCCGGTTAAGCTATTTACCCAAAAACTTTCGGAAGGGTTTAACGGAACTCTGGAACTTGAAAACAGATACCATTTTACAAATCTTAGTCAGGTACGTTTTACCTGGGAGCTGGTTTCTTTTAGTTGGCCGCAGCAGCGGAGTACACAGCATAAAATACTGAAAAAAGGAAATGTTCAGAGCCCTGATATTTCGCCGGGGCAAAAAGGAAGCCTGCATTTGGATTTACTCGAAAACTATAAAAATTACGATGCGCTGTATCTGAAGGCATTTGATCTGGCGGGCAATGAAATATTTTGCTGGAGTTGGAAAACCAATGGAAACACCAACCAGGTACTTGGCCTGGTGGAAAAAAGCCTTTCAGAAGAGGAGCAGAAACGTTTGAAAGAACTGAAAGCACAAGGTGTTGAAGAGGATAATATTCTTCCGATAAGTGCAAAAGAGGGCGATGAAAACATTAATTCTAAAGTTGAGCTAAAGGAAAATGAAAAGGGCATTTCTTTAAAAGCTTCGGGTATAACTGTTGTTTTTAATAAAGAAAATGGAACCATTTTGCAGATTTTTAATGATTTTGGTTTGCCCATCCCATTTAATAACGGCCCGGTGCTGGTAAACGGCGAGTCAAAATTAAGCGGTGTCACTAAAAAGGAAACCGCAGATGGATACGAACTGGTTTTTTCTTTTGACGGAGCCCTAAAATATTTGAAATGGACCATGTACAACAGTGGCTGGCTGCAATTGGATTATGAATTCCAGGTGGAAGGTGAGCAGTATTTTACCGGAATTAGTTTCGATTTTCCCGAATCGGATGTAATTGGTGCAAAATGGCTGGGCGAGGGGCCGTCGCACGTTTGGAAAAACCGTTTGAAAGGTGGCCGCCTCGATGTGTTTGATCGCTTGTACAACAATATTCTGCCCGGGACAAATACCTGGAATTATCCGCAGTTTAAAGGTTATTATGCCGATGTTTCGTGGATGGAGTTAAATACCGTTTACGGAAAGTTTACGGTGGTGGCACAAGAAGAAGATCTTTTTGTCCGCCTATTTGATTTTTACGGAATTTCAGGCCCTAAGAACTATCCGGAACTGCCTGTCGGCAATATTTCTTTCCTTGATGGTATTCCCCCGGTTGGAACGAAGCTGGCCATGGGTATCAGTAACGATACCTGGAATCTGGGGCCCGAAGGAAAATTGAATGTAATGGAAAAACCGGTAAAACGAACCTTGTATTTTTATTTTGGCTTGTTACAGTAGTTACAGCTTTATAATCAGTCGAAGCATTTATTCGTTGGGAGTAAATACATATTTATTTTAGTAAATGCTGCTGTGAAAGCGGCCCGAATTCATAAAGTCTTGCCAATATTCGTCAGCATTAATTGTATCTTTTTGGGTGATTGTCAGGCGGATTATTTCTTCGACTTTTGTTGCCATGGCATTTGAGCCACAGATATAAACATGCGCTTTATTATCCAGAAATTCCCGTAGCCGTTCAGTTTTAAGGGAAAGTACATCCTGAACATACTTCAACTCCTGCTTGTTTTGCGACTCAACCAGATCAAGCAAAAAATGAGTGTACTTATCAGCCATTGTTTTAATTTCGGAAACATACCGGTTTTGAGCGGATTGTTGCCGGTCGCCCCAAATCAGCCATACCCTGGCAGGAAAACCGTTTGTTTGTAAATGTTGCAGAAAACCGCGAAACGGGGCCAGTCCGGTGCCGTTGGCAAATAACAACAAAGGTGTTTTTTGGTCTTCCGGCAAGTGAAAATCAGTACTTTCGATGTGCCTGAAACGTATCGGATTGCCGGGTTGCAATACTTCGTTTATAAAGGTTGAAGCAGCGCCTTCGTGCAACCGGTCCCGGTGGGTGAACCGAAGCGTTTTCACCATCAGCTCTGTTTTCTGATCTGCTTTTGCATTGTTTGAAATAGAAAAGCGGCGCCCTCTGATTTTTGGCAATAAAGCAAGTAGTACTTCTGGGGTAATTTCTCCGGGAAAATCTTTTAGAACATCAGCAATATTTGATGTTTTCAGATATATAGCAGAAGCATCTTCATCTGTAAAAAAGTTTGTTGGTGTTTTTGGATTTGCAGCAGAAAAATAAGCTTTCAAGGTAGTTTTGTTTATACGGCTTATTTCTTTTGTGTGCTTTAGATCGTGTTTGTATTTTTCTGTACCCAGAAGACCGCAAATTTCCCGGACTAACTTATCCGGATTAGGCGGAATAAGTTCAATTACATCTCCGGGCTTAAAATCAGAGTAAGCGGTATCGGCCGAAAAAATGAGGTGTCGGGTCTCATTCCCGTTTTTATCGGTGGATAATAACTCCGAGCTTTCCAGGATTCCGGTGTGCCAGTTGTCTTTTGTCAAAGGTGCAACCTCAGCCTTTTGCATGTTGTTACCTAATATTTTTATCAGTTGTTTGATCCAGTTTGCCGCATCGTCAGCAAATTTCTCGTCGCAATCAACTCGTTGAGTCATTGGTAGTGCTCCGAGCTGTACAAGGCGTTGATCAAGCTTTTTCCCGGCTTCACAAAATGTATCGTAAGCCGAATCTCCCAGGCTGCAAACCGCATATTTCAGATGAGGCAATTCTTGCATGTGGTGATCGAAAAGTTGCCGGTAAAAACTTTGGGTATTTTGTGGCGGCTCTCCGTTGTCGTGTGTGCTAACAACCATCAATGCGGTATTTACATTGAGTAAATGTCCGGGTGTAATTTTGCCAAAACTTGCCAGTTTGGGCGAAAGCTTACGCTTTTTTAGTTGCCTTTCCAGCTCTTCGGCAACTGCTTTCGAATTTCCGGTTTTTGTACCGTACAAAATCAGTAGTTTGTTGCTTAACTGCCGCTTGTTTCTACTGGCAAATAATTTTGGAAGAATCATAATTGCAGTTGTGAACGTAAATTATCGCGTTGCGTTTTGTTGACTTGCTTTTTCTTTATCCAAATTATGAATCCGGTAATCGGAAGACTTGCACATATAAGACTAACCAGAAAAGCAAGTATTTTACCGGGTAAACCTAAAATTGCCCCGGTGTGGATGTCATAGTTCATCATGCTTAGCTTTTCGGCAAAGTCTGTTTCTGAATAACGGTCGCCTTTCATTCTCAGGGGTTCAAGTGTGTATTGATCAAAAAAGTACTCGTTGTGCCGGTAGAATTTCCCTTTCTTTTCGTAAAGGACAATTTCGATTGCATCGTCTTTGTCTTTCAAATGTGGAGTAATGTATATTCTTTTTGGATTTGCTTGTTCTGCCAGTGCCAGATAATAAGCGCGGTCGAGTGGGGACGTGTCGTTTTCTGTTAACAGTACTGCTTTTGATACATCAGAGTGCGGATGCCGGTGTCCGGGTTTCTTTTCTCCTCCGGAGGTCAGAAAATACAAACCGTTTTCAAACCAGCTAAAACTCCATACCAGCCCGCTAATTGCGAGTACCAACCCAAATAAAAGGACATAAAAACCAAGTACATTGTGAAGGTCGTAATTCAACCGTTTAAAACCGGCTCTCCAACCAATATGAAAGCTTTTCCTTCGTTGTTGTTTTTTTAGGTTTTTAGGCCACCACATTATAAGTCCGCTGAGTAGCAGAAACAGAAAAATGAGTACACCTGTCCCCACTACTTTTCTACCGATTTGTTCGGGTAACCAAAGGTTTCGGTGTCCTTTCATCAGAAAACGGAAAAAGTCGAAGCCACCCTGTAAAACAGCATCTTTTTTATGTAGAAATTCTGCTGTATAAGGATTCAGGAAAACCACCCCAAAATCGGTTTTGTTATTTTTTTTATAATAAAAACCAACTGCTGCGGCACCGGTCTCATCTTCGTAGGTAAGCCCCGAAGGAGTTTTGCCGGGCATATATTGCCGGGCCGTATCGAGCAATTGGGTGGGTGGAGCAAAAGACTGATTGCGGGGCTCAACAAAACGCCACGGTTCGAGTGTATTCTTTATTTCGTCGTGAAATACATAAAGGGCTCCGGTAATGCTAACAATAAATAATACAGTTCCGGAGAAAAGCCCCAGCCAGAGATGCAGCCAGCCAATGGTGGATTTCCATTTGTTCATATTTTCTGTTTTCGTTATTTCAGCTTATTCAAATACACCCGGTATTGCCCGTTAAAAAGCAATACCGGATGTTAGTGTACAAATTTTATAGTTTAAAGAAACCGGCAGTGAAATTTGCCTGCACTTCTGCGCCTTTTGTTGCCGTAAGGTTAACAGGGTCAATTTTATATACATACGAGCTAACGTCTTCCGGAACCACCATGTAAATGTAAGTTCCGTCGTACAGCGAAGTAGCTGCCAGTTTACGTCCAAGTCCCGAATGTTCCGGAACGCCTTCAACATAGTCGATTGTTTTGGCAGAAAGATCGAGTATGGCCGGTTTTAGCGGACTGTCGGACCAGGCGCTTTGCTCCGAACGGTTTTGCATGTTTATTTCAGTAAAAACTTTATTGTTGCCTAAATACACCAGGTGGGCAGTGGTTTTTCCTCCGGTAACCTCGTCGAAACTGAAAATATAATCCGGATCAAAATTGCTTTCTCCGCTTTTAATCCGAAGTATTGCAGCATCCTGGGTAAACTGGCTGTAGCCGTTGGCCGGATTTGTGTGGGAAAGGGCATAGATGTTTCCGCTTTCATCTTTAATCAGGCCAGAGTGTGTTCCCCAGCCGCCAACAGGGCCGGTACGTCCGTCTTCAATTACTTTTATAAATTCGAGTGAAGGATAGCTGAATACTGCTACTTGTGCCTTGTCGGTGTAATTTGTGGAAAAGCTTGTAGGGTCGCTCAAATAGTAGCTTACAAAAATATAGTTACCGCTTTGCACCATTCCCGAATAAGTAGGGCCGGTAGTGTCGGCAATATTTGAAGCCGAAGTTTGGGTTGAGCCCGAAATGATAAGGGATTCCGGATTGATGCGGTGAAGTGAAATTACATCGGAAGAGGAAGACATTTCAATGGCAACGAGTTGATTGTCATCAGTTTCAATAATGTCCTGCAAACTGTTGGCAAATGATGCATTCGCCCCGATTTCTTCCAGAGAACCATCTTGTTTTTTTTGCAAGGCAATAATGTCGGTAAGCTCAAAACCCCCGGTTGCATAAATTTTTTCGTCAATTTGGTTAAAAGTATAGTATCCCGGCATATCTATCCCTTTCCCAACAGCAGTAAGTTCTCCGGTCATTACATCGTCAAACTGAACGGTGTAGTAGGTAAAATTGCCATCGGTTCCCTGGTAGGCCAGACTTAATACAAAAGCATCTTCGCCGTTGTATTCGGGTTCGCTAACTTCGTCTTTACTACACGAAATCAGGAAAAGAGCAATCGCCAGCAATACGGATTGCAGCATTTTTGTGGATGTTTTCAGATTTTTCATATTAAAATTATTTGTTTTCGAATTGTTAAATAGTATATCGTAGTTTTAAGCTAAAAGAGCGTCCTGGTTTTTGGAGGTAGTATTTGTCGTAAAGTTTTACATCGAAAAGGTTTCTGCATTCAGCCGAAATGTTGTATTTCCCTTTTTTCAGGCTATAAGCTAATTCTATGTCGTTTGAAAACTGGCGTGGAATTACATACTTGCTATTGGAGGTGCCGAGTTCGGCCCAGGTAAGAAAATATTCTTCCACAAAATTGAGGTAATAATTCAGTTTGAAAGCGTTGTCTTTCTTCAGGAAATTATCGATTGTAAAACCGGCATTCAGATTGGCAAAAAGATATGGCTTATTGGGAAGGCGAAATCCATAGTGGAAATTCTGTTGCCAACCGGTGCCGGTGTATGATTCGTTATAAATCATTTTTGCGCGGTCGGTTATATCCTGAAAGGTAATATTTCCGCCCAGGTGAAACAGATTGTTCCATTCGTACAGAAAGTTTCCTTCGAGCCCCATTACGCGTGTTTTACTCAGGTTATCAAAATGGGTTTTGGGGCTTGATACGGTCACTACCGTGTATATCAGGTCTTTTGCATCGCGGTAAACAAAACTTCCACCCAAAGCAAAACGATTTTTGTCGTTCGTTCGGAAGTAATATTCAGCACCCAGGTTCAGGTTGTGGCTTTGCTCGGGGCCAAGATCTGGATTTGACCCAACAAATAATCCATCACCAAAAATCTCTTCCGGCATTGGCATTCTAGAAGTATGCTCGTAAGATAATTTGAGTTGGAGTTCAGGAAAAACAAACCAGGTGGTAGCCAGCCCGTATCCTAAATTAAATTGTTTGTTTTCAACGGCTTCGGTTCGTTGCGTTTCAAGTGCAAAATCAAATTCTTTTGAAGTTTTGGCCTTTATATGAAACAGTTTCCCAAAAACGGTGGTACTCCATTTTTTATTCAAATCGAATTTATAAGCAAGCCCGAGTACCTGTTTTGTTAAAGATTTCGGAAAGTGGTTGTCAATGTTGTCGGGATGTTCGGTATCGAATGCCTTGCGATGAAAATAATTTATGGCATAGTTAAATGCCAGTGAGCTGCGGGTGCTAAGTGCATAGCCAAAATTCGCCTGTGTGTTAAACTCGCTTTCATCGAGAGTAGAGTAGGTGCGGTAAAATTCTGCATTGTTAGAAGCCTGTCCGTCACTTGTTGTCACCGGAAAACGCTCACCTGTCCAGTTGTAGCGGTATCCGCTTAGCGTATCAATAACCTGCGACTGCCCAATATTTACAGCGCTGTATAGGCTCACATCGAGCCCTTCAGCCAGGAGGTCTTTCTTTTTGTAGCGTAATGTTGGGATAAGCGACCAGTTATTGCGGGTGATGGCTCCGTAAACGGTGTTCATTGTGGCTCCGTGTTGTACTTCTTTGTCGTTCCCCGACAACAGGATTCCCAATAGTAAATTATCTGCAAAATGCTGATTAACAAAGCCTGTTTCCAGTTTTAACGAGGCCGATCTGTACCGGTCGTGAAAACGGCGTACCCACGCGGTGTCGGTAACCGTATTGTTTTCTACAATTCGGGCCCAAACTTTATAATCGTTATCCGAATAGTTGTAAAAAAGATTCCCGCGAACCGTAAATCCATTTTTAGGGTTGGTATATGCTCCGTTTACCGAAGCACGGTGCGTGTTAAATGAGCCAACGGAATAAGAGGCATCGAAGTAGTTGTTTTTTTGTCCGGTGACGATATTAACTGCACCACCCAATGCATCGGTTCCCAGCCATACCGGAACAACACCTTTGTAAACGTCGATACGCTCAATCATATTTACGGGCATATCGCCAAGGTTCAGCGACCCAAAATTGTCCATCGGAATACCGTCCATAAAAAATTTTACCTGGTTGCCCGAGAACCCGTTTAGTGTAAAATTAAAAACGGAGCCCAGTCCGCCTTCTTCCTGAATGCGTACGCCCGGTATCCGGTTCATCACTGCTTTTGCATCGGCAGTGCTGTTAAAAAGTTCTTTTGTTGAAACCGATGCAACCTGGTACGCTTGTTCTATTACGCGTCGGGTTGCCGATTTTCCGGTTACTACAACATCGCCGATTTTGTAGTTTTCTTCGGTAAGTACAAGGTCGAGGGACAACGGATTTACCTGGTTTACCGTTACCGTTTTTACCAACTTTTGGAAGCCAATACAACTGACCATTATTTGATAGCTTCCTTCGGGAACCGATTTTATTTCAAATTGCCCTTCAATATTGCTTATTGCTCCTTTGTTTAGTTCCTGCAATACAACATTGGCGCCCGGCAGTAATTCTCCCTGACGCGTGCTGACTGAGCCCCGCAGGTTGAAGCTGTTTTGAGCTATTACGGATGGACAGAGCAGGACAATGATTAGTAAAAAGAGAAAGCCCGGGTAGTATTTTTTTAATTGATGTAAAAGTTGCATATGTTTTACAAGACGATTTAAGGGCACAAAATTATTTTTGGAAAGAGGGAATATTATCCCAACATATTGGGATTTTTAAATTTTTGATCAATTAATTTGAATGAGAGTAATTGGTTCGGACGATTGGGGAGTGAGCTTTCTTGTGGTCTGTTGAGGTATTTGCTTTGCATTGTTTTTAGATAATAACCATTGGAGTAATGTTTGGAATGATTAAAACAAGAAGGATAGAGGCAGAAGATTGTCTTTCCTGAACTTAAATTCTTTTTACTGATTCTTTCAATTTCATCATTGGTTTCAACAATACCTGGCTGGTTTTTATTTCGCCTTCATTTTTTAGTTTTGTTAGCAGGAATTTGATGGCGATTTTACTAATGTCATCAACAGGTTGAGCAACACAGGTTAAAGGTGTTGTTAAGAAATCAAGGTAGGGATGATCGTCGAAAGTAATAATTGACATATCTTCCGGAACATTCAGTCCTTCTTCTTTTATTGCTTTTAGTGTGCCCATTGCTATGGTGTTACTCAGCGCAAAAATCGCCGTTGGTTTATCTTTCTTTTGAAGAAGTAATTTTGTTTCCAAATAACCGTTTTGAAGCGTAAAGTCGTCACCAACAATATCATGCGTTTTTAAGTGGGCTTTTTCCATGGCATCCCTAAAGCCTTTTACCCTGAATTTATTTGAAGTAGATGTTTTTACGCCCTGAATGCAGGCTATGTTTTTATGTCCGTTATTGATGAGGTGCGAGGTTGCAGTGAAAGCTCCATGGTAATTATCTGTTGATACAAAAGGAATATCAAGGTCTTCGAAATACCGGTCGATGCAAATTACCGGTAAACCTTTGTCGTGTAATTGTTTAATTTGGTTGTTATTAATGCTGCAAGGAGCAATAATCAATGCTTCAATATTTCGTGCCAGTAATTGTTGGATTGCTATGCGTTCTATTTCAGGGTCTTCGTCACTGTCAGCAATTATTGTAATGTAGCCCAATTTTCTTACTTCAGCATTAATGTAGCTTGCAATACCGGCGAAGAAAGGGTTGTTTAGAGAAGGAACTATTAATGCAATGGTTTCACTTTTACCGCTTCTAAGGTTAGCGGCGAAGTGATTGGGTACATAGTTTAACTTTTCGGCAGCCTCTTTAATCTTTTGTTGCGACTTCTTTCCGATTCGGTATTGTTTTGCTTTGCCACTCAAAACACGCGAAACTGTCGTTGTGGACAGTCCGGTCATTTCTGCGATATCTGTAATGCTCGATTTCTTCATATAAAATGATTAGTTGTACAAACGTTTATTCTTTTGTGTACAATCTAAATGTATTATATATTTTTCCGTCTTTCTTTCACAAAGGTAATATTATCAGTTAATATATGTTCTGGTAACTATTCTTCGTTACAATGTTAAGCGCGCTCAAAAATAAAGAATAAAATAATTTGCGCAAACGTTTGAGCATTTCTTTTTTATTTCTGGTAACCTCTAAAAATTAGTTTTATGAAGCATGTCTATTCTTCTGTTAATGAAGTTGCCATCCATTTTCAATCATCATTTTCCTTTTCGTTCAATTTTCAGCCATAATTTCATTGGTCT
>JBKEDN010000010.1:0-33242 GCA_047975435.1 Draconibacterium sp. | reverse complement strand
AGACCAATGAAATTATGGCTGAAAATTGAACGAAAAGGAAAATGATGATTGAAAATGGATGGCAACTTCATTAACAGAAGAATAGACATGCTTCATAAAACTAATTTTTAGAGGTTACCAGCAAAAAAACTACAAACGGTAATACAGCGCCAGCGAGATAACATTGTTAAACTGGTTGTTAAGCCAATACGAAGTGGTAGCTTCCGGTTTATTGCGAATGGGAACCACCGACAAAGCGAATCGTAAATCAACCGACATACGTTCCAGGAAATCGAACTGAAATCCGACGAACGGCTGAAGATCAAAATCTTTGAACGGAGTTTTGTTGGGGTCATCCACATCGTCAAGTCCGATAATTTCTCGGGAGTGGATGAGGACGCCAGGAGAAATTCCGCCAATAATCATGCTTTTGTCGTTGGTCCTGAATGCCAGGAATACTGGAATTTCTACGTAGCCAAGCCGCATGATGTACTGATCTTCATCGGTTTTAGGATTAAAGTTGCGGCGCGAACCTTTTTGTGAATATTTAATTTCCATACCTGCCGTAATCGCAGGTGCAACATCGGTTTGTACAAAAACTCCGGCCAGTAATCCTACTTTGTTGTAACCTTTAAAAGCATCACCTTCCACCTGGGTTCCGTTAAAACCCACAATCAAACCGGCATCAAAACGCTGGGCAAAAGCAAGGTTTGCCGTTAGTAAAAAACATAGGATGAATAGATTTTTGTACATAAGCACCAAGTTACATTAATTTTTTGAGTTCTTCTTTTAGCAACTCCACTCCCTTACCTGCTTTTTCCTGAATATATAAAACATTGGCTTGGTGAACCGCAGGTTTTCCCGGATCGATCACAAAAACAGGTGTACCTCGTTTTACGTAATTCACCAGTCCTGCTGCAGGATAAACTGCCAGCGAAGTTCCAATCACAACAAGAATATCGGCCGCTTCAACAATCCCGACGGCTTTTGGGATTTCAGTAACTGCCTCTCCAAACCAAACAATGTGTGGCCGCAGTTGACTGCCTTTTTCGCAAACATCGCCCAATTCGAGCGCCCAGTGACCGAGCTCATAAACCAAAAAAGGATCGATGGTACTTCGGGCTTTCATCAGTTCGCCATGTAAGTGCAGAACTTTGGAGCTTCCCGCCCGTTCGTGCAGGTTATCAACGTTTTGGGTTACTACATCTACATCAAACCATTGTTCCAGTTCGGCAATTCCGAGGTGACCTGCGTTGGGCTTTACTTCAAAAAGCTGTTTGCGGCGCTGGTTGTAAAAACGAAGTACCAGGGCGGGGTCGCGTTCCCAGGCTTCGGGCGATGCTACTTCGGTAACATCGTATTGTTCCCACAACCCTCCCATGTCACGAAAGGTTTTTAATCCGCTTTCCTGGCTCATTCCTGCCCCTGAAAGTACCACCAGTTTCTTCATGTTCTTAAAAAGGATTTTTTGTTTTCTCAAAAATACAATTTCAAAAGAAATTACTTTCCCTGATTTTAATATGCTGATCCTGTTATCGTTTCCTTTTGCAGCGAAATTTTGCTCGTTTCATTCGGCTTAAATCTCTACATTTGCAATCGTGATCGATCATGCTACCATAGAGCGAATAATGGATGCAGCCGAGATATCAGATGTGGTATCCGACTTTGTAACACTCAGAAAAAGAGGGGTTAACATGTTGGGGTTGTGTCCGTTTCATAACGAAAAAACACCTTCGTTTACCGTTTCTCCCGCCAAAGGTATATTTAAGTGTTTTGGATGTGGGAAAGGTGGAAACTCTGTGAACTTCATTATGGAACACGAGAACCTGACTTACCCGGAAGCATTGAAATGGCTGGCCAAAAAATACAGCATCGAAATTGTTGAAGAGGAGGAAACCGATGAGCAGAAACAGCTAAAAGACGAACGCGAAAGCCTGATGATTGTGTCGGGTTTTGCACAGAAATATTTTAGCCGTTTTTTGTGGGAGGAAAATGAAGGACGTACCATTGGGCTGAGTTATTTTCGTGAGCGCAGTTTTCGTGATGATGTGATGAAGAAGTTTGAGGTTGGTTATGCTCCCGACGGAAAAACACCCTTTACCGATGCTGCCCTTAAACAAGGATATAAGATTGAATTTCTTGAAAAAACAGGGCTTACAATAAAACGCGACGACTGGATGCGCGACCGTTTTGGTGGCAGGGTTATTTTTCCGATCCATAATCTGGCGGGGCGGGTGATTGCTTTTGGTGGCCGTATCCTGAAAGACGATAAAAATACTGCAAAATACCTCAACTCACCGGAGTCGGAGATTTACCACAAAAGCAAAGTACTGTACGGAATTTATCAGGCCAAGCGTGAAATGACACGTACTGATAAAGCCTACCTGGTGGAAGGATACACCGACGTGCTGTCGATGCATCAGGCAGGAATTGAAAATGTTGTGGCATCTTCCGGAACAGCGTTAACGGTTGAGCAAATTCGTCTGGTCAGGAGATTTACGCCCAATATCACCATTATTTACGACGGCGATGCGGCCGGAATAAAAGCTTCGTTGCGGGGAATCGACCTGGTGCTGGAAGAAGGGATGAACGTAAAAGTGTTGCTTTTGCCCAATGGTGAGGATCCCGATTCGTTTGCAAAAAAAATGGGAGCCAGCGCTTTCCTGGAATACATTAAAGAACACGAAACCGATTTTATCCGCTTCAAAACCCGGCTTTTGATGAAGGATACCGAGAACGACCCTATTGCGCGTGCCCGGCTTATCACCGATGTAATCCGTTCGGTGGCTGTTATTCCTGATTCGATTACAAGATCGGTTTATATCAAAGATTGCAGTAATTTGCTGGGTGTTGACGAGGAAGTTTTGTACAACGAAGTCCGCAAGCAAAAACAAAAACAAACCGACGAATTTCATAAACGGGAAACACGGGAGCAACGGTCGCGTCCAGTAGCTCCTAAAGTAGAGGTTGCCCCGGCAGTCAGCCCTTCAGGTTTTACTACAGAAGAGCTTGAGTTTTTGCGGTTTATGCTAAAACATGCCAATGCAACTATTTACCTGAAAGAAAAAGACAAGGATGAAAAGATTGCAGTTAGTGTAAAAGATTTTATGGTTGCTGAACTGGAGGAGGATGAACTGGTTTCTGAAAATCAATTGTTTCAAAAAATCTTTTATGAAGTGGCAGATAATATTGAGAACGATGCATTTGACTCGTGGAAATACTTTGTTTATCATCCAAACAGCGAGGTAAGCAAGCTGGCTACCGATTTGCTGTCGGATAAGTACATTGAAAGTAAGCGTTGGACCAAAGCCGGGGCATTCACCGAAAAAGAAGAGGATATTCTGGATTTACTTATTCCACGTATTGTAAACGAGTATAAACTGAGCAAGGTTAAAGCCATGTTGTCGGGTATCGAAAAAGCGATTGATGAAGCAAGTGCGGCACAGGATTTTGACCGGGTTATTGAAGAGCAATCCATGTATATGAACCTGAAACGAGTGGAAAAAGAGCTTTCCATCCAGTTAGGAAACAGAATAATAAGTTGATCAGACAATGCGAACGTATAAAATTGAAAACAGAGAAGAAATTAACCAGGTAATTCGTGCCTGTAAAACTTGCTATCTGGCAATGTCGGTGGATGAAAAACCTTATGTGTTACCCATGAATTTTGCCCTCGATGGAGATACCGTAATTCTGCATTCGGCACAGGAAGGACGCTTGTGGGAAAGTATCCTCAAAAACTCGAATGTGTGTATTAACTGGACATTGGGCGAGGAACTGGCCTGGCAAGATGTTCAGGTGGGATGTAGTTACCGGGTAAAATCGAAATCGGTGGTGTGGGAAGGTACTGTAGAGATTATTGATGATTTTGATGAAAAATACCGTTGCCTCGAATTACTGATGAAACAATACAGCAACCGCAAATTCAAATTCGGAACTCCGGCGGTAAAAAATGTCGGAATTTTCAAAGTACATATCAGTGTGCTTGGTGCAAAGGAATTTGGAGCAAAGGCAATGACTCCCTGGAATAGTTAGCTTTTCTTTTTGAGGTAGTTCTTTTGTTTCAAATCGTATTTTAATTTCCTGACTCATACATCAAATGCGCAAATTATTGTATTGAGTACGAAAGAAAGAGTCCGGAGCATAGACATTAAAAGTTATATCTTTACCGAAATTTTTTTCTATGATTTTTGTAACAGGGGGAACAGGGCTGATAGGTACACACTTGCTTTATGAGCTCACAAAAAAGGGCAAAAAAGTGCGGGCTTTAAAACGGGCGGCAAGTAATCTGCAGCAAGTAAAAAAGACGTTCTCCTTTTATACAGAAAATGTTGATAAACTGTTTGATACGATTGAATGGGTAAATGGCGACATTCTTGATTATTACACCTTGGAGCCACTTTTAGCCGGAATAACAGAGATTTACCATTGTGCAGCCGTTGTTTCTTTTAGCAAAAAAGAGCGGCAACAAATGATAAACAACAATGTGGAAGGAACCGCTAATCTTGTGGATGCCGCACTGATAAACGGAGTAAAGAAGATTTGCCATGTTAGTTCAATAGCTGCACTTGGCGCCCTGCAAAACGGCGAGCCTGTATCAGAAGAAACCAACTGGACCCCATCGAAAAAGAATTCAGCTTACTCAGATAGTAAATTTCATTCAGAAACCGAGATATGGCGGGGAATTGAAGAAGGCATGGAGGGAGTAATAGTGAATCCTTCGATTATTTTTGGCCCTGGAAACTGGGAAAGCAGTAGTTCAAAAATATTTAAAACCATTTGGAAGGGGATGAAATTTTATACCCGGGGAACCACCGGTTTTGTAGATGTTAAAGACGTAGTCCGGGCAATGTTATTACTAATGGAACCTGAAAATTTTGAAAACGGCAAGAATCAACGTTACCTATTAAATGCTGAAAATCTAAGTTATCAGGACGTTTTTAATCAAATTGCTGATGCACTCAACAAACCACGTCCCTCTGTTTTCGCTTCCGATTTTATGTCGGGAATAGCCTGGCGTGCAGCTGCGGTTACAAGTTTTTTTACGGGGACACCAGCCATTATTACCCGCGAAATAGCAACAGGAAGAAATGAAATTCATAATTATGACGGCTCAAAAATAACCCGGATACCGGATTTTAATTATACCCCGATTGCCGATTCTATTCGGTTTTCTGCATCCTGTTTTTTGAACGATAACAAATAAATAGAGCAGGATAAACCTGCTCTAAATACGTCCGTTCATTTTTATTTTCCCGATAAGAAATGCCTCTTAGGCTACTGAACCAATGTCTGTCCCGACACTGCTCATATTTTTATAATTTTCTCAATAAGTAGTCGGATTTTTAACTCCCCCCCCATGCAAACACTTTCACATATATATAAAAAGGGGCAACTCTTGTCCAAAAAGCTGCCCATAATAAAAAACAAAAAGATAAAAAATAAGGGTTTGTGCACGTAAAATAATAACACTGTGGCGAGATTTCCAAATTTTTAATCAGATAAATTATGTAAACGAGTTGATTTTAACATATTTATAAGGGATTTGGGAAAGAAAAAGGACATTGTTCTGATAACTGATCGTTCAAAAGACTGAAAAGACCGTTGCAGTGTATTTATTCATGTTTATCTTCGTTTTTTTAAATTGAAACAAATGAAAGCAGACCTCGCGAATATTCGTAACATTATTTTTGATCTCGGAAACGTTATACTCACGCTTGATTTTGAGGCTTCTATCCGTGCATTTCAGAAATTAGGCTTAAGCCGGAATGTTATCAGCCGGCAACAAGCTTATGCCGACCCTGTATTTTATCAGCTGGAAACGGGGGCAATTTCTCCGGAAAGATTCAGGGAGAGAGTACGGGAGATTGTTAATAATCCTTTGGCAACCGACAAAGAGATTGATGATGCCTGGTATGCAATGATTGGCGAAGTTCCTGAAGAACGGGTGAAGGTATTAAAACAGCTTAACAAGAAATACCGGGTTTATCTTTTTAGCAATACCAACGAAATTCATATTTCAAGAATGCATGCTGATTTTGAAACAAAATACGGATTTGCTTTCTCCTCTTTGTTTGAGGAAGATTTTTATTCGCACGAGCTTTGCGAGCGAAAGCCTGATGTGAGTTCCTTTAAAAAAGTAATTGAGCTGGCGGGTATTAATCCTGAAGAAACCCTGTTTGTTGATGATCTTGAAAAGAATACCCTGGCAGCAGCAGAAGCCGGTTTAAAAGTATTTTGGCTGAGAGACGGAATAGAAATAACGGAATTATTTTAGGATGCGTATCTGTTTTATCCGAATGTCTTTTACCGGCCTCCACCGGCGGTCGGTTTCTACTTTTGCTATTTTATCTACCACATCCATTCCCGAGGTTACTTTGCCAAAAACGGTGTAAGCCCCGTCAAGATGAGGTGCACCGCCAATGGTTTTATAAATCTTTCGTTGTTCTGCCGAAAATTTATAATTATTCTGTTTTTCCAGATCGTTGAGTTCATCGTCGTAATATTTTCTCCCCGAAACGATATAAAATTGTGACCCATCGGAGCGTCTGCGCTCATTTTGCGTATCTGGTTTTCGGGGCGAGCCAATCATTCCCCGTTTATGGTAAAGCCCGGGAACAATGTGTGCCGGGATGTTGTAGCCCGGTCCTTTCCGGCCAACACTCTCGCCTGGCTCAGCATAACGGCTGTCGGCAGCTCCACTTTGTATCCCAAAATCTGCAATTACCCGGTGAATCAGTAAACTATCGTAGTAATGTTCTTTGGCTAAACGGATAAAATTATCGCGGTACTCTGGCGTTTCGTTAAATAAACTGATGGTGATGTTTCCAGCATCGGTTTCAATAACAATACCTTTTACTTTTGCATTTTCTGCCGCCGTTTCGGCATTTACTTTCAGGCTTAAGGTTGCAAGCGATTCCGGATTTTCTTTCTTTTTTTTCAGCATATCAGAAATAAAAACCGACGGTATTGCAAAGCTTTGCATTTCGTAATCTACCGTGGCCGAATAACCCACGCCGATGGCTTTTTCGCCGCTAACAAAAATGGGGGTCCCAAACTGCGATTTCCGTATTACATTGGTAAGCCGGTATAATTTTGTGCCCTTAACATTGGCCAGGTTCAGAACCTTCCCGGAGAATAACTGAATCGTTTTTCCGGTACGCGGGGCTACGTACATCGATTTTGAAAAGTTGGGCAGGTTTCCTTCAAATAGTTGAATGGGGGTACGTTTGATTCCTTCCACCGGTAAAATAATGAGATCGTTGATGCGGTCGAAAGCCACAAATTTATCGGCAGTGTATGTTTTGTTTTCGTTAAACGGTTTAATCTTTACATTGGTGGCCTGGCTAACCAGTGAATATTTGGTTACCAACAGGTTTTCGCCTACAAAAAAGCCCTGTCCTTTTTCCAGGATACGATCTCCGTCAAAAGATTCAATGCTTGCTATCGACGCATGAATATCATCCCAATCGCTATTGTTTTGTTGAGTTTTGTTTTGCTGTATTGTTTTCTTTTCGACGGCCTCTGTCTGCGGTTTTTTATTTCCTCCGCAGGCAGCCATAAAACCGGCCAGAAAGAGTATGATAATCGTTTTACTCATCCAGTACTTTTACATTTATAACCACATCAGTATAAGGCCTGTTATTGCTATCGGTTTTCATGGCAGCAATTTTATCGATCACATCAAAACCTTCAATGCATTCTCCAAAAATGGTATATTTCCCGTCGAGCTCGGGGTAGCCACCTACCGTAGTATATGCTTCTCGCTGTGCTTCTGAAAAAGTCAGAATATTAGGATCGAGGTTGTATTCGGTTTCAATTTGGGTTTTAACCCGGCTCGCCAATTCACGAAATTCGCTTACTTTTTTTACTTCTTTTAGCGTTTTTAACTCTTCCCGTATTTCGGGGGTCATGTACTTTTGAATAATCTTATTTCTAATCGGACGGTTTATCATTAGCTCCATTGTATCGAGTGCACCCTCGGTCATCACACTTCCTTTTACAATAAAAAACTGGGAAATATCCGACTGTTTAAAGGGATTCACTTCGTCGGGTTGGCGCGGAGCACACAATGATCCTTTTTTATGAAAATATTTCGACAGAATTTCATCATCTACTGTTTTGTCCGGGTCGCCGTAACCGATTCTTTTTCCCGGTGGGGCATTTCTAGAGCTTTTGGAGCCTCCCTGAATCAGAAAATCCTGAATGACACGGTAAAAGAGTGTACCGTTGTAGTAGTCTTGGTTGGCAAGCTCAATAAACGCATTCCGATGTTTGGGAGTGTCATCGTACAACCTGAATTTCATAGAACCCATGTTGGTAGAGATTTCCACAATAGTTGACTGCGCCTTTGAAAAAGAACTTAAAAAAACAAGGATGAAAACAATTATACTAAATCTGATCATAGTTACTTTAACACCTCTATCTCCATTTTTATATCTGTTGTCGGGCGGTTGTTCTGGTCGGTTTCTACAGCGGCAATTTTATCCAATACGTCCAGGCCTTCAACCACTTCTCCAAAAACCGTGTATTCTCCGTCGAGCGATGGGTAACCTCCGATGGTAGTGTAGGCTTCCCGCTGTTCGGGAGAAAAGGTAATCTTTTTGTGTGTAGCCCACAAAGTATCTGCTTCGGCACGAATTTCGGCAACACAAACATTAAATCCGGCTTCGTCGTTGTTTTTTCTGAATTCGTTAAGCCTCTCGCCGGATGCCTGAAGTTGCTCCCGGGAAAATTGACTTTTGGCCCTTTGATTCATTACCATTTCCATGGTATCAAGTTTTCCGGGAGTAAAAATTTCTCCATGAACAAGGTAAAATTGCGACCCGCTTGAGCGTTTCTCCGGATTTGCCGGCCCGCCCAAACGCGCTGCTGCAAGTGAGCCTTTTTTATGAAAGTATTTTGGATTAATTTCAGCCGGAATCGTATAACCCGGGTTTCCAGCTCCAAGGCGGGTTCCGGGGGCAGCATTCTTCGAATTCGGGTCTCCTCCCTGGATCATAAAATTTTGCATAACACGATGAAACAAAAGCCCATTGTAATATCCTTCGTTTATCAGTTTCAGGAAATTATTTTTGTGTTCCGGAGTTTCATCGTACAACTTTAATTTAATGTTTCCAAAATCAGTTTGAATTAAAACCAGGGTATCGTTTGATTTTTTACTGGCATTGCTGCACGAAATGCCGAATACAGCAAGCATTGTAAACACTAAAATTGCAAACTTCTTCATCAGAATGATAATTTGTTTAACTTGACACACTTCTGAAAATTCCTGTAAAGATATAAAGATGACCAAAATACTTTCGAATTTATTGATCTTGTTCCTCGTTTTTTCGTGTAACGGATCCGTAAAAAAGGATAATAAGAGTAAGGCTGATACAAACTTCGTGACTTCAGAAATGATGGTTGAGCCTTATATTCCCAAGGTGCCCGAAGAGTTGCAGGAAATATCCGGCTTATTGATTTACCAAAATTTATTTTGGGGATTTAACGACAGTGGCGGTAAAAACATTTTGTATGCTTTTGGTAAAAACGGGAAGGTGGAAATGGAGATCGAAATTGAAAATGCCGGAAACAATGATTGGGAGTCGATTGCTCAGGATGCAAAGCATATTTACATTGGTGATTTTGGAAACAACCGGGGCGACCGAAAAAATCTTTGTGTTTATAAACTGAAAAAGAAGGATATTCATGACGGGAAACACCAAAAGGTGAAGGCTGAAAAGATTTCCTTTGAATATGAGCAACAGCAGTCGTTTTCTTTTCCTGTAAACAAAACGCCTTACGATTGCGAAGCGATGGCCTGGTATAAAGGAGAATTGCATTTGTTTAGTAAAAACTGGAAAGACCATACAACCGAGCATTACAAATTAGCCGTTAAAAAAGGAGGTTATCAGCTTGCGGCCGATGGTACATTTAATGTTGGCGGTTTGGTAACCGGCGCCGATTTTAGTCCCAACGGCAAAACACTGGCCTTGTTACAGTACGAAAACTGGAAAGCTTATTTGTGGCTGTTTTCCGATTTTGAGGGAACAGCATTTTTCTCAGGAAAAAGTAAATGCATTGGATTGGAAAACCTTAACGGGGCGCAAACCGAAGGAGTTAGTTTCCTGGCTAACGATTCGGTTTTGATTTCGTGTGAAGAGACAAAGTCGTTTAAGCAGCAGGTTTTTCTTCTTGATTTAAACAAACAGAAAAATGGAGCACATCAGAATTAGTGATAAACTAAGGCTCGAAAAAGTAAAAACCTCAATGGCTGACGTTATTTTTCAGACCATAGATCGCGACCGTGAATATTTAAAAGAGTGGTTGCCTTTTGTGAACTTCACAAAAAAAATGAGCGATACCGAATTGTTTATCCAAAGCATCAGTTCTCCGGAAAATGTGCGCGACGAAATTTTTAGTATTTGGTACAACGAGGAATTTGCGGGGCTTATTGGATTTAAGGATACCGACTGGACCAACAGGAAAACCGAGATTGGTTACTGGCTGGCGCAGCCGATGCAGGGAAAGGGAATTATTCTTGCCTGTGTTCAGAAACTGATTGCTTATGCGTTTCGGAAATTAAAACTGAACAGGATACAAATTAAAGTGGCCGAGTACAATCAGAAAAGCGAGGCAATTCCCAAAAAACTCAACTTTACTTTTGAAGGGATTGAGCGACATGGCGAACTGCATGGTAACAAATACTTAAATCTAAAGATATACAGTTATTTGGCTTCTGACGCGGGTGTGTAAGCAAATTTTTTGGCAGAGGGCTGCGCGTGCGGATGCAAAATGAATTTAATTCGCAAAAAATATAGATAACTGACAGATTATTTATAGTTTTGACCCGAAAATTCATTTGTTCGAATTTTAATAAAACAATATGGAGACAGATGTTCTGGAAGAAAAGTCGATAAGAAGAAACCTTTACAGGGTTTTAAGGAAAACAGGTGTTACCAAGAATAACATTTGTTTGACAGCTTCTTTTATCGACGATTTGAAATTTGACAATGTTGACTGGACCATTTTTACTTATTATTTGGAGCGGGTATTTAATATAGCTGTTAAAGATGAAGAAATAAGCAAATTTGGGAACGTAAACGACACACTCCATTATTTACGTGGAGAGTTAATTTATCTGAGTAACTAGGTTAAATCTATGTGAATAGGAGGGGGCTTAAAGGATTAAGTCCCCTTTTTTTTGAACATTCTTTCATAGTATTTGTAGTTTCAGGTAATAAAAACATTCAAAACACATTTTATGGAAAAGATTGAAATCCTTTCACAACAAATTTACAGTATTGTATTGGTTTATGGCCCAAAACTGATTGGCGCAATCATTACGCTGATTATTGGTATGTGGGTTATATCAGTTCTTCGGAATGCCCTTCGCAAACGAATGGAGAAAAAAGAAGTTGATCCATCACTGCGCGGATTCCTTAATAGTATGATCGGAATTGGTTTAAAGATTATGCTGTGGATTGCCGTGATTGGGATGATGGGAGTTGAGATGACCTCTTTTATTGCTATTTTGGGTGCCGTTGGCCTGGCCGTTGGTATGGCGCTTTCGGGCACGCTGCAAAATTTTGCCGGAGGAGTAATGATTTTACTTTTCAAACCATTTAAAGTGGGCGATTTTATCGAAGCACAAGGCCACATGGGAAGTGTTAACGAGATTCAGATTTTCAACACTATACTTAAAACACCGGATAATAAAACCATTATTATCCCCAATGGCGGATTGTCAACCGGATCGATGGTTAATTTCTCGGCCGAACCAAAGCGCCGTGTTGATTTTACTTTCGGAATTGCATACGGAGATGATGTGGACAAAGCAAAAGAAGTATTATTGAAGCTGATAAAAGCAGATAATCGGATTGTAAACGATCCGGCGGAACCGTTTATTGCAGTAAGCGAGTTGGCTGACAGTTCGGTAAACCTGGTGGTACGTGTTTGGGCCGAAGCAGCCAATTATTGGGGAATTTACTTCGATTTGCACGAAAACGTATATAAAACATTTGCCAAAGAAGGGCTCAATATCCCTTTCCCGCAAATGGACGTTCATGTTCAGAAATAAACTTTTTACAGGTTATACAAGAAAGGCTGTCAGGAAAAGTACCGGCAGCCTTTTTCTTTTTCTTAACCGGATGAAGCTGACGATGGGGATTCATTAAAACAATAACATTATCAGTAAAATAACCTCATTTGGTATATGTAAATAATTTTTCGATTACATTTGTGGCCGAAAAATAAAAAGCTGTAATCAAATCTTTTCTTCAATTGTTTTATTAGAAAACCAGCAAGATTGTCATGAAAATTATACTCGGAATTCTATTGGCCTTTGGATTTTTGGTTGCCTTTATTACATGGGTCAGCAATAAATTTTCAGGGAAAAATAAAAAGGCAGAGCCCGAAGAAGAGCCGGTGCAAATAGCAAGCGATTGCTGTGGGGCACACGAGGTTTGCGAAGTAGAAGAGATGCTTCAAAACCCGGAGCAGATTATTTATTTTGAAGATGAAGAGCTCGACCGTTTTCAGGGCGTAGAGGCCGATGCTTATAACGATGCACAGATCGACGAGTTTCGTGATGTGTTATATACGCTCAAAAACGATGAAATTAAAATGTGGCTGATTAGCATTGAACGCCGCAAATTACAATTGCCGGGTATTTTGCGGCAGGAAGCCCTGATGATGGTTGCCGAGGCTTCCTGAAAATGGTCAGACTATTTTTATTTGTTCTCCCATTACTTCAATTACATCCCCTTTAATAAGCTTGGCGCGTTTGCGGTATTCTGTTTCGCCATTGCGGATCACTTCGCCTTCTTCTACAATAATTTTTGCATGCCCTCCGGTTTGGGCAATCCTTAAAAGTTTAAGGAGTTTTACCAGTTCAATGTAATCCCCGGCAAGCTTAAATTCGCGCATTACAATCCAAGTTTTTTACTGATTTTTTTCGGAATCGCATTTTTATGCACCAATATTGCAATGGTTTTTAAACGAACATAGTCTTCGGTCATGTGCAAATAACCGCCGTATTCGTTGCTTTCAGAGCCCCACGAGTTTTTGGTATAAAAGCAATCCCGTCCGTCGGGGGCTTTCGACAAGCCAACCAAATGCATTAAATGATCGTCGGTAGTTGTTCGGTTGTAAAATGTTTTTTGACGTAATTTCTGATCCGCTTTCCCGATTTGTTTTTCAGGCAGATCTGCTTTCCCGTTTTTATGCTGAAAGGTTTTTTCGCTGGTATCGCCATCCCAGCAAACGCTGTAACCGTTGTTCAGCGCATATTTCATTATTTCCATTAATTTGTCGATGGGGAGGTTGTAATAAAGATCGTGCGACCAGTTGTCGGGCACTTCTATTGCAAAAGGTTCATAAAACGGATGGTGAGTATAAGATGTGAGTTCAATGTAATCACCGGCATTTAATTTGAAATGATCGCGTAACTCATCGGTAGAAAATTTACCATCGTCAGTTTTAATTTTTCGGGGTAATTTTCCCAGGCCTTTTTGCAGGATTGGTTCGAGTGTTTTCAGGTTTGATGCATCAAATTTATCCCCTCTTTTCTTGTTTTGCGCAATTACTTCCGATTCGAGTTGTGCAACCAGTTCGCGGTGTTTGTATTGCCCGTCATCCATTATGCCGGGGAAAGCATCGTAAGTTGATATGCCATATTCCTTTAAAACATTTATAACATCGTGTGCCTGTCCTCCCTGGCTGAAATTGTTTTTACCATGGAAAAAAAGATAATCTTCGGCCTTGTTTTCATAGGTATGATATACAAAAAACATTTCAGAAAGATTGGTTTCGGGAAATCCCAAACGCATGATTTCTGATTCCAGAAAACTGGTGGTTGCAAAGCTCCAGCAGGTACCGGTGCTTCCCTGGTTAATTACCGGGGTGTGTTTTACTTCCTTTACAATGGTGAAAGTTTCTTTTTCGCCCTGGGCTTTTAAAATTGCAGGGCTTGTAAGGATTAAGGCAATAGATAGGGATAATATTTTCAACATATTTATAAATTCTTGTATTCTTCCTGTACTTTTTTGGTAACCTATTTAAAATCAGATTGTAGGACTCATCAATCAACTCGCACAGTATAACAGGCGAAATTGTTCCATCAAGCTGAATGGTGTTCCAGTGTTGTTTATTCATATGGTAGCCGGGGATAATTGCTGGGAAATGAGCACGCAATTCTATGTTTTTTTCGGGATCGTTTTTTAATGCCAGGCGAAGGTCATCGAGCCCCAGCAGGCAAAACATTTTATTCATCACCTTAAAGACAAGGGTAGTTTCGTTAAAAGGGAAGCTTTCGGTTACAGCTTTCTTTGCAATACAATAATCCCTGATTTCCTCCACATTCATGCCAAACGATTTAATCGCCTAAATTTAGCAGAATAAGTAGAACTTAAAAATGATTAGCAGCGTGGAAAGCCCGGGATTGTTGATTTGTTTACATGGTAGGATAAAACGCATCTTTGAAATGCTCCAGTTCAAATTTCTGATCAGCAAAAATTACGGTTATCACATCAAAACGGGTGTCTGATTCAATATTCCTCTCGATAATATAAGCGTCGGCAGCTTCAACAATTCGTTTTATTTTGGTGTTGGTAACCGCTTCCGAAGGATGTTCGTAACGTAAGCCGGAGCGCGCTTTTACTTCAACAATTACAAGCTCATCGCCATCGCGGGCAACAATATCAAGTTCGAGATGACCGTAGTACCAGTTGCGGTCTAAAATCTGATAACCTAGTTTTTCAAGGTGTTGTACAGCCAATCCTTCTGCAATATCTCCTAATTCACGGGTGCTAACCATACGCTCAAAAGTTTAGAGTTCAAAGTTTAGAGTTCAAAGTTACATGCTGGTCGTCAACATTCATTTCCCATTCTTTTCCAAATATCAGCGCAAGGTTTCGTTTATCGTGTCCGGCAGGAAACCCAAAACAAACCGGGTATGAGAAATCTTCCACGGCATCAGAGATAATCTCCTGAACCGTTTTCCCAAACGGCGATTCATTGTCTTTCATATCCGTAAAGTCACCCAGAATAAGTCCGGCAAGCTTATCCAGTTTTCCGCTTAATAACAATTGATGCATCATCCGGTCGGTATGGTATAAATATTCATCAATATCTTCCAGGAAAAGTATCTTTCCATCGGTATCCAAATCGTAAATTGTTCCCTGCAAACTACTGATAATTGATAAGTTTCCGCCTACCAGTTCGGCTTTTACTTTTCCTTTCCGGTTGGCTGCTTCTGATGGTATTGAATACCGGATATTCTTCCCGCTTAGTAATTGCATCAGCGTTTGCAGATTTTCAGTCGGGTTGCCGTCTTTATCCATAAAAAAGCGCGGCATAACACCGTGGATTGTGGGCACGTTGTAATTATTGATACAGGAGTGCAAAATGGTAATATCACTAAAGCCAACCAGCCATTTGGGGTTTTCAAGAAAATTACTGAAATCAAGTTTGTCGATAATACGCACGGTTCCATAACCGCCCCGCGAGCAGAGGATCACATCGCAATCCGGATCGTCCAGCGCTTCCTGTAAGTCATGAAGGCGCTGTGCATCGGTACCTGCAAACTGAAAATAGCTTGAAAAGATATGCTGCCCCAGTTCAACACGGTAACCTTGTTTCTGTAGCCATTCGGCAGCTGGTAATACATACTGGTCGCTAATTTTCCCGGCCGGAGAAACAATACGGATCTTTGAACCGGGCTTGATGGGTGAAGGCTGAATCATAAAAAGAATTTAGTTTAAATGTAAGTCTATTTGTGCAGAAAACACCTGTTCCTCGTCGTTCCTCTCTGAAAGCGATTTCCAGATACTTGCCACATTTCGTACAGGCACTGCATCATATAAAAGTTGGCTGTTATAAAATACCTTTACTTTTTGATCAAGGTTTATAAGCTTGTCGTTTAAGCAGATGAACAAAGTGTCCACCGGTTCTGCTTTTTCAATGGTAATGGTTTGTCCATCGACCGATGCAATTACTTCGGCATCTTTTTTTGCACTTCCGGCAGGAACCGCCAGCCAGTAAAAACGATCGTGTGTCACGCCGCTTTGTTTCCATACTATCTTTTTCGGGTAAGGATTACGTGTAAATTGTGCCATCCAGTCGATGGCAACGGTATCTTGCCTGTCCATCCAGTGTCCTTTCCCTTCGTGAATTTGTACATCGTGAATGTAGCCTTTCGGATCGTTTTTTTGCAACGAATCCAGTTTGACTTTCCATTCAGCTGCAATTTTGTTGCGGTTGTAGGCGCCGTCATCACCTCCCATGTGAATGGCAAAGGGAAGATTTCGCAAGCCAAGCGGCGAAGCGTCATTTGGGTGACCGGCCATCATGGCGGCAGCGGCCAGTTGATCGGCCATTCGTGGTGCCAGCTGATATGTTCCGTCACCACCAGCCGAATAACCGGTTAAATAAACACGATTGGTGTTGATGTCTTCAAGAGCATTGGCCATTTCAATCAATTTCTGAAACAGCAAATCAATATGTGGCTCGTGCCAAAGGTTCCACGTGTTGGTAGGTGCCCGTGGCGCCAGGTAAATCCCTTCTTTGGGGCGGTAAAGGTTAATCTGATTTCTCCATTGCTGATCGTTTACCGCAGGGGCAGTGTTTCCTCCTCCATGCATCGAAATGTATAAACTCCATCCCTGAGGTGGTTTTTCTCCAAACTTACGGTATCTGAATTTTAATTCTTTGTCGTTCAAAACAAGTTTCATGCTGTCCCATTCCGACTTATATTCAGCTTTTAACTTGCCTTCAAGAAAAGAGTGGATTTCCTGTTCTGCTGTGGAGGCTGCTTCAACAGAAATTTCGCCTGTAAGTTCTGGAATTTTTTCGGGAGAAGACTGAAGATACTGGTTCAGTGTTTCCAATGTTTTTCCATCTTTTTTCCCCTGATTTTCACAGGAAGTAATCAGGCCTAGAATTAGTGAAAAGAGAATCAATTTTTTTAACATCTCTGTTGTTTTTATAGTTGCTGAATCATGTTCAGTTTTAAATTACGTGGCCAGTAATTCGTAGAGTTCATCCACGTCTTCTGCGTAAAAGTCGGGTTGTGCTGCTTTTAGCTCTTCCTCTTTCCCAAAACCATAGGCAACCGCAATGGTTGACAAACCGTTTTGTTTTCCACCTTCAATATCGAACAACGTGTCGCCCACCATTACAATCTCTTCAGAGGGCATTAATTGTTGCATTTGTAGCAGATCGGTGATTATTTGTGCTTTAGTGGCTTTCTCTCCATTGTAATCGGCTCCTTTTAGTTGAAGGATGTATTTGTCCATTTCAAAATGTTCCATAATCTGAACGGCAAATTTTTCGAGTTTGGAAGTAGCAATGTACATTCGTTTTCCGAGGTGGTCGAGTTCTGCCATCATTTCCAGGATTCCATCGTAAGGAACATTCTGGTGCCACCCGTTTTGGCTGTAATATTCCCTAAAGAATTCCACGGCCAGTTTGGTGTTTCGTTCGTTCATCCCGAACAACTGGCTAAAGCCCCATTGCAACGGTGGCCCAATAAAACCGTCCAGAAGATTTTCCGGGTAATCGTCGATTTTCATGCGGTTAAGTGCATATTTCAACGAGTTAATAATTCCCCGGGTATTGTCGGTCAGGGTACCGTCGAGGTCGAAAATAATGTGGGTGAATTGTGCCATATCCGATTAAAACAGCGAAGTTAACGGAATGCTCAAATATCCAAAAGATAAGTGGAGAATTGTACCAAAATTTGCTTTTTAATCCGATCTCAAAGCTGCTCCTTTTTATTATCTTTGCACCCCTGAAACAGAAATCAAAGAATCTTCAAAATAATTCAGAATGAGTAAGTTCAAACGTACGCTGATAACCACCGCGCTACCATATGCCAATGGCCCGATTCATATAGGTCACCTGGCCGGAGTTTATGTACCGGCTGATATTTATGCACGTTACCTTCGCTTAAAAAAGGAAGACGTGATTATGATTGGCGGTTCCGACGAGCACGGGGTTCCCATCACAATTAAGGCTAAAAATGAAGGGGTTACGCCGCAGGTTATCGTTGATCGTTACCACAATATTATCAAAGAATCGTTTCAGAAACTGGGAATTTCGTTTGATGTGTATTCTCGTACCAGCTCGGAAATCCACCATGAAACGGCTTCCGAAATTTTCAGAAAACTATACGATACCGGCAAGCTGATTGAAAAAACATCGGAGCAGTATTATGATGAAGAGAACAAACAGTTTTTGGCCGACCGTTACATTATCGGAACCTGCCCTAAATGTGGCTTCGAAAAAGCGTATGGCGACCAGTGCGAAAGCTGCGGGACCTCGCTTAGTCCAACTGAATTAATCAACCCAACCTCGACCATCAGCGGAAACCAGCCGGTTTTAAAGGAAACCAAACACTGGTATTTGCCGCTCGATCAGTACGAACCGTGGTTGCGTGAGTGGATTCTGGAAGGGCATAAAGAATGGAAGCCGAATGTGTACGGGCAGGTGAAATCGTGGATCGACGGCGGCTTGCAACCACGTGCCGTAACCCGCGACCTCGACTGGGGTGTGCCGGTTCCGGTGGAAGGTACCGAAGGAAAAGTATTGTACGTTTGGTTTGATGCGCCGATCGGTTATATTTCGGCTACTAAGGAATTGACCCCGGAATGGGAAACTTACTGGAAAGACCCGGAAACACGGATGTTGCACTTTATCGGTAAAGACAACATTGTTTTTCACTGTATCATTTTCCCGATTATGCTGAAAGCAGAGGGAACTTACAACCTGCCGGATAATGTGCCGGCCAATGAGTTTCTGAACCTGGAAAACGATAAAATATCCACTTCGCGAAACTGGGCGGTTTGGTTGCATGAATACCTCGAAGAATTTCCGGGGAAAGAAGATGTGCTGAAATATGTACTTACCGCCAATGCACCGGAAACAAAAGACAACGATTTTACCTGGAAAGATTTTCAGGCACGTAATAATAACGAGCTGGTAGCAGTGCTGGGCAACTTTGTGAACCGCGCACTCGTGCTAACACAAAAATATTACGACGGAGTAATTCCGGCAGCCGGGAAACTCTCGGATTTTGACAAAGAAACACTGGCTTCCATTTCAACCATAAAAGCCGATGTGGAGAAAAGCCTGGATAATTTCCGGATTCGTGAAGCTTTAAAAAATGCAATGGACCTGGCGCGTTTGGGAAATAAATACCTGGCCGACGAAGAGCCCTGGAAAGTGGTAAAAACCGATCCGGAACGGGTAAAAACTATCCTGAATGTTTGTTTGCAGATAACCGCCAATTTAACCATTTGCCTGGAGCCTTTTCTGCCTTTCAGTATGGAAAAACTACGCGGCTTCCTGAACCTGGAAAAAATGGATTGGGAACATTTAGGAAGTATCGAATTACTGCCGGTTGGCCATAAGGTAAACAAGCCCGAACTGCTTTTCGAGAAAATTGAAGACAGTGTGATTGAAGCACAGCTTCAGAAACTGGAAAACACAAAAAAAGCCAACGAAGCAGCATCAGCAAAAGCAGCTCCTGCGAAAGAAAACATCGAATTTGATGATTTTGCCAAAATGGATATCCGTGCCGGAACAGTTATCGAATGCGAAAAAGTGGCTAAAACCAGGAAGCTGCTAAAACTTACAATCGATACCGGTATTGACAAACGAACAGTGGTCTCCGGAATTGCAGAATACTACCAGCCCGAAGAACTGATTGGTAAACAGGTTTCGATTTTAGTAAACCTGGCACCCAAAAAACTAAAAGGCATCGAATCGCAGGGAATGATCCTTTGTGCCGAAAATACCGATGGATCGCTGTCAATTGTTTCGCCCGATAAAAAGGTGAAAAACGGATCAGAAATTAGATAAAAATACAAGTGCCAACATTGCGTTGGTGCTTTTCCGTAAGGTTTCTTGCCGCTCAAGCGGGTAGAAAACTTACTCCATTATATTTAAACCGTTTCTGTACGCAGGGGCGGTTTTTGTTTAAACGATAATCAAAATAACAATTAACAAAATCAGCAACATAAAAAGAATAAACTGGTTGCGCACAAACAGCCCTAAAAGGATTAGGATTTCCACCTCGTCGTTAATGGGCGCTGCCAGTTCAATGGTGCCTTTGTCTTTGGTTACAAACTCGTGAGAAGTGTAACTGATAATGTCATTGCCATTAAATTTCCACGACCACCGCGATTGCCAGAAGTTTTTGATTTCCAATTCAAAACGTTTTCCATTAATCAGTACATCGCTGCGGGTATTAAAAAAGTTGATCATAATGGTTCCGAGCAGTGCCTGGCTGTTGGAATCATAAATTTCCAGCTTCGAAAGAAAAAATTCGCGGTTAAGCGTAAACAGTTTCCCGTTAATCATGGCCTGCGCCTGCGAACTGAGCATATTGTCCCAGTTAATGCTTCCTATTTTGCTCTTACCCTGCCTGATTTCAAGCTTCGACCCAAAAATATCCTTTGTCCAACTTAGCTTTTCCATCTTCCTTTTTCAGTTACAAGCATGCAATTTATGAAAATTAGAGTGAAATTTTAGCGCGAAAAAAGAGCATTATAACCTTTTTGCAATAATTAACAAAAGCAATGGTGCTAATGCATTGAGTATGTAATTGTTTGTAAATTAATGTTTTTTCAACACCTTGCTTTTGGGTGATGAAATAGGGATTTGTGAGATTGATTTGTTTTTTATTGAATGAACAGAAGTCAAGATTAAGCAAATATTAAGCAGGCTTTCCCGAAATATGATTTTTGTTAATATTCTTGAAAAACAAAGGGCTTTCTCTCTCTCAATCAGCTAAAACCCTTAATTTTGCGGCACGATTTTCAAAAAAAACAACTTTCAACATGGCAGAAAAAGATAAAAAGCTTTTCGCTGATTTTAAGCCTGTAACAACAGAAGAGTGGGAAGCTAAAATTATTGCCGATTTAAAAGGCAAAGATTACGAGCGTGCACTGGTTTGGAAGACCTACGAGGGTTTCAAGGTGCGTCCGTATTACCGTCAGGAGAACCTCGCCGGGAAAGCATACCTGGAAAACTTACCGGGTGAATTTCCTTATGTGCGGGGAAACAATAAAACCAGCAACTACTGGTTGATCCGTCAAAACATTTTTGTGAGCGATTTTGAGGCCGCCAACAAAAAGGCAATCACCGTTTTGGGAAAAGGCGTTACTTCGCTGGGTTTCTTGTTTAACGACTGCTGTTCGGTAACAAAAGAAAACCTGGCGGTGCTGTTAAAAGACATTTGTCTGGAAGCCGCCGAAGTAAACCTGGTTTGCCCAAGCGATGATTGTAATTTGGCAGAATTGTTTGTCGACCATGTTTCAGCAGGAAGCTGGGACAACGATAAAGTAATGGCTTCAACTGCAACCGACCCGATTGGTTCTTTTGTTTTGAAAGGCATTCTTGAAGAAGGTGCACTTTCGAAACTGAAAACAGTGGTAGAAAAAGCAAAAGCAGTTAAGAACTTCAGAACGATTGCTGTTCATGGTAAATTCTTTGCCAATAGCGGTGCTTCGGTTGTTCAGGAACTGGCATTTGCACTGGCAGAAGGTGCCGAGTATTTAACTGCATTGACCGAAGCAGGTGTTTCGATCGACGATGCTGCAAAAACAATTAAATTCAACATGGGAGTTGGAAACAACTATTTCATGGAAATTGCCAAGCTGCGCGCAGGCCGTTTACTGTGGTCGAAAATTGTGGAAGCCTACGGACCGGAATGCAAGTGTTCGGCAAAAATGATTGTTCACAGCGAAACTAACCGTTACAACAAAACAGTTTACGATCCGTATGTGAATATGCTTCGTACACAAACCGAAGCCATGTCTGCTGCTTTGGGTGGTGCACATTCGCTTACTGTACTTCCGTTTAACGCGGTTTACGAAGACACAACCGAGTTCTCGGAACGTATTGCACGAAACCAGCAAATCCTGTTACA
Organism: Draconibacterium sp.; assembly: GCA_047975435.1. GTDB lineage: Bacteria > Bacteroidota > Bacteroidia > Bacteroidales > Prolixibacteraceae > Draconibacterium. Next base: position 11,350 of record JBKEDN010000010.1, on the reverse strand, counting down.
GGAAGAATCGCACCTTAACAAAATTGCCGATCCGTCAGCCGGTTCTTATTACATCGAAACACTGACTGAATCGATTGCTGACGAGGCTTGGAAACTGTTCCTTGCAGTTCAGGACAAAGGTGGTTTTATTGCTGCTTTCAAAGAAGGATTTGTTCAAAGTTCAATTAAAGCGATGGCTGCCGAACGCGATAAACGAGTTGCCCAGCGCCGCGACAATATTTTGGGAACCAACCAATTCCCGAATTTCACCGAGAAAATGAAGCCCGGTTTCGATGGTTCATTGTTTGAACCGATCGATCTGACTGCTGAAGGTGCCGAAGTGGAAACTTTGAAACCTTACCGTGAATCACAGGCGTTCGAAGCACTGCGTTACACAACCGATATGTACGCTCAGGAAAACAAACGTCCGTTGGCGTTCATGTTGACTATGGGTAACCTCGCTTTCCGTAAAGCACGTGCTCAGTTTAGCTGTAACTTCTTTGCCGTTGCCGGTTTTGATGTTGCAGATAATAACGGATTTGCAACGGTTGAAGAAGGTGTTGCAGCAGCCAAAAAAGCCGGTGCCGAAATTGTTGTTCTTTGTAGTTCGGATGATGAATATGCCGAAATTGCCCCAAAAGTTGCAGAGCAACTCAACGATGAAATCCTGGTAATTGCCGGAGCTCCTGCCTGCGCAGATGAGCTGAAAGAAAAAGGCATCACCAATTTCATTCACGTGAAAAGCAATATTTTGGAAGATTTAAAGTCGTATCAGGGAAAACTTGGAATATAGTCTGAACACTAAGACACAGAGACACAAAGATGAATATGAGAAAGATTAAAATGAATAAAACAGCCAAAATAAATACTGTTGAATTTCAGCTTAAAATTTTCGTAGTGGCTTAGGGGCTTCGTGTTTAAAAACTGAGATATGAACACAAAGACGCGAAGACACAAAGACAAATTAAAATAAACTTAGTGGCTTAGTGCCTTCGTGTTAAAAGAGAACAGAGATGCTTTCAAAAACTGAAATAGAAAAAGTTGGGAAACAAATTGTGGATGCTGCTTTTGAGGTACATTCAGAGCTTGGACCTGGTTTGCTTGAATCAGTTTATGAAATTTGTCTTGTTGAAGAATTACAAAGTAGAGGTCTTTTAGTTGAAAGACAGGTTAAACTCCCGGTTATTTATAAGGGAAAGGAACTTCAGAAAGACTTCTTCATTGATATTTTAGTTGAAAAAGAAATTGTGATTGAATTGAAAGCCGTAGAGGTTCTGTTGCCGGTTCATGAAGTACAAACTTTAACATATATGAAACTGGCAGATATGAGACTCGGTTATTTAATTAATTTCAATGTTCCATTAATCAAACAAGGCATTAAACGCAAAATCAACGGTTATTTTTAACCTTCGTGACTTTGTGTCTTCGTGTTTAAAACAAAAAAATTATGAAACCGAATTTTAAAGACATAAATATAAAAGCAGCGGCGGCGCAGAAAGATCTGACCGAATGGACTGCAAAAAATAATATCAAAAAAGACTGGGTAACGCCGGAGCAAATTCCGGTAAAACCGGTTTACACCAAGGAAGACCTTGAAGGCATGGAGCACCTGAACTACGCAGCAGGTTTGGCACCATACCTTCGCGGACCGTATTCTGCAATGTACGCCATGCGTCCGTGGACGATTCGTCAGTACGCAGGTTTTTCTACTGCTGAAGAATCGAATGCTTTCTACCGTCGTAACCTTGCGGCAGGTCAGAAAGGTTTGTCAGTGGCATTCGACCTGGCAACGCACCGCGGATACGACTCGGATCACCCACGTGTGATCGGTGACGTTGGTAAAGCCGGTGTGGCTATCGACTCGATCCTGGATATGAAGATACTCTTCGACCAGATCCCGCTCGATAAAATGTCGGTATCGATGACCATGAACGGAGCTGTGCTTCCGGTATTGGCTTTTTACATTGTAACCGGTCTGGAACAGGGCGCTACCCTGGAACAACTTTCAGGAACAATTCAGAACGATATTCTGAAAGAATTCATGGTGCGTAACACATACATTTACCCGCCGGAATTTTCAATGAAGATCATCGCCGATATTTTCGAATTTACTTCGCAGCACATGCCGAAGTTCAATTCGATCTCGATTTCAGGTTACCACATGCAGGAAGCCGGTGCTACTGCCGACATTGAAATGGCATACACGCTGGCCGACGGTTTGGATTACCTCCGTACCGGTGTGAAAGCTGGTTTGGATATCGATGCATTTGCGCCACGCTTGTCGTTCTTCTGGGCAGTTGGTATGAACCACTTCATGGAGATCGCTAAAATGCGTGCGGCTCGTATGATCTGGGCGAAACTGGTGAAACAGTTCAACCCGAAAAATCCAAAATCGATGGCGCTGCGTACGCACTCGCAAACCTCAGGTTGGTCGCTGACCGAGCAGGATCCGTTCAACAATGTAGGACGTACTGCAATTGAAGCGATGGCTGCAGCACTGGGACACACCCAGAGTTTGCACACCAACGCACTGGATGAGGCGATTGCATTGCCGACCGATTTCTCGGCCCGTATTGCACGTAACACACAGTTATATATTCAGCAGGAAACTGAAATCTGTCGCTCGGCCGACCCGTGGGCAGGTTCGTACTATGTTGAAGCTTTGACACACGAACTGGCACAAAAAGCCTGGGCGCTTATTGAGGAAGTTGAAAAACTGGGTGGTATGGCAAAAGCCATCGAAACCGGTGTTCCGAAAATGCGTATCGAAGAAGCTGCAGCACGTGCTCAGGGACGTATCGACGGTGGTTCACAAACTATCGTGGGTATCAACAAATACCGTCTTGAGAAAGAAGATCCGATCGACATTCTGGATATCGACAACACTGCAGTTCGTAAATCTCAGATCGAGCGGTTGAATAAACTGCGTGCCGAACGTAACGAAGCTGAAGTGCAGGAAGCGCTGGCAGCCATTACAAAAGCCGTTGAAACCGGAAAAGGTAATTTGCTCGCACTTTCAATCGAAGCTGCGAAAAAACGTGCATCTTTGGGTGAAATTTCAGATGCCTGCGAAAAAATTGCAGGACGTTATAAAGCTGTAATCAGAACTATTGAAGGCGTGTATAAATCAGAAGCACAAGATAAATCAGAGTTCAAAGAGGCTCAGGAGCTGGCCAAACAATTTGCCGAAATGGAAGGTCGCCAGCCTCGTATCATGATTGCAAAAATGGGTCAGGACGGACACGACCGCGGGGCAAAAGTAGTTGCTACCGGTTATGCCGACCTTGGTTTCGACGTGGACATGGGACCGCTGTTCCAGACTCCGGAAGAGGCAGCCAAGCAAGCCGTTGAAAACGACGTGCATGTGGTGGGGGTTTCTTCACTGGCTGCCGGACACAAAACCTTGGTTCCGGCCATTATCGAAGAGCTTAAAAAACTGGGTCGCGACGACATCATGGTGATTTGCGGTGGTGTAATTCCGGCACAGGATTACCAATACTTGTACGATGCAGGTGCGGTTGCCATTTTTGGCCCGGGTACCAGCGTGGCCGGTGCCGGTAAAAAAATCCTCGAGATTTTGATCGAAGCCTATAAGGAAGATTAGAGGATTCGAAGGTTAGAATATTAGAATTCAAATGATATAACAAAGCCGGTTCCGAAAGGAGCCGGCTTTTGTTTGTATTATTTTTGTGCTTGGTAAGCGATAAGTATTTACAGGAATGAAGGATTGGAGATTAGAATTCGCAAATCAACCATCAAGGATTTAAAACGAATCAGCCCTGAACAGAAAAAGAAAATTCACATAAAAATCCGTTCACTTCAAAAATTTCCCGATATTTCCAATGTTAAAAAGCTGACTAATTTTGAACCAGCCTACCGATTGCGCATTGGCGATTATCTTGTTTGCTGTTATTAATGATTGCATTAAAATTGGTCGGGTATTACAGAGAAAAGAGAGTTAGGTGTCAGCTTAAAGGAGCATGCAATATTAGTTTTGTTTCTTTTAAAGGAAACTGCTATATTTGCTACAAAAGTGGATGAATAAGAATTTTAAAGTTGATTTACTTAGCGAAGCTATTAATTTCTTAGAATCCCTTGATGATAAACCTAGAGAAAAGATTTACTATAATGCACGAAAAGCTCAAATAGTCAACCATCCCGAATTATTTAAAAAGCTGACTAATTTTATTTGGGAGTTTAGGACAAAATACAATAAAAATCAGTACAGATTATTAGCATTTTGGGATAAGACAGAAAAAGAAACAACTCTAGTTTTAGCGACTCACGGATTTGTTAAAAAATCTCAGAAAATACCACAGAGTGAAATTCAAAGAGCTGAGGAAATTAGAAAACAATATTTTGAACAAAAAATGAAAGACAATGAAAAGCGATAAATTAAAAAAAGTTAGTCTCGACGATATGATTGATAAACATATTGGAGAAATAGGCACTGAAAAAAGAGATGCTTTTGAAGAAGAATTGCGCTTAGACATTTTAGGTCAAAAAATTAGAGAGATTAGAGAAGAAAGACATTTAACTCAAGCTCAATTAGGAGAATTAGTTGGCGTAAAAAAGGCACAAATTTCAAAGATTGAGAATAATCTGACAGATGCAAGATTTGAGACTATCTTAAAAGTATTTAGAGCCTTGAATGCTAAGATTAATTTTAACGTTGAAATCGTATAAAAAAGCCGAACACCTGGCAAAAGGGATAAAACAGGGCAGAACCGGTGCAAGCTTGCAGCGCTGTCAGCTTACTGCTACCGGCCTTGTTGTGCCGACAATGACACCCTATGCCGACTGACCCGTTTCATACACATACCGTTATAAATAGGAACCAGCGGTTTTAATCTGCGTAAAATACCACGATTAAATTGCCGAACCCAAAAAACGAACCCGTAAAGATTCGCTTTGTAAAAGCTTGCATAGTTGTTTATAAGCTGAAACTAAAATCATACGCCTGATCGCCGTTTTCTAAAACTGCATCAGATTTACCAGGGTTAAACTCCGACAAATCATAGACTTTATGACCCGTAAACTCCGGATCAAGATTTTGGGAATAAAGCAACTGGTTTGTTTCATCGTCGTAAACATCTAGTTTCATTCCTGTTTTAGAAAAATCGAGATAGTTAATTTCCAGGAGATTCCCTTTTACGGCAAATTTTGGTGAAATTTCTTCTTCCTGATTGGTTATTTGGGCGTGCTCGTCTTTTATCTGAAGAGTATTGATTTCTGTTTCGTCTTCCAGTTTTATCCAGAAGTGCATGCTTGTTTAAAATATTGAAAATGACCGTTTATTAACTAAATTGCTACGTTCATCACTACTTTTATACCGTTAATTCATATACGTTCTGTTTTTTCTGATTAATCCTATATTTGTCATAAAATGACATCATATAACGCTATAATAATCGACGACGAAGTTAATGTTCAGCAAGCCCTTCAACTATTGCTTGAGCGCTATTGTCCTGAAATTAATATTTGTGGAGCTGCGGGGTCTGCTTCTACTGGTCGTGAATTGTTGAAGAGATTTGATGTGCATCTGATATTTCTGGATATTTCAATGCCCGGAGAAAATGGATTTGAATTTCTTTCCTCGATTCCGAAAGAGAATTATGCCATTATTTTTACCACGGCATATGAAGAATATGCGTTACGGGCCATTAAGGCAAATGCCATTGATTACCTTTTGAAACCCATTGATCCGATGGAGTTAAAAGAGGCGGTTGCTAAGGCTACTTCACACCTCGATCTTCGCAGGCAGAACGAGATGATGCAGCAAACTTATGGCGAATCGTTGGAGAACCTGGCAATGCAAACCAGCGCGGGGATCGATTTCCCGAAGAGGATTACGGTGGTTGAAAAATTCGGGTTTCAGATTATTGATACCGAAAAAATCAGGTATCTGGAAGCGGATGCCAATTATTGTATTATCCACATTTCAGGGCTCGAAAAAATAGTATCGAGTAAATCCTTAGGCGAATTTGAAAAGATTTTGGATCCAACGGTTTTTTTCCGAATTCACAAATCCACCATCATCAACATGAAATACCTGAAAGGATTCTCAAGTTACCAGGGGGCTTATGCAATTTTAGATGATAATACTAAATTAGCAATATCAAGGAGAAGAGCTATTGAGTTCAAAGAGGCGGTAGGTTATTTCTCAAAATCAGTCGATTAGTGCGAAACTATCTTTTTATACTGCTTTTTTTATTCCTCCACATAACTAATTCTTTTTGCCAAAATCCTTTTGTCACCAATTATTCGGTTACGGATGGCTTACCTACCAGTAAAATCTACTGTGTAGAAAAAGACAGCCGCGGATTTATGTGGTTTGGCACCGATAAGGGAGTGATTCGTTACGATGGGCTTAATTTTTTGGTCATCTCGGAAGACGATGGTTTGAGCTATAATATGGTTATCCGCATTAAAGAGGATATGGAAGGGCGTTTGTGGTTTTTAAACCTGGACGGATCAGTAAATTTTTATTTCAACAATAAAATTCATAATGAAGTTACTGACCCTTTTTTGAAAGATGTGAGAACCACTTTTATGTATCACGATTTTCTTCAAACCTCAGACTCTACCATCTACTTTTACAATGTAAATTCTGAAGTTACAGCCGTTAAAAACCTAAAATATATTGATTATACCAACTTGAGTATTGTCAATAAAAGTTCTGTCAACAACCTGTACATGGATGAAACTCCGGAGAATCACTTCTACCTGTGGTCGTCTTCCGGAAATTATGAGATGGAAAATCTTAACGAGATGCTTGCCCATTATGACTTGCCGATGTCACAGGCCCGGGTTTTCCCCGGCAATAACCACGAAGTTTTTTCGGTTGATACGGATGGGAATATTAGTTTGTTCAGAGATTTTAAACTGGTAAAAAGAAACTTTCTGAATGTTGGAAGCAGGTTTGTAAATGCCATTTTGATCGATGAAGATGGTTTGGTTTGGGTGTCACTTTTTGATAAAGGAGTTTATTGTTATCAAGGCCAAAAACAATTATTGTATCTAAATATCGAAGCTCCTCAGAATTTTGTTTTGGATAGCGAGAATAATATCTGGACAGGTTCCAACAAAGGAATATACAAAATAAACCGCGATATAGTCAGATATACGTTTTTAGGAACCGAGAATTTCAATGGTGAGGGAATTACAGGTTTTGCTAACTCATCGTCAGAAGGACTCTGGGCTACAAACGGAGAGAGCATCTATTTTATAAACGGAAGCGATATTTACAGAAGTAAGAATTTGTTTGAAGAATCAGAATTGGCAACATTGTACTATCTTAAAGATAATAGTCTTCTGGCTCATGGAAGAATGACCCGTTTATATACTTATGAAGATCCCGATTTTAATAAACAGGAAAAGACTGTTGAGTTTAAAAAAAGACGAAGATCTAATTTTGTTGTGAAAAAGTCGGCAATTGATAAAACAGAAAAAGTCTTCTATTCCTTTAGTTATGATTATATAATTCGGTTAAATCTTCAGAATGATTCTTCGGCACATTGGGAGTTTGACGATGGAAGGATCAATAATTTTTTTATAGATAACAGCAATCAACTGGTTGTAAATGCCGCTTCAAACTTTTTAGTGGATAAAAACGGCAAAGTTACTCCCGTAAATATATATAACCAGTTCAATGGCCGATACATAACGTCACACATAATACTTGATAAGGAAAGTGAAATTTTCAACTTGATTGGGAATGATATGTATATTCAGCACCAGGGAAAATTTTATGACGTATTGGGAGATTTACGTAACCAGGTTGATTTTCGGATTCGGGATATGGTTTATTACGACAAAACATTGTTCTTTTTTACCGAAAAAACAATTTACTTTATCAACAATCCACTCCAGGCGATAAAAGGGATTCAAATTGAATTAAACAGGTTAAACAACGAATTCCATAATATTAACGACATTTTTGTAAACGACGATAAACTATTTGTTGGCTCAGACGATGGAATGACCATTATTCCGGTGAAAGAATGTGTAAATGCAACATACCAGCCAATCAAGCCCTATTTTGCAAAAGTATTGCTCGACGATGAAGAAGTGGATATCACTAAAGGTGCAGTGTCGTTTAAAAATAAGAACCGGCTGAATATAGAATTTTCGAGTTTTAACTTCTCTTCCATACCCTCCAATTATGCCTATATGCTTGAGGGCGTTAACAAAAGCTGGATAACAGGCACCGAAACGCAGGTTGTATATCTGAACCTGGAGCCCGGGAACTATATTTTTAAACTGAAGTCGCGTAAAAACATGGAAGAATACAGCGATACGATTGAACTTCCGGTAAAAGTAATTCCAACTTTGTGGCAGCGGCTGATTACCAAAATTGTTGTTGCCTTGCTTGTGCTTCTTATTGGATTTCTGATTATTCGGGAATATTATCGCCAGCAAATTAAGGCACGCGAAAAAGATTACCAGTTGGCTACCATTGAGCACCGGGCACTCCAGTCGATGATGAACCCACATTTTATTTTTAATTCGCTGGGTTCTATTCAAAAGTTTCTTTTGGAAAATAAGCCTGAAGAAGCAGGGAGTTATCTTTCACGGTTTGCCCGGTTAATCAGGCAAACCATGAATTCAATCAAATCCAATTCAGTTTTATTGGATGAAGAAATTGAGCGGCTAAGAAATTACATTGAACTGGAGCAATTCAGATTAGATCAAAAATTTGATTATTCAATTGAACTGGATGAAAGACTTGAAAGCGATGATTACAATATTCCTTCCATGATCATTCAGCCATTTGTGGAAAATGCAATCTGGCACGGAATTTCTCCGCTACCCGGGAAAGGTATTATCAAAATTATCTTTGAGTATGTTGGCGAAAAAAGTATTCGGATATTGGTTGAGGACAATGGTATTGGCTTTACGAAAACACGCGCATTTGCGCAATCAAAAAACAGTTTAAATATCTCTTCCTCTTTAACAAAGAAACGAATAAAGCTTTTGGGGGACAAGTATAAAATTGATGCCGAAATAATGGAAGAAGAACTTTATCCCGGGGAAGAAAATCCCGGAGCACGGATTATTTTGGTTCTTCCCATTATTGATTAAGGCTGAACTAGAATTACCATTTACAAATTGAAATGTACCGTTTATCCGTTAAACCCAACCATATATTCATCAACAAAAAATGGCAAATACTTTTTTTTTAATATTGTAACGAGTTCAATAAAGTTCTTTATTTCCTGGGAAACAGAAAACAAAAATATTACCCTCCCACATTATTGATCCTTGTTCAATAAGCTTTAGCTGATTATTTCCCAATCCCGCGACTATTTAAATACACTCTTAGAAGCTGTCCTTCACTGTCCCTTAAAGCATCGTAAATAGTTAAACAAAAAATTAAAGCAGAGCAAGGTGCCGAGATAGCCGGCCCGACGGGGTCGGCTTTTTTCATTTTAGCTTCCTGAGATCACGGCCATTCTTTATGCCATTATAGCTTTTATCCCTGAACAACTGTTTTTTTGCCAGAATTGACTATTTTAGTCAAACTCAAAAAGGGAAGAAATAAGCGCTGTTTTTAAATTGTTATACCTGTAGTTTAATTTGTGGCAGGCGAACGGATAAGTATTTATCAGACTTATTTCAAACCCATCTAACAAAAGATGATAATGAAAGATCAAAACCTGGCAACACTTTATAATGAAGCTTTTTTAAAGAACTGGGATCGCCCCGTTTTTTCCGATTATGGTGGAGAAACTTACACCTTTAAACAAGTTGGTACGATTATAAAATCGCTGCATTTGTTTTACCAGCTTGCCGGCCTACAGCCCGGAGATAAAATCGCTCTGTTGGGACGCAATTCTTCCAATTGGGGCGCAGTTTTTCTTTCAGCTTTATCTTCAGGAATGGTAATTGTTCCGATTCTTCCTGATTTTAATGAGAACGATACCAATCACATTATTAACCATTCAGAATCGAAGCTTATTTTTTGTACCCGTTTGCAATTGGAAAAAATAGACTTGACCTATTCTTCTCATTTAAAGGGGATTGTTGTTCTGGATGATTTTAGTATGCATACCGCTAAAGACGAAAATCTTTCTTACAAGCTGGCAGATGGCTTTCAGTATTATAAAGAAAATAACCTGAATAAAGCTTCTTTTAGTTTTTCGGATTGGGAAAGTGAAGATTTGTGTATGATTTCCTATACATCCGGAACATCCGGGTTTACAAAAGGGGTCATGATACCTGTTCGAAGCTTGTATTCAAATATTATTTATGCGATTGAACATATGCCGCTTAATGCAGGCGACCGCATTGTTTCTTTTCTTCCAATGGCCCATGTTTACGGTTTGTTGTTCGAGTTTCTGTTTCCTATTACGTTGGGTTGCCACATTTCGTTTCTGAATAAAATGCCAACTCCTGCAGTTATTACAAAAGCATTTGGCGAAATCCAACCTCATCTTATTCTTTCGGTACCCTTGATTATTGAGAAAATATACAGAAAGAAGATACAACCGGTGGTAGAAAAAACTTCCATGAAAATTCTTTTGGGTATCCCGGGAATTTCTTCGTTGATTTTAAGTAAGATCAGAAAAACAATGATTGCCACGTTTGGAGGACGTTTTTTTGAAATTGTAATTGGCGGAGCGCCTTTAAGTAACGATGTGGAAAAATTCTTCAAACGAATTAAATTCCCTTTTACGATTGGTTACGGAATGACCGAATGTGGTCCATTGATCAGCTATGCAGCCTGGAATGAAACGGCAACCGGTTCGGCCGGGGCTTTGGTTGATCGAATGGAGGTAAGAATTGATTCGGAAGATCCCTACAATGTTGTTGGTGAAATTCAGGTTAAGGGCGAAAACGTAATGTTGGGTTATTATAAAAACGAGGTGGAAACAAAAGCCTCATTTACCGATGATGGCTGGCTGAAAACAGGAGATCTGGGTATTATTGACAAAAACAATTTTATTTTTATTCGAGGACGTTCAAAGAATATGATTCTCGGGGCGTCCGGTCAGAATATTTATCCCGAAGAGATTGAAGCAAAAATGGGAGGCCAGAGCTATGTGGCAGAATGCGTGGTTGTTGACAGAAAGGGGAAGCTGACGGCTTTGGTTTATCCCGATTCTGAGGCAATGGGGGCAGATCACATAAAACAAGAAGATTTGCCTGGGATTATGGAGGAAAATCGTAAAAAAACGAATGCGGAGTTACCTAAATATGAGCAGATTAGTTCGGTTGAACTTGTAAGCGAAGAATTTGAGAAAACGCCTTGGCGATTTCGGTCTGACCGTGCCACACATTTCGGTTGAAACCGTGCCACTTTGAGAGAAGGTGCAATTATACAAAAAATTTAATTTTCATTTTTTAAAATTCCTTTTCTCAGCGATTC
>JBKEDN010000006.1:0-23907 GCA_047975435.1 Draconibacterium sp. | reverse complement strand
AGACCAATGAAATTATGGCTGAAAATTGAACGAAAAGGAAAATGATGATTGAAAATGGATGGCAACTTCATTAACAGAAGAATAGACATGCTTCATAAAACTAATTTTTAGAGGTTACCATAACTAGTGGGCACCCAACCTATCGCAACTGAAGGGAAAAACCCATACTGTTTGCCTGGTTGAAAGTTTTCGGATCCGGTGTAGCCAAAGTTTACATCCAGCAGATACGTATCTCGGAATCCATATGTCAACCTACTGGAAAGCCCCTGATAACGCAACGGAATAGCTTCCAGGTTACTGGTTGCATCATTTGTATCTTTAGCATCACTGAGATAGTAATACAATAAAGCTGAAGTACGATGGTCTTCATTAAAAACCTTATCATAATTGAAAACTGCCTCCAGGTGATATTTGCGATATTGCCGGGTTGATTTACTGTATGAAGCTTGTTTTGCCTGTACACGTTCAATCATAATGAGAGAACCATCGTAATTACGCCCGGTAGCTTCGTAAAGTGCAGGTTGGATTGATCTGCGTTCAGAAAAGTAACTATGAATGTCATAGGCTCCCTGTACCCTGAATTTCAAACCATCCAATAATGCGGACAAATCCTGGTTTAAAGCCAGAGTTGCTTTCCCCTTAAATGACTCATTTGAGGCTTTACCGGTATGGTTAATCATTACGTAAGGTGAGGATTGGGCGCCTGCTCCAATCCCAGGGAACAACCCATTAGAATATAGGGTAGGAATAGATAATGGCGTGAGGTTAGACTGTGCATTCCAAATATACTCTGTGTTTGCCATCCCGGGTTGCTTCAGCTGAGAAAAGAAACCATCTGACCCCAGATATACACTGGTACTCTCGGTCAGATTAAGATCCAGGTTTATCCGGTAATTATAAGTATTATAACCTACGTTTGACGCGTACGGGCTACCTTTTTCTACTTTGTAAGCCGCAGTTTCACTGTTTGCCCCCAAACTCAGGAAATATCGGGCAACTTCACTTCCGCCCCGACCGCTAACATAAACACTATGCGACCAAAAGGTTTTATTAAGTATCTCATCCTGCCAGTTTACATTGGGATATATATCCGGATCCAATCCTCCTTGAATAATCCCCATTTCGGTTTCGTTGTACAAAGGTGCACCACTACGAACAATATTGGCTTCATTGGCCAGTTTTGCATATTCATAGGCATCGAGATAATCCGGCAACCGATTAAGCCGGGATAAAGTAGTATTTGCCCGGGCCGTAATTTGAGTTTTATCAACGATACCTTTCTTGGTATTAACCAACACTACACCGTTTGCCCCTCTAACTCCATATACTGCAGTTGCCGATGCATCTTTCAGGATTGAGAAACTCTCAATATCTGCAGGATCGATTGTATTCAAATCACCTTCCAAACCATCGATAAGTACAAGTGCACTACTGTTGGCTCCAAATGTACCAATACCACGCACCCAAAATTCTGAAATATTTTTTCCGGGTTCACCACTGCTTTGCAGCGAAATAATACCGGCTGCCCGCCCTCCAAGCAAATTTGCAACAGACCGTGCCGGCACCTGAAGTTCTTTAACATCGATAGAAGAAATGGCTCCTACCGAACTGATTTTCCGTTCTTTGGCACCAAGTCCCACAACTACAAATTCATCCAGCCCAACACCTTTGAATGCTAATTTTATCTGCAAATTATCGGTTGGTTTCACTGAAACGTGTTCAACAGGTTCGTAGCCTACGAACGTAAATACCAAACGGTCACCATATACTACATTTATCTTAAACTCTCCCTCTGCGTTCGTATAGGTTCCTGCAGTGGGCCTGTCTTTTACATATACGGTTGCTCCAGGAAGTGGCTCGCCATGCTCATCAACCACCTTCCCGGCAATTTTTAGTTCTTCTCTTTGCTGTGCGGAAATAGTCATATGCGTCAAACATAATAACAACAGGCACATAATGCGAATGATCTTCATTTTATATATTTATGTTAATTATTCGATAACCAATTTGCGAATCCTAGCATTCCCCCAATCGGCAATATAAATCTCTCCAAGTTCATTAACTGCAACACCCCATGGACGATAAAACAGCGATTCTACCGGACCACCATCTTTGTACCCTGATGTACCGGGCTGACCGGCAACAGTTGAGACTATACCATCTGCCGACAGCATCCGAACACAATGGTTATTATAATCTGCAATAAACATATTCCCATCATTGTCGAATTTGATGTCTTTGGGATAGTTAAACAAAGCATCTTCAACAGGCCCGTCACGAAAGCCACTTCCTCCCGGCGCATTTAAACGCTTAAAATTACTATCCAAATCACGGAGATCAAGCATCATTATCCCCTGTCTGAATTCAACCGGATTGGCGTTGGAATGCAATGTTATATAAAGTTCCCAGGGCTTTAAGGGGTTTATTGCCTGTCCGTACTGAGAACCGTAAGGCCCCTGTAGGATAATTTCCGCTTCGTAGGTATCCGGGTCAATCCGGGCTACTTTGCCATCCCGAAACCGGGTGTAAAGATGATTGTCATAAGCGCTGAACGTAATAAAATTTGCGTAACGGTCGTTCCAAACAATAGAAGAATAGTCTGATTCTGAAAACTTGGCGTTACGTTGACGTGGATTCCATGCCTCCCGCGGATCAAACGAGAAAAACACTTCCGGAACTGATTCGTGAGAAGCAGTAAGAATACCGGTAGCACGATCTACAGTGAGGCCGTTGGCATACAACACACGCTCAGAAGTTGAATTGGCAATAATCAGTGGAGTAACGATGTTCTCTTTCTCACTAATCCGGGCAATCCCCCAGGAACCACCATCGCGCCACGACATAAAGAGGTTGCCTTCGGCATCCAACTCAAGGTACTTTCCATATACCTGAGCCTGGTCGAGCGTACCTTCCAGAAAAGCTGTATTTCCATTTCCCGTAACCGTAGTAACTTGTGCCTGGGGAGTGTAATGAAACGTTGAATCGTAAGTTGCCGAATCTTCACCCACAACAACTTTAATTGTCGGGTTATCGCCCGGAAGCCGGGGGACGATAGCATAAATACGATCTCCACTGGAAGAAACAACAGCTGCTTTCTTTGAGTTAAAATATACCTCAATCTGACTGGCATCAGTGCCAAAGTTCTCACCATTTAGCAGTACCTTATCTTTGGCCCCGCCCTCGGTTGGGGAGAAAAAGGTAAGCACAATGGGTTTCGATGGATCGTGCAATATTCCGGAAGAACTTTCCTGATCATCATCACACGAAAGAAACAAAAGGAAAAGCATTGAAGCCGAAACAACGTACGACAACACTTTTTTTCGATAAAAGTTTAACATCTTCATAACTACGAATTTGTAACAATTGATATTTTATTGATATAATTCTTCAAAATGAACTTAGTTTATCTTTTATAAACTAAAACCAGACTTCAGTTTCACCCTTAAACAAAGCTTTATACTTCATCCGACTGGGCAAAACGCACTTATACAGATATGAATTCCATTTATCAAAGCATGATAAATAGATAGAGGAAAGGTTTCCATTATGTTTCAAGTTTTGATTCTTCTTAAATTGAAGAGGTCAAAACTCGATAATAAATATCACAGGAATGTTAAGGATCGTTTTCATTATTGTTAAGTTAGATTAATTAATTATCCAACAAGAATATATAAAAAATGAAAGAAAAACAAAATCTATAATTGCCAAAAACAAAACTTATAGAAACATAAACAAAATAAAACCTAAAAACCTTACTATCTCTGAACTTCAGGAACTTCCCCAATTTCAATTTCTTCTCATTTGAACAATTCTTTCCCCAACAAACTATCAACCTTCATCTCCGGGTAAAAACCTAAAACCTGATATTTGAAAGTTCCCGGGTTAATTTATTTTTTTACTTTGCCTCCTTTCAATTGAAACGAGCATAATAAAAAATCTTTCTGGCACACAGGAGGATAATACGTGTTACAGGAGTTACCATTAAAGCTAACAATTACAGACGATTGAAACGAGCACAATAAAAGCTTTTTTTTACACAGGAGCATGATTATGCGAGTTCCCTGCCTACCGTCAGACAGGCATGAGTTACCTAAGAAACAAACAATTATAAATGAATGAAATACTCAATTTAAAATCAGAATAATGCCTGGAAAAAATTTACTTATTTTCTTATTCGCAATTTTGCTGGCAAACGGTAAAGTTGTTGCTCAAAACGAGCCAGTTAGCACTGCCAATTATCGGTTGGCTGAACGCTTTTCTCCCGAAAAAATAAAACGAATGGTTTTTAGCACTTCCGTAAATCCGAATTGGCTGGAAACCGGAGATAAATTCTGGTATTCCTACAAAACGTCGGAAGGCGAATCCTTTTATCTGGTTGATCTGGACAGGAAAACCAAGACAGCCCTTTTTGACAATGTTAAAATGGCTGCCATGTTAACCCGGATTACCAAAGATCCTTACGACGCAAAGCATTTGCCCCCCATAAAGCCAAAATTCAAGAAAAACGATACCGTTTTTCAGTTTGACGTTACGAGCACTCAGTTCGAGGAAACAGAAGAAATAGCGGCAGACACATTGGTAACACAGGATTCAACAAAAACAGAGGCCGCCGAAAAGCCCAAAAAGGAAAAGCCTAAAAAGAAGGTTTTTCATTTTGAATACAACATTGCAAGCGGCGAATTGTACGAGCAGGAAGATTGGACAGAGAAAAAAGACCATCCGTCGTGGGCATCTCTTTCGCCCGATAGTTCGTACGTTGTTTTTGCACGCGACTATAACCTGTACTGGATGGATAAGGAAAATTTCCTGAAAGCACTGAAAGAGGAGGAAGATAAAAAAGACTCTACCATTGTAGAGCACCAGCTCACAACCGACGGTGAAGACAATTATGCATTTGGAGGTGGTTATACTCCAAAAGAAAACGACGACGAGGAAACCATCAAAAAAGAAAGTGAGAAACGCAGAAGTGCATATATTTTGTGGTCTCCCGATTCGAAAAAATTTGTACTGGAACGTAACGACAGTCGTAAAGTAAAAGCTCTTTGGGTGATCAATGTTTTGAACCAACCACGCCCCGACCTGGAAACCTACAAATACCAAATGCCGGGAGAAAAAGAAGCCCCGCAGGCCGAACTATGGGTTTTTGATATGCTTAAAAAAGAAGGCAAACAAATTGATGTTTCAGCTTTTGCCGACCAAACCATAAATATTTGCCGTGCAAACTTAAGCAACAAAGAACGCTTAAAAGATTACGTTCCGAGAACATGGCTTTCTGAATCCTCTGCTAAAATATATTTCACCCGCACCAGCCGCGATTTACACAAAATTGATGTTTGTGTTGCCGATGCTGAAAGTGGCGAGGTTAAAACCCTTGTGGAAGAACGGTTGAATACCTATGTTGAAATTCATGATCCTTACCTGGTAAACAACGGGAATGAGTTTATTCACTGGTCGGAACGCGATGGCTGGGCCCACTTTTATTTGTACGATGGTGATGGAAACCTAAAAAACCAGATTACTTCGGGTCCTTGGCATTGCAACCAAATTCTAAAAGTGGATGAAAAAAACCGGGTCATGTATTTTACCGCTAACGCGCACGAAAAAGATGAAAACCCATACTACGAACATCTTTATAAAATAAATTTCGACGGCAGTGGGTTAACCTTGCTCGACAAGGGCAATTTTAACCACAATGTTGAAATGAGTGATTCGTACCGTTATTTTGTCGATAATTTCTCAAGGGTTAACACAACTCCCGAAACAGAAATCAGAGACAACCAGGGAAAACTGGTTATGCAGCTTGAAACCGCTGATCTGAGCAATCTTTTTGCGGCCGGCTATAAATTCCCGGAGATTTTCAAAGCCAAAGCAGCCGATGGAATTACCGATATTTATGGCGTAATGTACAAACCGTTTGACTTTGACTCCACCAAACTTTACCCGGTTCTGGAATATGTTTACCCGGGACCGCAAACCGAAGCAGTAAATGCATCGTTCTCGGCAAGAATGGACAGGACAGACCGTTTTGCACAGTTGGGTTTTGTAATTGTAACACTCGGGAACCGCGGCGGACACCCAAACCGGTCAAAATGGTACCACAACTACGGATACAACGATTTGCGCGACTATGGCCTGGCCGACAAAAAATATGTGCTGGAACAACTGGCCGACCAACACAAATACATCGATATTGAAAAGGTGGGAATCTCAGGCCACTCAGGCGGTGGTTTTATGTCAACTGCGGCACTTTTACAATATCCCGATTTTTATAAGGTTGCTGTTTCTTCAGCCGGAAACCACGAGAATAACATTTACAACCGCTGGTGGAGCGAAAAACATCACGGCGTAACCGAAGAAATAAACGACGAAGGCGAATCGAAATTTATTTATGATATTGAAAAGAACTCGGAACTGGCCAAAAACCTGAAAGGGAAATTGCTTTTAGTTACCGGAGACATGGACAACAACGTTCATCCCGGAAACACCATCAGAATGGCCAATGCCTTGATGAAAGCAAAAAAACGTTTCGATATTTTTCTGATGCCCGGTCAGCGACACGGATTTGGCGACTACACCGAATACTTTTTCTGGCTAAAAGCTGACTATTTCTGTAAACATCTTATCGGCGATTACTCCATCAGTACCGATATTTTTGAAATGCGGCGCGAGACTAAAATGACGCCCAGTAAAACACGCTCAGAATAAGTTTTCATCGATCTTAACCTAAATAAAAAAAGGATGCTTTCTATTAAAAGAGCATCCTTTTCTTTTTCTGAAACCTACCTTCAGCTTTCGGTTTCTTCTGCTATTATTTCAGGTTTATTGGAGCGTTTCTCCAACCAATGATAAATGATGGGTAAAACCATGAGTGTTAGCAAGGTTGAAGTTACCAAACCACCAATTACAACCGTTGCCAACGGGCGCTGCACTTCCGATCCCGGACCGGTATTAAACGCCATCGGGATAAAACCAAGGCTGGCTACCAGTGCGGTCATCAAAACCGGTCGCAAGCGGTCGGCAGAACCTTCCACAATCAGCTGCTTCATATCTCCCGTTCGCTCCTTTCGTATTTCGTTAATGTGATCGATCAATACAATACCGTTGAGCACCGCCACCCCAAACAAGGCAACAAAACCAATACTTGCCGAAACCGAAAGATACATTCCCCTTACCCACAACAAGAATATTCCTCCGGATAAAGCAAACGGAAGGTTCAACAAAATCAAAATAGCGTATATCATTTTACCAAAGTTGAGGTACAACAGACCGATAATGATGAAAATGGAGAGCGGTACCACCAGCAGCAAATGTCGCATTGCCCGGCGTTGATTTTCAAAAGTTCCGCCATAATCAATAAAGTAACCAGCCGGTATTTCTGCTTTTTCCCTGATTTCGCTTTCAAGGTTGGCAACATAACTCCCCAGGTCAATGTCTTTGATGTTGATGCCCACAATCAGACGTCGCCAGCCGTTTTCGCGTTGAATTTCGCGCGGGCCTTCCTGCAATACAATTTTTGCCACCCTTTTTAACGGAACATATCCGCCGTTGGACAAATGCACCGGCACCTCCTGAATTTTATGCAGCTCGTCGCGCACATCTTCCGGATACCGAACCACAATGCCAAAGCGGCGCTGCCCTTCGTAAACCTGCCCAACTTCCTGTCCGCCAATTCCGGCCTCAACCACCTGCTGCACATTATCAACATTTAATCCGAACGAGGCAACTGCTTCGCGGTCAATTTCGATCGTAATATAGGGCTGCCCCACGGTTTGCTCCACATAAAAATTATCTGTTCCGTTCATTTGCGGAAGAAGTGCAGAGATATTTTCCCCGATTTTAGCCAGAACATCCAGATCTTCACCGTAAATTTTCACTGCCAGATCGGATTTTACGCCGCTGGTAAGCTCATCCACACGCATGGCAATGGGCTGGGTGAAGTTGTAAACAAGCCCGGGTTCGGTTTGCAGATAAGGTTCAATCTCTGCAATAATATCTTCTTTTGTGAGGCCTTTTCGCCATTCTTCGGTTGGTTTCAGAATCACCCACACATCCGTCTGGTGAACTCCCATCCAGTCGTTGGCCAAATCCGAGCGCCCGGTTTTGGGCACCACGGTTTGTATTTCGGGTATATTCTGAACCAGTTTCCCACCCAGCCAGTTGGCATTTTCAATCGATTCATCCAGCGTTACCGACGGCATCCTCACCTGTTCGATCAAAATGGAACCTTCATCCAGCTCCGGAATAAATTCGCTTCCCAAACGTGTCATCAGAAATACCGATGCGGCAAAAATGACTCCCGCTATTGAAACTACAAACCATTTCCGGTCCATGTATTTTGTGAGCGAACTAATGTACCTCGGTCGTAAAAAGTTAATCAGATGATTCTTCCGTACTTTCACCCCTTTCCGGAAAACAATGGCAGCAATGGCCGGCACAAAAATGAGCGCCAAAAGTAACGACCCCAAAACCGCTGCAGCCACAGTGATCGCCATCGGGCGAAACATGATACCTTCCATTCCGCTGAAAGTCATGATCGGAACATACACCATCAAAATGATCAATACACCGAAAAAGATGGGCCGCACCACCTGCTGTGCCGATGTTCGTATAATTTCATCCTTGTTTTTACCCTTATCTTTCTGAAGGCCATGAACAATATTTTCGACCATCACCACCGAACCGTCAACCACCATCCCAAAGTCAATTGCACCCAAACTCATCAGGTTGGCTGCCAGGCCAAACTCGCGCATCCCGATAAAGGCAAACAACATGGAAAACGGGATTACCATCGCCACAATCAGGGCACCCGAAATCTCGCCCAGCAAAAGCAGCAACACCACAATTACCAAAAAACCTCCTTCTACCAGGTTGGTTGAAATGGTGGCTGTTGTACGGCTGATCAGATCCGACTGGTCGTAAAACTTCTCGATACTCACTCCTTCCGGCAGGTTCTGGTTGATGTTGTCGATTTTATCTTCAATATCAGCAATTACGTTTCTTCCGTTTCCGCCTCGCAACATCATCACAATTCCGGTTACCACTTCTCCCTTTCCGTCCTGCGTAACACCGCCCTGCCTGATCTGCGTGCCAATTTCAACCGAAGCCACATCTTTTATGAATACAGGTTTATTTTCGATGTTGGTAACTACGATATTTTCAAGGTCAGCTATTTTATTAATCTGCCCCACACCGCGAATAATAAACTGCTCGCCGTTGTGTTCCAGGTAATTTCCACCCGAAACACTGTTGTTGGCCGAAATGGCGGTGATCACTTCCGAAATGCCGATACCAAACATACGCAAACGCCCGGGCTGAACAACCACATTGTATTGTTTTACAAAGCCTCCAAAAGAATTGATTTCAGTAACACCTTTTACCACTTTTAACTGGGGGGGCAATCAGCCAGTCCTGGATCTCACGCAGTTCGGTTAACGAATAGTTTTCGCCGCTTACCACATATTGATAAATTTCACCCAGCGCCGTGGTAATCGGCCCTAGTTGCGGGCTGGAAACGTCGGGTGGAAGCTCGTCGGTAATCGATTGCAATCGCTGACTTACCATCTGGCGGGCAAAATAAATATCCGTTTTCTCTTCAAATTCAACGGTTACTGCCGATAATCCAAACTGCGAAATAGAACGAACTTCAGCCACATCGGGCAAGCCGTTCATTGCCGTTTCAATCGGGTAACTCACCAGCTTCTCCACATCGTAAGGCGAATATCTCCCCGCTTTGGTGATTACGAGCACCTGCACAGGAGTTACATCTGGGAGCGAGTTGATCGGCAACTGAATCAGCGAAAAATAACCGGCAACAGCCATCAGAATAACCAACGAAAGGGCTACAAACTTCTGCCGGACACTAAAAGTTATGATTTCTTTTAACATGATTTTTTCCTTTCTTGATTATTCTTCTGCAATAATATCGAAACGGGAAAGTGCTTTCAGACTGAATACATTCGAAACAGCCACTTCTTCACCATTGCTGAGTCCGTTATCCACAAAAACATACTGATCGCGAATTTCAGAAACACCGATAAAACGCTTTTCATAGATCCCATTTCCTTTTTTCACAAAAACCACCGGGTTGTTTCCGTCGTATGTAAGTGCTTGCACCGGAAGTGCTATTATTTCCTTTTTGGTTGAAGTGGCAATCGAAAGCCGCACGTTTTCTCCGGGTTTTGGCCATCCGTCGCGTGCCGGAACCTGAATGTTTGCAATTACCGAACGCGTATCTTCATCGAGCCCGGGATTGACAGAAGTAACGGTCGCAGATAAAATGTTCTCTTCTTTTTCGCGTTTTGAAACCATCACCGAATCACCGGTATTGATCAGCCGTGCATCATCGGGCGAAAGATAGGCGCGAATCAGCACATCTCTTGTATCCAGCACGCGCGACAGATTTTCCAGCGCATTTACCGACTGCCCCAGTTCCACAAAATTCTTTTCGATAATGCCGTAGATGGGCGAATGAATTTTTAGTACCGGATCGATATTTTCACCGTCAGTGAAAGCTTTTATTTCCGGATCGGCCACTCCTACAGCTTTTAACCGCGAATAAGCAGCACGCGAACTGGCCGACGCACGGTCGTATTCAGCCGTAGCTCGTTCCAGCTCACTGGTTGAAGATATTGTTTCTTCCACCAATTGCTTCACTCTTTTCAGGCGGTTGGTCTGAAAACGTTCTTCAGCAAACGCCTGTAAATATTCCGAAACCAAAGTCCCAAATTCAAGGCTTTGTATTTCAAACAGCACCTCTCCTTTTTTCACCCAATGTCCCTCGTAACCGTGAATTTTGCTGATTTGCCCGTTAATGGGTGTACTGATAATGCTTCCGTGGTTGGGTGCCGGAAAAACTACACCGGGCGCAGTAACCGTGTAATCGATAAAATTGTTGGTCACTTTCTGCGTCTGGATTTTTAACTCGTTTTGTTCCTTTTCATTTAACTGAACCGTCTTTACGCTTCCTTCCTTCTCCGGTTTCAGCGAAGGAGGAAGCTCGGTTTGTTCCTTTTTTTCTGATTGATCCGTTTGTTTTCCCGATCCGCAGGAAAACAAAAATGCGGTCAATCCTGCTAAAACTGCCAGGTATAAAATATTTTTCATGTTTTATGTGTTTTACTCGTGTTTTCAGATTAATAGACTAAGTCGCGATCCAGGAATTTTTCGAGCGCTACAAGTTGCAGGTAATAATCACGCAAGGCAATCAGGTACCTTTCTTCGCTCATGAGATAGGTTTGCTGGGCATTCAGAAGATTCAGCAGATCCACTTCTCCCAGTTGATAGGCTTTCAGGGAAAGGCTGCGCAAATGTTCGGCTTTCTCCTTCATTGTAGTGTTATACCTTTTTATGATCGACTGGCTGACCGAATAATTGTGCCAGGCATATTCAATCTGCTTTTTGGTATCGAGCCTGATTTCCTGTTGCTTCCACTGGATTTCTTCCTGTTTGGCCAAGGCCATTTTAATCTTTCCTTTCTGATCAAACGGATACCAGATCGGAATTTTCAGCCCCACTTCAAAACCTTTAAAATCGTAACCGGTGCCGTAATCCTGGGTGTATAAATTCAGGCGGATATCGGGCAAAATGTTGCTTTTGGCTTCCTTTATATAAAAGTCGGAAGCTCCCAACTCGTGTTGCGATGCCAGAAAGGCAGGCTGACTTTCCTGTACCGAAAGCGTTAAGATCTGCGATATTTCAATATCTTCAGCACGTAAAGTATCGGAAAACTGGATGCTGTATTTCTGGTCATCCACCGGCAAACCCATGGCATAAAACAAACCATAGCGTGCCTGGTGCAACACCCATTCTGTTTGATCGAGATCGTTTTTAGATTGTTCGAGCCGGAGTTCAGCATTGGCAAGATCAATTCCATTTCCCATTCCCATTTCAAACTTTGTGTAAACGGCATTGTAAAGTTCTTCTGCCAGCTTTACCTGGTTTTGCCTCGATTGCTGAAGATACAAGGCATACAAAACTTCCACGTATTTACTTTTTACTTCTGCCTTAATTTCATTCTCCCTGACTTTTACCTTTAAACCAACTGCCTCTACCTCTTGCGACAAAGCCTTTAAGCGGTACGAGGTAGTCAATGGAAAATCAAATTCCTGCGACACCGTAATGCGTTGTTCATCAAAGGCATCGCCCGGTCCCAAGCTGATTCCTTCCTTGAAATAACTGATTTCGGGAGCAGAAACACCGGTTTCTGTCCGCCACTGGTTCTCTTTCTGCCGTAACTGTGCACGCATTTGCTGCAATTCTGTGTTACGGTTGTAAGCCGACTCAACGGCCTGTTCAATTGTTAGCAAATTTTTCTGTCCGGAGCTCTGAAAAAACAAGAATGCGAACAGGATAAAAATTAAATCCCGGATATGCATGGTTAGAATTTTGTTTTCTATAAAGTTATGTATAGTAAATGTAATTTGTAACTATTTGGTTATTAAAATACATACGATTTAAATCCATCATCTTTTCTGCTTGTTAACAAATAAAATAGACGTACTGGTTTTTAATCGTCATACAGGCTTTTGACACGCTTAATAGAAAATACTTGCGCCAGAAAATGATTTTTTTCAGAATAAAATATCTTTTTATCACAATAAGCATAAATTGAAATTTCCCTACTCTAAAGTGAAAAGTTTCTACCCCGCTAATCATCAACATTAAATTAACATTGGGAACAATTTGATCCGCAGTTCTGAAAACTTATTTATTTTCGCATGCAATTATCTAGATGTTTAGATGTGTTATTGAAAATAAAAGTTATAAAAACCAAAAACCGATAAGAAAATGGAAAAGATATTAATCATTGGAGGTGTAGCGGCAGGAGCAACAGCAGCGGCTAAGGCACGTCGCTTATCGCCCGATGCACAAATAACTATGCTCGAAGCCGGACCTGACATTTCGTTCGCCAACTGTGGATTACCTTATTATATTGCCGGTGATATCGACAGCCGTTCGAAATTGATTTTGCAGAGCCCGGAGAGTTTTGACGAGCAATACCAGGTTAAAGTATATACGCATACAGTGGTAAATTCAATCGATCGTGCCAACAAATCGGTTCACACTGTTGACAGTCGCAATGGTTCAAAAAATACTTTTGAATACAACAAACTCATTTTAGCCCAGGGTGGCAGGCCCATTCATCCTGAAATTCCGGGTGCAGCGGCCGATCATGTATTCAGTTTGTGGACACTGGAGGACATGGATAAAATTGATAGCTACCTGAAAAACAAAGAGCCGGAAACCGCAGTGGTTGTAGGTGGCGGATTTATTGGCCTCGAAATGGTGGAAGCGCTGGTAAAAAGAGGGTTAAAAGTTCATGTTGTGGAAAAAATGCAGCATGTAATGTCGATTATGGAAGCTGAAACTGCAGGGTTTATCACCCGCGAATTACATGCTTACGGAGTTGGTGTTCACACCGAAACTGCGGTTACAAAAATACGCCACAATACGGTTGAACTGGAGAATGGAAAGTCATTAAATGCCGACATGGTATTGCTTTCTATCGGCGTCCGTCCAACATTACAGCTGGCTAAAGATGCCGGGCTTGAAATTGGAGAAGCAGGTGGTTTGCTGGTAAATGACAAACTGCAAACGTCTGACCCTGATATTTTCGCTGCGGGCGACATGGTGGAAATTGAACACCGTGTGAACGACAAAAAAGTACGTATCCCGCTGGCAGGCCCTGCCAACCGCCAGGGACGTATTGCTGCTGAAAATGCACTCGGCGGAAACCATAGCTATAAAGGTGCGATCGGAACTTCGGTTGTACGCGTTTTTGAAGCAGTAGCCGGAACAACAGGACTTTCGTTGAAACAAGCACGCGCAGCCGGTATCGATGCCGATGCGGTAGTGGTTCACAAAGAACATCACACATCGTATTACCCGGGAGCCGAAACAGTAAGCGTGTTGCTGGTTTACGATAAAAAAACCGGCGTGGTGCTGGGCGGACAAACCGCAGGTTACAAAGGTGCCGACAAACGACTGGATGTGATTGCAACCGCTTGTGCCGCAAAGCTTCCTGTTAGTGAAATAGCCGATATCGATTTTGCATACTCACCGCCAATCGGAACCGCCAACGATGCCATGAACATGGCAGCCTATGTTGCTGAAAATAAAATGAGTGGTTATGGGCCAAGCATTATGGTTTCTGAAATTGATGCATACATAGAAACCAAAGAACAGTTAATTGTTCTGGATATCCGCGATTTGTTTGCACACCAAAAAAGCAACATGAATGGCGCTTATCATTTACCGCTTGAAATGTTGCAGCCAAATCTCGACCGGATTCCAAAAGACATCACCATTCTTGTGTATGATGAAACAGGCAAGAAAGGACACCAGGCTGTGCGTACACTTATGGGAGCAGGTTGTAAAGAAGTGATAAATATCTCAGGAGGACATACTTCGCTGCAACGCCATGCTACTGCGGTGGGATTCCGGAATATTAACATGCTCCCGCTGCCAATCAAGAAAAAAAGTATTGATGAAAAAGTATTGGAGGAAACAGAAACCAATAACAATGTAAGTGCCAGTGAGCTGGAAAAGCTGGTCGTTGATGTTCGTACTCCGGGAGAATTCCGCAGCGGGGCTTTCCCTGATGCGATCAATATTCCATTGGATGATTTAATGTCGGGAAAAGGTGATCTGGGTGAAAATACAGATCGCGAAATCGTAGTGTATTGCGCCACCGGGGCGCGGTCGGCTTATGCCCAACAGGTACTCATGAGCCGGGGTTTCTCTAATGTTACCAACGGAGGAGGCATCTCTGCCATGATGGCAAGATATTGATCCAATTAGATTACACATATATACAAGAGGGCCGGTTTGTCAATTGACAGATCGGCTTTTTTTTGATTGTGATTTCGTGGTAACCGAATAGGGTATTTTTCACACAAAGGATTTCGCCAGGCTCGCTATACTCTGCGGTCTTTGCGCTTCTTCAAATCTTTGCGTGAAATATTTCTATAATCCGGTTCAGGTTAACAACTAAATACTAAATCATTTTTGAATTTGTATTGTTTCATTTTTGAAGTTTTTACTTTTGAATAAAAATAATTTCGGGTGTCAACAATTCTGCACATTAAAAACATGGTTTGCCCGCGCTGCATCGAGTCGGTACAGCAGGTGCTTAACGATTTCGGGTTCGAGGTAAGGCAAATAAAACTTGGCGAAGCTGAAATAGATCAGGAACCAGGTTCCGCCCAGTTCGAAAACCTGTCGAAAATATTGCAAACAAAGGGGTTTGAACTTTTGCGCGACAAAAAAACAATTGTTATCGATCAGGTAAAATCCGAAATTATTAAACTGGTGCACCACAGCGAAAACGAAATTTTACACGTCAACCTGTCGAGCCACCTTTCGCAATTAATTGGCGCCGATTATTCATCCATTTCCAATCTTTTTTCATCTTCCGAAGGTTTAACGATCGAGCGGTTCACCATCCTTCAGAAAATAGAAAAAGTAAAAGAATTGCTTTCGTACGGCGAACTTACAGCCAGCGAAATTGCCTTTAAAATGGGCTACAGCAGTGCGGCACATCTTTCGTCGCAATTCAAAAAAGAAACCGGAATGACACCCGGGCAATACAAAAAACTACAGGATAAAAACCGGAATCCGCTTGATAATATTGGGAATTAGGGATCAATTCAAAATATTACAATTCTTTTCAAAAATTATATAAAAACGAAAGGACACGATGTGTCTAATTTTGCGTGAAAAGAATTTTAGTAATGGAACAGATAAAACTGAAAACAGATTTAAGTTGCAAACACTGCGTAATGAAAGTGGAGCCCATTTTAAAATCAACAGCCGGAATAACCGATTACAGCATCGACCTGGGGCATCCCGACAAAATTGTTAGTATTTCATCGGAAGGTGTTGACATGAATTTGCTGATTGCCAACTTTAACAAAGCGGGTTATATAGCAGAAAAATTATAAATTTGAACCCGAAGGATTTAAACATTTAAAAAGCATTAGCTGTTTTTAGAACAAGAATGATACGAAAACTCAGCCATATTATTTTAGCAACACTGCTGCTGGTAAGCACAGTGGGAATGGCTGTGAGCAAACATTACTGCCACAATTCGCTGGTTGATGTTTCCTTGTTCGCCCAGGCCGATTCGTGCTGCGATGATGGCGGATGCTGCACCAACGACAATCATTTCTACCAGGTAAAAGAAGATTTTTCGGCGCCCGTAATTTCAACGGTCCCGGTACTTGCCGAAATCGATATTTTGGTTCAGATACTTCTCAATCCTGATATTTTATTCCCCAACGAATTAACTGAAGAATTCGAAATAACAAACGAGCCGCCTCCACCAACTGTGCTGGAGTTTCTTGCTGAGGAGCAGTTATATCTTTTATGAAATTATTATGATAAATTAATCAGGTCATGAATTCTCGTGATCCCGATTTTCTATTGTATTAATCTCATAGTAAAAAAGATATGCTTACACTAGTGGGTATTAAAAATTAAAAAACGTTCTTTGAAATTCTTTGTTAGTCGTACTTGTAGCGATTTTTAATAGCGTGACGATTTGAATTAGATAATGGATATTTTGCATTCAAACAAGCAATTATCCATGAACCAAGGCAAATATATCTTCGCTCAACTTACAGATTTTTTACCCAGACGGGTATTTGACCGAATTGTCAGTAAACACGTTGGGAATAAGTATGTAAGGTCATTCACCTGTTGGAATCAAATGCTATGCATGGTATTTGGGCAACTTACCTCAAGGGACAGTATGAGAGATTTACTTCTCAGCCTTGAGGCTCATAAATCCAAATATTATCATCTTGGATTTGGTTCTACTGTAACTCGGAGAAACCTCGGCAAAGCCAATGAGAAACGTGATTATAAAATCTTTGAAGAATTTGCATATGTTCTCATTGAGGAAGCACGAAAAAGCTGTTATAGATCGGACTTTGAGATCAATATTGAAGGTAATGTTTATGCATTCGATTCATCAACAATCGATCTTTGTCTCAGTGTATTTTGGTGGGCTGAGTTTAGGAGAACGAAAGGAGGTATAAAATTGCATACTCTTTATGATGTAAAAACATCAATACCTGCGTTTCTGTATATCTCAAATGCCAAAATGCACGATGTGAATGCGCTTGATTTAATCTCTTATGAACCAGGTAGCTTCTACGTAATTGATAAAGCTTACATTGATTATAAGAGATTGTATCATCTTCACCAGCAGCGAGCTTTCTTTGTTACACGAGCAAAAGATAATATGCGATTCAACCGGATGTATTCCAAATCGGTTGATAAGACAACTGGAGTGAAATATGATCAAATCGGCAAGCTTGAAACTTACTACCCAAGCAGAGACTATCCAGAAAAACTTCGGAGAATTAAGTACTATGATTCTGAAACAAATAAGGAACTTATCTTCCTTACAAACAACATGGAACTTAAACCAACTGACATAGCTTATCTGTATAAAAAACGCTGGGAAGTGGAATTATTTTTCAAGTGGATGAAACAGCATCTCAAGATTAAATCCTTTTGGGGAACAACTCTTAATGCTGTAAAAATCCAGATGTATTGTGCAATCATCGCATACTGCCTTGTTGCCATAATTGGTAACAAACTGAAAGTTGACCGCTCAATCTACGAAATTCTACAAATTCTCAGCATATCTCTACTCGACAAAACTCCTGTAAGAGAGGTGCTTATAAAATACGATTACAAAAACGTCAAAGAACTTAAAAATAAACAATTAATAATCAGCGGGTTTTAAGTGCCCGCTAATGAGTTCAATTATTACCATAACGCAGCATAATTTAGTTAAACATATTTGATTATTAAAACAAGATCCATTCGAAATCAATTCCCTTTACTGATTATAGGGAGCCACTCATAAGCCCCTATATCTGGTTCAGAATCATCGAAGCGTGAATTATTATTTAAATCTAACGGAAACAGTTTCGCAATTTCGGTATTGCCAAAATCTTTAGCCGGTGACAGTGAATCAATGGTATAATTATGTCCGTAAATATCCGAAAAAAGTGGATCATTGTTAATGATGCAGTTTTCAAGATAGCTCTCAAATTTGGAATCTGTTCTGAGCAGGCAATTCATAAATTCACCTTTAAAAGTTCCATTTCCCTTTTTATCAATGTAAAGTTCATCGTTAATGTTTCCATAAACAATGCAATTGCCAAAGAAAGAATTAAAATTGTAACTATACGTTTCTTTATCATATTCAAAGTAGTTTTTAAGAACCAAAGCCGGTTCGCTTCTGGTTTTGGCATTGAAGTAATTGGCTATAGTACAATGAATAAATTCATATTCACCCCCGAACCGAAGCGCAACAGTGTTTGAACCGGAATTTGCGAAAACAGAATTTGCCGCCTTCAAATAGGTTGTTCTTGCGTCGAGGCAGTTAAGTGTCATGTTTTCAATTTTTGAATTTGTTAAAGTGAGTGTTGGATTTGCAGAAACTCCTACACTGTCAACCTGAATACCTTTATCTGCGTTTTTAATGATTGCCCAGTCAATAGAATTATCAATACTTCCGACCAGAAAGTGAAGTCCACCATATACATAAATCCCTCCGTTTTCCAATACTGAAGAAGCTCCCCATTGCCCCGGAACATCTTCATAACTTTTTTCCAATCTGTCTCCCATAAATTTAATTGGTTCGTCAATTGTTCCTTTGGCATTAAGCGTTCCTCTCACAAACATACTGGAACCTTTATGAAAATGTATTCGGCAACCTTCATAAATAGTTAAGGTTTCGTGAGAATCAATTAATACTGAGTTATAAATCAAATAAGGTTTGTCGTTTGTCCATGTTTGGGTTTTCAAAATTTCCCCACTGAAAAGGTGAAAGTCTTGTCCAAAGGCTATCAAATCTACAGCCTGTATGTTTTCATTCAGATTAAACACGATGGAATCATGTACAACCATTGGCAAATTTTCACCAGTTGGATTAATCGTAACTTCGACAAAGATATATATACTGTCACCACCTGGAATAATTACATTACTATCTTCGTTTGCCGCTAATCCATTTATATTTAATCGGAATGGGGTTGAGTTTTTACCCGCTAAATATATTTTAGAGATAATAACTCCTTGTTTATTGGGATTTTTAACGGTAAACCTCTTTGTGGTAGAACCGATTGAGGTAAAAATGGTATCGAAAGTTAAGGTATCCAAAGCAAATTCAAGTTTTGCTTCAGGATTAAAAGTAAATTCTTCTTCGGTACATGAAAGGTGGAGTATTCCGAAAACAATCACAATAACAAATAAGGGGAAACGAAATGCCATAATTTTGGTCAATAATTTATTTATGAATAACCTGAATTTTACAATAATATTGTTTGGTATTGTTGCATATTGATTGATTGTAGCTTGCCCAAAAGTATCACAGTCAGTGTTTCTAACTTTTCCAGGAATAACAGGTTTAACAAGTTTTTTTCTATTTTGGCTGCGTTAAAAAATAAATTATTATGAATAAACAAGAATTAGTTTCAGCAATGGCTGAAAAATCGGGTTTGACTAAAGCCGATGCAGATAAAGCGGTTAACGCTTTTGTTGATACAGTAAAAGATGCCATTACCCAAGGTGATAGTATTCAGTTAATTGGTTTTGGTACATTCTCTGTATCTGAACGTGCAGCCCGTACCGGGCGCAACCCACAAACGGGTAAAGAAATACAAATTGCAGCAAAAAAAGTAGCTAAGTTTAAAGCCGGGAAAGCGTTGGATGAAGCTGTTAATTAGGTTTTTTTATAAGTTAAACCCCGGAAGCAAAGATGTAACCGGGGTATTTTTCAATTTGCTAATTTCAAAACCGGATATTTCTTTTTTCCTTTCGCTGAACAGGCAATCTCACCTTGCCACGGCACATCCCACTACCAGTCTTCACCCCACCTAAACCCATTCATACCTCATGGAACCGGTGTGGTTTTGCCTGTACGTGGGAAGAGCCTTAGGCAACCCACAGAAAGAGTAGCCCGTCCGTTTCACTACCGAACTACACTTTCTTAACGCCTGCGCAAGGTCACAGGAGCCAAAGGTCATACAGGTTAACGTATTTTCATTTCAACTGACAACAAAAATAACGGAGAGGAAATAAAACGCCAAGCTCATGCCCTGCGGGGTTTCTTCGGGAATCTCCACCCTTTGGGTTGTATTCCCTCGAAAAAGCTTGTCTTATTCATTTCCCTGCTGTTAAAAAAAGTGTTTATCAGTCTGAAAAGAAAAAAATAATCAAGGTGTGGGAATGGAGTTGTTATTCGGGTTAGATGCCTCTGCCTCTTTGCTTTGGCTTTTGAACCGTTCTTTTTCGGACAGGGGTATTCATGGGGTGAAAACGCCGGTTCTCCTCCTTTGTCATCGCTGACAACCGGGCCAAAATGGTTTCCCAACGAAAGTCTTTGCCTAAAAGGTCTATCCTTTCCTGAAAGCGGATATCTTCATGGTAGTTAATCCCTTTTACTGCACGGTACGGATTTGTTTGCGGGTATTTTATTGCAAATGCTCCAAGCATATCTTTCAGAGAAAGGTGTTCGGACAGGTATGCCACATCGATGAAATCCTTCAACCGGCTGCCGTTGTCAGCTATTGCCGACAGTTTCATGGCGGCAATGTCTTTAAGGCCATACAGACGTATTCCGTCTTCCTGTATTCGTGGCTCAACATCGGAATAAGCGTGCCGTATAAAATCGAGTTTAATCCCGTTTACCTCGCCTTTCAGGCTGGCCCCTTCCAGAACATCGCCCCTGAATGCATATTTCTGGTTTAAATACTTTTCGAGTTGTGTGGGGGAGAATTCTTCTGTTGTAAATAAATCAAGGTCAATACTTTTACGGTGTCCGATAAGCAGCGATAACGCTGTTCCCCCGGCCAATGCGAACTGCCCGAATACCGGGTCGGTCATTAATGTTTTTAAGAGCTCATAAGTGCCTGTCTCGACTGTTTGCGTATATAACATTTCAATTCCTCCTTTTTTAAATTAAAAGCAGCGCAAACAAAAGCAATATCCCTGTCGGAAAGCACCAGTACTTCATCGCGTACAATCTGTTTTACTCCTTCAAATCCGCCATAAAGGGCAAACAGGGCATAGTAATCTTCATCCCGTCCCCTTTCAATAACACGCTCAACCACCAAAGACCGCATGTATTGCCAGTCCAAGCCGTTAAGGTCATATTCCCACAATAAGCTTTGCCTTATTTGTGGATGGCGTTCGATTTGTTCTTTCCAATCAGACCACATGTTATTCGCATTATTTACAATTTCAAAAATAAGCATTAATAATGAGATTGCCCGAGCCAGGGAATAAAATGAAAATGTAGTTGCTTGCTGCCATTAATATTTAAATACAATTTAATAAAATAAAAACAGCTGTTTCTTTTTACAAAAAAATAGCTTTTATCTGTACTTTACGTGTGAAAACCAGATTTGCCGGTTTTATACCATCACCCCCTAAACCCCTCCCGATACCCATCCTTCAGCAGTTTTTCAATGTCGGAAGCGCGATATAGAATCTTACCACCCAGTTTAATGTAGGGAATGCGTCCCTGGTTGCGATAGTCCTGCAGGCTACGGCGGCTGATTTTTAACTTTTTTGCTAACTCTTCGTCGGTATAATAACTCTCACCGTTTAGTTCCGGTTTTCGGTGCGAAAACAGCTCTTCCATAATGTTGGTGAGGCGTTCGATTGAACGAAAGAATGCTTTTACTCTTTCGTTGTTTTCCGGTGTAATTAGTTGATTGCTCATAGTTCTGATTTTTAATTGTTCATACTCAAAATACTTCCTATCAAATCTGCTTTCCGTAAAAAGCCGCCAGCCTGCGCTTGTCTTCTACAACCGGGAGAATCTTCTCCACATCTTCGGGTTTGTAGTAGATTTTTTTGCTGATGCGCGAAAACGCCAGTGTGCCGTTATCACGAAGCGTTTGCAAAGTCCTTGGCGATATTTTCAGCAGCAGGCACACATCCTGGTTGTCCAGCCACTCACTCATTTCACGCGAGCCATGCAGGCGGTAAAGGTGCTCCATACGCTCTGCAAAACTTTCTAGTTTCGAAAGCATTCTTTCAAATGTTTCGGCATCGATGTTTACTATTTCCATTACGATTGATTTTTATTGGTTCTTACACTTTCTCACGAATAACGACAGAATTACAATCACTGCAATGGGTTTGCAGACAAGTGGCAGCACTTGTCGTCATTACGGCATGAGTTGTCTATACAGCAAGCTTTGTATTCTGACTGTAACGACTTTATGCTGTTGTAATATTTCGCGGAGACGGGGCTGTAAATTGTATCAATGCAATTAAGCCAGCACCCCAAAACTGCACCCAGTGTCCGGTAGCCTTCATCCATCCGGTTGTGCAACACGGTGCAACTTAAACATACCACCAAGGCAATGAAATTGAAATACAAAGCAGTCTGCTTCAACTGAACCCGGTTAACGCGCAGCCCCAACTAAATCGTGTTTATTTACGCCTGCTATGCGGTTCAAGCAGCAAGCTGAAACCATGGTATTCACCAATTAAATTTCGAATTGTATGGATAGTAAACACACAGACGACAGCAAAAACAAAGAGCAAGCCATTCATGACTGGATGCCTGATGGGTGGAAAGGCAAAAAGGAAAGCTCGGCTGGTGACATCAGCGACACCAATGAAGAAGTTGAAAATGAAACCAGAGAGGCCAATGCGCATCAAGCTACACTTGCAGCAGCAAAGCGAACGGGCAGCAAGCAGCGAAAAGAATCTTTGGAGCAGTATCGGGAAACCTTTTTGCAGATTCCCAAACTGGTAGACCGCAAACCGGTATTTGTAAGCCTTGAAACCCGTGACAAGCTGGATGAAATTGTCCGCCGGTTGGGAGGCCGCAAGATGAGTGTTTCGGGCTTTATCGAAAACCTTGCGCGCCACCATTTTGAGCTTTATGGTAAAGACATTGAAAACTGGAAAAAGCTGTAAAGCCAGTAAAGTAAGTCTGTTTAGTGTACAACGACTTACCATATAAAGGAAGCAAACAGCTTCATTTTTCGGGGAGCAAGTTTGTGTTTCGGTCTGACCAAAACCTTGCTCTGCGAGGCCCGAAAAATATCCCGTCGGTCTCCTTATTTTTCAAAATAGTAAAGCAATGAAAACGATAAAAAACAGAAATGCCAATGGTCGGCCAGCGAAAATCCCTTCCGAAAAGAAGGCTTATAAAGTGACATTGAAAATGAACACTGACGAATATTATTCGCTGAAATCCAAGGCACGTATGGCCGGTATTAACCGCAGCGAATTTATTCGCCGGAGCATTCGGTCTGCCAAAGTAAAACAGCGGCTTAGCCCGGAGCTGATGAAACACATTCGCCAGCTTTCGGGCATGGCCAACAATATTAATCAGATTGCCCGCGCTGCAAATGCCGCCGGATATTCAGGTGTTCACAGCCACTGCCGGGTTATGGTCGGGCGGTTGGATTTAGTACTTAAACGCATTGAAGATGATAGCTAAGATTGTGCAGGGACATGGATTTAAGGGAGTGATAAACTATGTGTTGGATAAAAACAAAGCCCGCTTACTCTTTGCCGAAGGCGTTCGGCTGAAAGATAAAGCTTCCGTTATTCAGAGCTTTGTTACCCAAAGTAAACTAAAACCCAAAATAGCAAAGCCGGTGGCGCATATCTCGCTTAATTTTTCGGCGCAGGACAAAGACCGGCTAAGCAACAAACTCATGGTTGGCATTGCGCATGAATACATGTTAAAGATGGGTTATAAGAACACCCAATGGATTGCGGTAAGGCACCATGATACAGAGCATCCGCATCTGCACCTGGTGATAAACCGCATTGACAACGACGGGAACCGGATTTCGGATAAGAATGAGAAGCTTCGAAATGCAAAAGTGTGTATGGAGCTGACTCAAAAGCATGGGC
>JBKEDN010000261.1:0-23040 GCA_047975435.1 Draconibacterium sp. | reverse complement strand
AATGAAATTATGGCTGAAAATTGAACGAAAAGGAAAATGATGATTGAAAATGGATGGCAACTTCATTAACAGAAGAATAGACATGCTTCATAAAACTAATTTTTAGAGGTTACCTAATGATCAATAACTGATGACTCGTAGCTCATAGTTAAAATTACGAAATACAATAAAGCACATTTTAAAGATATGGAACTACAAAAATTAACCGGACAATACAACGCCCGACATTCCGAAAAATCGATGCTCGAAAAACTACGGTTTCTGACAGAACAACACCCCGGGAAAGTAGTTTTTACCACGAGTTTTGGTTATGAGGATCAGGTAATCACCGATATTATTTTTACCAATAACCTGGATATAAAAGTGATTACGCTCGATACCGGCCGGCTTTTCCCGGAAACCTACAAAGTATATAGAAGTACCCTGGAACGATACAAAAAACCGATTCGCGTTTATTATCCGCCCACAGCAGAAGTGGAAGCTTTGGTAACAGAGAAGGGGCCGTTTAGTTTTTACGAGTCGCTCGAAAACCGTAAGGAATGTTGTTTTATCCGTAAAGTAATTCCTCTGAAACGTGCTTTGGCCGAAAATGAAATCTGGATCACCGGTCTTCGTGCTTCGCAATCAAACAACCGGAGCGGCATGCAGCAATTTGAGTGGGACGAAAGCAACGGAATTATCAAGTTCAATCCGTTGATGGACTGGAGCCTGGAAGAAACCATCGAATATGTAAAAGCCAATCATGTTCCGTATAACGTGCTGCACGATAAAGGTTTTGTAAGCATTGGGTGCCAGCCTTGTACCAGGGCTATTCAACCCGGAGAAGATTTTCGCGCCGGACGCTGGTGGTGGGAGCAAGGTTCAGGAAAGGAATGTGGCCTGCATTCGCTCAAAAAATAAATTACTGATTTTCCTTTTTTTAGTTATCGGTTCAGAAACAGTTTCAACAAAATCTATTTCTGATATCAATTATCTATTGGAAGTATTGAAACCAAAAGTAGTTGAGCTTGTTGTTAGATGTTGAAAAGCAAATGATGGAAATAATTAAACAGAAAAAGATTGCACTCATTTTTTTAGTGCTGGGTGCTATTGGAGGATTTCTTTACTGGAAATTTGTAGGATGTACCAGCGGAACCTGTGCCATTAAATCGGTTTGGTACTGGAGTACCTTGTGGGGTGCCGCAGTTGGTTATTTGGTAGGGGACTTCATAAACGATCTTCTGGCAAAATCAAAAAAGAAAAAGGAAAAAAAGAATGTTGGGGAAGTTCAATAATATAATTAACTCCAGCCGCCCGGTTTTGGTCGATTTTTATGCCGACTGGTGTGGGCCATGTAAGCAAATGCCAGCCATTTTAAAGCAGGTGAAAGAAGAACTAAGGGAACATGTACGGATCATAAAAGTAGATGTTGACCGGAATCCCCAGATTGCAACCAAATACCAGATTCGTAGTATCCCAACACTGATGCTTTTTAAGGGAGGTGAAGCAAAATGGACCGGTTTGGGTGTCCGTCAGGCCGAAGAAATTAAACTGATTGTACAGGAGCAGATTGATAATTAAACTTTACGGATTTGGCTGACAAACAAAATATATTTTACACCTCCATTTCAAACCATTATTCCGAAATATTTCCTTTTAATCCTGCACAACTCAGATTTGTTGAGGCAAAGGTTGGCTCCATGGCGGGGAAAAAGATTCTGGATATTGGCTGTGCCACCGGAGAGTTGGCATATAATCTGGCTGATAGTGGTGCATCTGTTACAGGAATCGATTTAAATGAAGATCTGCTAAAACAGGCTCAGGTAAATAAAGTACAACCGAATGCGTGTTTTCAAAAAGGAAATATGTTGGATATTGAGAAAGATTTTTCAGATATCCGGTTTGATGCAGTGCTTTGTTTTGGAAACACACTGGTACATTTAAATACCCTGAACGATGTTATAAAAATGTTGAAAGGTGTGCGTGCCATTCTAAAACCGCAGGGCGTATTTTTGTTGCAAATTCTTAATTACGATTATATTCTTGCAGATGAGGTAAAAACACTGCCCCGTATTGAAACCGAGAACATTACTTTTCTGCGGAATTATCAGTTTCATAAAACAGACGAATACATTGATTTTGAAACCGAACTGATTATAAAACACAAAGCATTGAACATTCATAATGAAACCCGATTACTGGCATTAAAAAGTCGGGATTTGCAAAAAGCCTTAAACGAGGCCGGTTTCACTAAAATAGAATTCTATGCTAATTTTAATCAGGAAGCCTTTGGCGGAAAGCACCTGCCACTGGTGGTAAGCTGTTGTTAAAGAACACCTCACCCAAAGACCCGGGATTGGGATCGGAGATTTGTAATTCCTAAAAACAGAAAGTTATACTCTAGAGCCATAGATTGACGTACCGTCATTCCGAATTTATTTCGGAATCTACATTTTGGGCAAAGATGCTGAAATGAATTCAGCATGACGTCGTGATAAAGCATGTTTGACACAGCACTAGCGCTTCCGGTAAACCATCCACCAAACGATTACGCCACTGATTAGTACAATTAATAAACAAATGCCGGCAAGCGGTACAAAAAGAATGTAAAAAGGGCCGAGGATACTTTCAAATATTCTTCCGGTGTGAATTTCCTGCGAAACATTCCACAACGACATGGGCGAGGCTTTGCCTACCTGCTGCGGCATTTCCGGAAAAGTTTTGCCGCTTAGGCTAATGGCTCCCCGGTTGTAATCGAACCACCAGGCTTGGTTTTCACTTTTTACAAGTCCGGCTGCCATGTTTGCCCCTATCGGGCGTGTTAATCCCGACGGCGCCTGATAGGGTTTTCCGCTGAAAAAATCGGATACCCGGCCTGTTTCAATATTCCAGATAAATAGTCCGCTAAACGATCCTGTCAGCAATTGATTTTGATTTAAAGGCTCCAGTACATTGCAGCCCATAACACTTACCGGTGGCTGAAAAGGCGCAGGTTGTAACGGTTGTTTTAGTGTGGCATTAGCAAAATAGAAGCCGTCAGACGTAGAAAAAATATACCTGTTGCGGGCCTTGTCCCAGTAAACCCTTCGGAGTTTGTCGAACCACGGATTCGGGTTATCGAGGTGTGTTCCCGGAATAATTCCTACCTGTTTGCTCGCAATGGCAATCAGTAGCGGCGGCCGTAAATGGATGCCTGCAAAAGTGTTTATGATCAGAAAGAGTGCAAAAATATAACCCAGAACGTTGTGCCAGTGCAGGTTCTTTTTCTTCACTGCAACATATTGCTTTGTTGCTTTCGCTTTCCTTTTCCTTCTTTTAATAATTTTTGGGAAAAAGAAGTGCAACAACCCCGTGACCGAAAGGACAAT
The DNA here is from genome assembly GCA_047975435.1 of Draconibacterium sp. Classification (GTDB taxonomy): domain Bacteria; phylum Bacteroidota; class Bacteroidia; order Bacteroidales; family Prolixibacteraceae; genus Draconibacterium. Next base: position 19,693 of record JBKEDN010000261.1, on the reverse strand, counting down.
GGTTACGATGCCGATTAAATCAACGATTAGTTTACCTGTAAGTCCAAACAGTTCGCCACTGTGAAGTTGCCAGAATGTATCAAACAATCCCGTTTTTCTTTCATAATCAAGCGGCGCGGGTAGCTGAATGGTATGAAAGTGAACTCCGTCAGAGCTGCTTAGTAAATAATCCCGGGTTAGTACAAGCAGCGAGTCGTCTTTTACGATCAGGTCTGCTATCCTGATATTTTCAACAGGTAAATTAATCTTTTGCCAACTTCCGTTTGTTATCGAACGGGTATATAATCCGAGGTGTGTTCCCGCATACAGGTTTTGCCGAAAAGTAATCAGCGAATATATTTTCCGGTTGTCGATTCCTTTTGGGAAACCGGCATTAAAATCTTTAAAAACCGCCAAATCCGGGGTACTTTCCCATACTCCGATATTTCCATAAATAAGAACCGTTCCCGAATCCAGCTCCAGCGAACCTCTTACTGCCGATTGATTCCAGTTGGTGTAGCTATAGTTTCCGGGTAATAATTTTCGGGAAACATCAATACCGGAAAACACACCGCGGTGATTCATTACAATTCCGGAAATGGCAAAAAGTGTTGCAATAAATGCGATTACAACCGCCGGCCAGCGGTGAAGCTTTTTAAAGAGTTTTATAACACGGGTCCGTTTCATTACCACTATGGGTTTTTAAAGATTCTTTGTTTTTGATAACAGTTCTTAAAGAATATAAAATTCAAACTGATATTCAAGAGTCTCTGGTCTTTTTTTTAGCCACTAAAAAGAAGAACACTCGCAGTACCGTTTTTGGTACTGTGAAAGTGTTCCTCTTTTTTCTACTTTGTTTATTCCTTTTTACAGGAACTGTAAATACACTGATGTGAGTTAGTTAATAAACCCCGGTGTTACTGAAAGCATCAGGTAACCCCAGCATTGAAAAGCTGAGTTGTCGCCTCCTTTAAGCACTTGCATGCTATCGCCTGCAAAAAGCGACGATAAACCGAGCGATATTTTTGTCATTGGATTTACTTTCCACGTTCCGGTTAAATCAAGTTCGGTTCCCAGGTAACGGTCAAAATCCTCATACAGATCGGCAGCGGCACCAAAATAATGAAGGTGGGCATTGAACCCCCATTTTTCGTTGCTGTAATCGAATTTCAGATATACATCGTTCAGCCCCACACTGCCGATGTGGTTACTTACATAAAAATAGTCCATAAAACCGTTGAACTTATGGTTGGTTCCGTACAACGGGGTAAAAGATTTGTATTTCGAATCGTCGAACGATGTTCCAGAAAGGTGCTCGAACCCAAGAGTAAAGCGTTCCAGTGAGGCTTCCAGTAGCAGGTTAAGTGCGCTGATGTTATAGCCCGAAACATGTTTCCCACCTTGATAATACAAGTTTGCAGCCAGTTTTACAGGTTTTGCAACAGTGGTAATTCTTCCGCCAACGGTTTGACTGTATTTTGTTTTCTGATCTGCATTTTCCATTACGGGAACACCGTTATTCAGGAATAACAAGCTAAGTTGGGTCGCATCCCAGTTTTGGTGAAACCAAACAAATTGCAAATCCTTGTAGGCATCCGGGCCGTTGTATAAATTATCCGTTAAATCATTGTTTTCGTGATGGACAATCCCAAAATGAAGATCAAAATCTTTTTTCAGTTTAAACAAAGCTACATCGTGTGATCGTGCCTGCTGCGCCCATCCAACATTTCCAAAAATTCGTTGGTCGTCGTAAACCAGCTCCTGCCTTCCGGCTTTCAGTGAAAACTCCGGAGTAAAAAGAATTTCGGCCCATGCTTCGTGTATTGAAGTTGCATAGTCTTCGTTATTCACCAATTGCGGCTGGTTTCCCCATTGCCTGACATCCTGAAAAACCAGTCCGGTGTTGATGAATTCGTTTTTAAACCCGAAATTCAACCGGGTACGCTGTGTGGTTATTGTTGATGCATCTTGGTCTTCCGCAGCCAATGTTTTATAACCGTGGCTTAATTCGGTCCTGGGCCTGAACTCGCCGCTTAACGTAAACTGTGCCATTGATTTTTGTGCAAATACAAGCCCTAGAATCAACACAACAATTAATTTCAACATCTTCATAATAAGTTACTTAAGACATTAGTTTTTAGGTTACGGTTGTAAATCATATGTTTTTTCGCGCTCCGCAGCCTGTTCTTTCCATTCGGGAACTACTGTTTGCAAAAATTCTTTTTTCTCAGAATTAAGTTTATCCATATCCAGACCAACAAATTTTTGTGCTTTGGCTTTGGTTTCAATATCCGGATAAGGTACTTCCTGGTTGTAACCCAGACTAGCCAGTAACCGGGCGAGTTTTATACGGGTTTCCTGTGCAATGGTGATTCCGGTAGAAATAACACGGCCCAGTTCCACCGGAGAATGGAAAGAGGCACCATGACTGGCTGCTGCGTAATCCCAGCGCCATTGTGCATGCCTGATTCCCATCAATATGTCTTTCATGTTGGCATCGGTAGCTCCCAAATCCCAGGCTTTTTTTGCTTCTACATGAGCCCTTACGAGCAGCTCTTCCAGCTTATCGCGGTTTTCAATAATTTTATCCTGGCGCTCGTAAACATTTGCCATTAAGGTACCGGCTTCTTCGCGGTGGCAAACCTGGCACGAATTGGCAATGTTGTTTAACGGCGATTGCATTTTATGATCGGTAAATTTTTGTCCGCCTTCACTTTTGTAAGGCATGTGGCAGTCGGCGCACGAAACACCGCGTTGAGCATGAATCCCGGTCATGTAGGTTTCGTACCCCGGATGCTGTGCTTTTAACATGGGCGCTTTGCTTATTGAATGAGTCCAGTCGCTGAATTCAATGTTATCATAATATTCTTCCATGGCTTCGGCAGAAAAACCGTTATCCCAGGGGAAAGTGAGGTACTGCGCACCATCTACTTTCTTTTTGTCGAAATAATATTCAACATGGCATTGGGCACAAACAAGGCTTCTCATTTCCTGGTGGCTCACTTTTTTTATGTCTTTCCCGATCCTTTCAAAGGCCTCCACCAATGCCGGACGGGTAATGGTCAGGTTCATGGTTTCATTGTCGTGGCAGTCGGCGCAGCCAATCGGGTTAACAATCTCGGGGCCCAGTTCTGCCCAGGTTCCGGTATAAAAAGCTGCCACTCCCTTTTGGTTCATCAAACGAGGTACATCGGGGCTTTTACAAGTCATACAGGTGGATGGCATAGGCCCTTCTTTTGGGGTTTTCGGTGCGCCGGTGCGTAAGGTGTTTTGTACATCGGTAACGGCGTAATAATGTCCGCGCCCCTGGTTATAATCTTTCGAAAAACCATAACCGGCCCAAAGAACGACTAATCTTGGATCCACCTCCAACATATCGATCATTGTATTTCCGTTGTACTTGCTGCGGAATGTTGTATCGGCAGTTCCGTAATACGATTGAAATTCGCGTGGGTAGTTTTGTCCCCATACTTCGTTTCGGGGTTCAAACTGGCCAATCTCTGCTTTGGGTACGTTTACATAAGCAGCTTCGGCACGTCGTTCAATAATAGATGAAGCCAGAAGCCCGAGTAGAAAAACGACCACAACGGTTGCGATAAAAAGTCCCCAGTAAAAAAGGGTTCGCTTTGATGATTTGGAATTCGTTGTCATAAAAATGGTATTTAGTTGTTTTTAATATAATCTTTAATCCAATCGGGAACGGGGCTTTCGGGTAGCGGAACCCGCGCATTGGGTACGCTAGAGATACTGTTTACCCTGCCATGCGGAACTTCGCGGTGGCACTCCCAGCAAATTCGGTTTTGGGTGTGTGCAACATGCCCTGCAACCGACGAAACCAGTTTGGGATCGGTAACCTGTTTGCTATGGCATCGGATGCAATTATTCTGAACCACATTTCTACCTGCTTCATGAATCTTAATTACCTGCGGTTCAAGCCGAAGAGTAAACATGGTAGCATGCCGCAAACCGTCTTTGGCTTTGAAATAGTATTTGTTAACAAAATTGTTGTGCGGTACGTGGCAGTCGTTGCAGTGTGCTACTTCGCGGTGCGAGCTGTGGCTCCATGTAGCATACTGAGGTGCCATAATATGACAGTTGGTGCAGGTTGCCGGATTATCGGATAAGTACGAATGTGCTTTGGAAACATAGAAAATAAAAGCGGCTAAACCTGTAAAAATGCTAATGACGATCAACACCGGCATTCTCCATTTTTCGGGTGGCAGAAGTCTTTTGATCATGGTTAATATTTAGGTATTTTTTCGATGTTAAAGATCATTCTGTAATTTACAAAATTTTGTAACATATGTTACAATCTTGTCTTTTTGTATTTGGTTTTTCCGTGTGGATAAAGAATCGTTGCTTTTAATGATTCTATTTAATCTGAAATTGAGGTTTAACTGACAATTATAAGCTATTTAACGCCGTGGCTTTTTTATTTTTGTTTGTCTATTTATCAAAAAACCAAAATGAAACAGAACCTATATTTAGGAGTTGAAGCCATCGGGCAGGCAGCTATCGACGGGGGTATTTCCGGCGTTTATGCTTATCCGGGAACTCCTTCCACCGAAATCACCGAATTTATTCAGGATAATAAAGCAGCAACAGAAAAAGGGATTCGCAGCAAATGGTCAACCAACGAAAAAACGGCTTACGAAGCCGCACTTGGGATGTCGTATGCCGGAAAACGATCGATGGTTTGCATGAAACATGTGGGGCTGAACGTTGCCGCCGATGCATTTATGAACTCTGCTATTACCGGAATTAACGGCGGCTTGATTGTTACGGTTGCCGACGACCCGTCGATGCACTCTTCTCAGAATGAGCAGGATTCCCGTTTCTTCGGGAAATTTGCGATGATACCGGTTCTTGAACCATCAAACCAGCAGGAAGCATACGATATGGTTTACTCCGGTTTCGAACTGTCGGAGAAACTCGGGGTGCCCGTAATGGTTCGTATAACAACCCGTTTGGCACATTCGCGTGCGGGTGTTTACCGAAGTGAAGAACAACCACAAAATCAACTGCTTCTTCCTACCAATCCAAGTCAATTTATCTTACTTCCGGCCAGTGCCCGTAAGCGTTATCAAAGTTTGCTAAGCAAGCAGGCTGATTTTGAGAAATCGGCTACAGATTCAAAATACAATCAACTCATAATCGGTACAGACAAAAGTCTGGGAATAATTGCGTGCGGCATTGCTTACAATTATCTGAAAGAGAATTTTCAACATGAGAATTGCCCCTATACCGTATTGAAATTGGCACAATATCCGCTTTCGAGTGCTTTGATTCTCGAAATGCAAAGACATTGCGAGGAAGTGCTTGTGCTCGAAGAAGGCTATCCGGTAGTAGAAGAACAGGTAAAAGGTATCTTTTCGAAAAGAATAAAGGTAAGCGGAAGATTAACCGGGAACTTGCCCCGCGCCGGTGAACTGAATGCCGATTTGGTGGCAAAAGCCCTGGGAATAGAAACTGTTGAAGGAGCAGAAGTTCCTGAATTGGTTGTTAACCGGCCTCCGGCACTTTGCCAGGGATGCGGGCACCAGGATATGTATAAAGCCTTAAACGAAGCAGTTGATAAATATTCAAAAGGGAGGGTTTTTTCTGATATTGGTTGTTATACGCTTGGGGCCTTGCCACCTTACGAAAGTATTTATTCGTGTGTGGATATGGGGGCCTCTATTACCATGGCCAAAGGAGCTGCCGATGCCGGGTTAATTCCTTCGCTTGCTGTAATCGGCGATTCTACGTTTACACATTCCGGAATTACCGGTTTGCTTGATGCAGTGAACGATAAATCGAATATTGTTGTGGTAATTTCCGACAATGAATCGGTTTCAATGACCGGCGGACAGGAATCTTCGGCGCGTGGAAAGATCGAAAGTATTTGCGAAGGCATTGGTGTTGATCCTCAGCACATTCGTATGTTGGTCCCGATGAAAAAATACCACGAACTGATGGTGAGTACTTTTGAAGAAGAACTAGCTTATGAAGGTGTGTCGGTAATTATTTTCAGACGCGAATGTATTCAGGCAGCCGCAAGAAGACTTCGGGCCGAGCGAAAAATCAAACAAAATCCAAAACTGTAGTTATTATGAAGACAGATATAATTTTGGCCGGAGTAGGCGGACAAGGAATTTTATCGATTGCCTCTATTTTAGGAGAAGCTGTGTTACGTGAAGGACTTTTTCTGAAACAGGCTGAAACGCACGGAATGAGTCAGCGTGGCGGAGCCGTGGTTTCACACCTGCGCATTTCAGACAAAGAAATTGCTGCCGATCTGATCCCAAAAGGTACTGCCGATATTATTCTTTCGGTAGAACCAATGGAAGCGTTGCGTTATTTACCTTTTCTTTCACCAAACGGATACATGGTAACCAGCACCACTCCTTTTATCAATGTCCCAAATTATCCGGATGTTGAAAAGCTGATGGAGGAAATCAGAAAACAACCGCGTTTTGTGGCCATCAATGCCGATCGGATTGCCTCAGAAATTGGCAATAAAAGAGCCTCGAATATGGTAATGCTCGGGGCAGCGGCACCGTTTATCGACATTGAACCAGAAAAAATAGAAGCCGGTATAGAAAACATCTTTAAACGCAAGGGTGATGAAGTGGTTGAATTAAACCGGAAAGCATTTAGGGCGGGTCGTGAATTTGCACTGGCAAACAAATAGAAGAATTGCAGGGCATTCATTTTCGCTTAACCCTTTCGTCCATCTAATGGCATGAAACGAACATGAAATTTTTCATTTAAAAATTACAAAAACAAGAATGAATAAATTTTATGAGAGAGCGACGGATGGAACGGTTCCATCTGTCAAATTTGAATTTTTAAATTATCCGAAAATTAAAATTTATACAGATGAAACGAACATGAATTTTAAGATGAAACGCTGATTCAAAATCATTCAAATTTCGATTTGGGCTAAAGCCCGGGGTGATCTGCACAAGAAAAAAAGAGTCGAAAGCGAAAATTTCTTTAGCCCTTGTTCCCGTTTATAGAATCAGGTTCTGTATTGTTGATCTTAAGCTGGTTAAGTAATTGATAATAGAATATTTCAAAAAATAGACATACTGTGTTGTAAAGCTTGTTTTATTGGTTTTTGTTTTGGCTTATATATTGTAAATTAGATAGTTAATTGGCTATTTGTAGCAATTCGTTTTAAAAAACCAATAATCAACCTGCACTATGAAACAGTTATTCATATTCTTACTTCTATTGTTTGCTCTCCCGGCCGGTTCGCAAGATTTTCGTACTTCGAAAGGACTTAAGCTCGACATTGGCGGTTTTGTGCGTAACGATTTTATTTACGATACACACCGAAATGTAGATGCCTGCGATCATTTACTCGATTTCTTTCCAACAAAACCGGTTTACGATGCCTCCGGCAATGACCTTGAAGCTGTAGGTGCCGCCCAGTTTCTTAATACATTTTCGAGGATAGGCTCCCGGTTTTCTGGTTTGGAAATGGGAAAGGTACAAGTAAGCGCTTACATTGAGTTCGATTTTACAGGTGGGGCAAATATTCCAGCGCTTCGATTGCGACATGCTTATACGCAATTTGAATGGCCCGAATCCAAATTGTTGTTTGGGCGTACCTGGCATCCATTGTTTATCGAAAAAGTTTACCCGTCAACACTAAATGAAAACACCGGTTTGCCTTTTCAGGTCTTTAACCGAAGTCCGCAATTACGGTTTACCCATCAGTTGAATAAAAATCTGAATATGATTTTGGCTGCGGTTTACCAATTCGATTACGCAAATACCGGCCTCGATGGGAAAAGTTATCATTATCAGCGTGATGCCGTTTGGCCCAACCTACACGCACAATTTCAGTATTTCGACCAGTACTGGGTGGCCGGCGCCGGTGCCGACTGGAAAACAATTCAGCCCCGGACTTCAACCATCGGAACATCCGGAATTTATAAAACCACCGAAAAACTTTCAACCATTGCTTTGATTGCCTATTTAAAATTCACAAGGGGAAAATTGGAGTTGAAAGCAAAATCGATGTTCGGACAAAATGTATGTGAGAATTTATTGCCAAGTGGTTACGCGGTAGCCAGCATTGATGAAAATACAGGGAAAGAAACCTACACGCCCTTTAACCACCTTTACAACTGGATAAATTTCACCTACGGAAAAGAATGGAAATTTGGTTTTTACGCCGGTATGCTCACAAACTACGGAACTACTAAAAATGTGGAGGGAACGATTTATGGTTTTGCCACCGATACTAAGAATATGTATAAATTATCGCCACAATTGATTTACAACTATAAAAACTTTATGTTTGGAGTAGAAATTAGCCTGACAACCGTTGCCTACGGTGAAAATAACAAAGCCGACAAAGCCAAAGTAATTAACACCGACAATGTGTCGAATTTTCGGAGCTTGGTTTCGGTAGCATATAATTTTTAACCTGTAAAAACTGTGAACTATGGCATTTGAGATTTCTGTTTTTCTCGAAAATAAGATCAATCATTTTGAGAAAGTCACCGGCCTGTTAAAAGGAGCCTCCATTAATATCCGGTCGTTAACATTAAGCAGCCTGATGCATGGCTGGGGTGTGTTGAACCTTTTAGTCGATCAACCCGAAAAAGCGTATAAACTGCTTTCTGAAAGCGGGCACTCTGTGTCGATGCAGGAGCTGATTGCATTGGAAATGAAAGACGAAGCAGGCGGTTTGGACGAGTTGCTTGTAAAAATTGCACGTGCGGGCATTCATATCGAAAATGCATATACACGTTTAATTGCAGAAAATAATATGGCTATTCTTTTACTCGAAGTTCACGACGTTTTGGAGGCAATACGAAGGCTGGAAATCAACAAAATAAAAATACTGGAAGATAAAGTGGTTTACGGAAAGTAATTGGCCACACTATTAAAATCAAAAAGAACTTTAAACCGAAAACAAAATATTTTAAATGATCTGGAATAAAACTATTGAATGTGCTTCCCGTGATGAGATGGCAGCCATTCAATCAGAAAGACTTATTCGCACTGTGCAACGGGTTTATCATAATATCCCGAGTTATCGAACTAAAATGCAGAAAAAGGGATTGGTTCCCGGCGATATCAAAAGTGTGGAAGACATTACAAAACTTCCATTTACCATCAAATCCGATTTGCGCGACAACTACCCCTTTGGGATGTTTACCGTACCCATGAGCGAGATTGTACGCTTACATGCCAGCTCAGGGACAACCGGAAAACCAACCGTAGTAGGATATACGCGCAATGATTTGCAGATGTGGGCCGAGGTGGTAACACGCTCGCTCGGAATGGCCGGGGTACACCAAAAAGACATTGTACAGGTGGCTTATGGTTACGGATTGTTTACCGGCGGACTGGGTTTGCATTACGGCACCGAAAATTTGGGAGCAACCGTAATTCCGATTTCAGGCGGGAACACACAAAAACAAATTCAGTTGATGCAGGACTTTGGAAGTACCGTTATCGCCTGTACGCCTTCGTATGCACTTTATCTGGCCGAAGTGATGAAGGAAATGGGCGTAGAGCCGGAATCTTTGAAGCTGCGAGTCGGGATTTTTGGCGCCGAACCCTGGAGCGAGAATATGCGCAAAGAGATTGAAACCAAACTGAAAATAAAAGCGATCGATATTTACGGGCTTAGTGAAGTAGTCGGACCCGGTGTTTCGTGCGAGTGTGAACATCAGTGCGGAATGCACGTGAATGAAGACCATTTTATCCCTGAAATTATTAACCCGGAAACGCTTGAGCCGGTTGCTCCGGGCGAGATCGGAGAGCTTGTTTTTAGTACAATTACAAAAGAAGGTATCCCGATTTTGCGCTACCGTACCCGTGATTTAACCCGTTTGATTTACGACAAATGTAAGTGCGGACGCACATTGGTGCGTATGGAAAAATGTATGGGCCGCAGCGACGATATGTTGATTATTCGCGGGGTAAATGTGTTCCCGTCGCAGGTAGAAAGCGTATTGCTGGGCATGAGCGAAACCGAACCGCATTATTTGTTGATTGTTGACCGCGTGGGCACACTGGATGTACTAAAACTGATGGTGGAAGTACAGGAACAGTTTTTCTCGGATGAAGTGAGGCAACTGGAAGCGCTCAGGAAAAAAATAACACACAACATTCAAAGCACACTGGGTATTTCGGTGGAGGTGAAACTGGTAGAGCCCAAAACCATTGAGCGTACCGCCGGAAAGGCCAAACGAGTAATTGATAACCGCAAAATCTGACAAACATGATCATAAAACAAGTTTCCGTATTTCTTGAAAATAAATCAGGAAGACTCAGTGAAGTTACCCGAATTCTGGGCGATGCCGGAATAAATATCTCCGCTTTTACCATTGCAGATACTTCTGATTTTGGCATTTTGAGGCTGGTGGTTTCTGATCCGGATAAAGCTTGCACTGTTTTGAAAGCCAGTGATTTTTCGGTTCAAACAACCGATGTTTTACTGGCAAACAGTTCAAACAAGCCCGGCGGTTTGGCAGAATTACTGGAATTACTGAATTCAAAAGGTGCTTTCATCGAATACATGTATGCTTTTTCGATGAACGACGAACAGGCAACCATTGTGATCCGGCCAACCAATATGCAAAAATGCCAGGCTATTCTGGCCGAATATTCTGCATAGCCCGTAGTTGGAAATCAGGTGGTTTTGAAATTCAATCTGAAGTGTTGCGTTAATTTCTCCCTGAAAATAACGCATCCCTGAAATCTTTACCCATAATTTGTATCTTTGGGTTCATTAAAAATTATTGCATGAAGCGGATCGCTATTCAGGGTATTGCAGGATCTTTTCACGAAGATGCAGCCAGAAAATATTTCGAAGAAGATGTGGAAGTGGTGGAATGTAAAACGTTCACTACTGTTTGTGAAATGATTGATGCCGATAAAGTAGATTTTGCGGTTATGGCCATCGAAAATTCCATTGCCGGAAGCCTGCTGAATAATTACCAGTTGATCAGGGATTTTCACCTTCGTATTATCGGGGAGATTTACATTCATATTCAAATGAACCTGCTGGTAAATGAGGGGGTAAACCCGGAAGATATCAAACATATTCATTCGCATCCTATTGCTTTGCGGCAGTGCATGGAGTACATCGAACATAATTATCCCGACGCCCGGTTGCACGAGAATCTTGATACAGCCGCTTCTTCGCAGCTTGTTGCCAAAGAGAAATTAACCAATGCTGCTTCTATTGCCAATATGCGCTCAGCCGAATTGTATGGTTTAACAGTGCTCGATTCGGGCATTGAAACCAACAAGAAAAACTACACACGCTTTCTGGTATTGTCGAAACACGGTAATCCGACTGAAGGAAACAATAAGGCTTCGGTTTGCTTTGAGGTGGGTCATTTCTATGGTTCGCTGGCCAAAGTGCTGAATATTTTTGCCGAAAACCGTATCAACCTTACAAAAATACAATCGGTGCCAATTATTGGAAAACCGAACGAATACACGTTTCATGTAGATATTGAATGGGATGAAGGTGCCAATTACGACCGCGCTATTCATCACGTATTAAAACACGCTTCCAGTCTTTCAATACTGGGAGAGTACAAAAGAGGTGAAATCCAGAACCAATAAGAACTAAAATATAAGAATATGAGCAAAATAGCTGTTTTTTATGGTCCGGTTGGCGGAGCTGTTAACCGTGTTGCTGATAAAATAAAAGAAGCCATTGGCGACAATAAAGTGGAAATGATCGCAGTAAAAAATGCGTCGGCCGCTGATATTGAAAAATACGATAAAATCATTTTTGGCCTTTCAACCGTTGGAAAAGATACCTGGGATTCCAGTTTTTCAAGTAACGATTGGGGGAATTTTCTGCCCGAAATAAGTAAAGTGGACTACAGCAGTAAAAAAGTGGCAGTATTTGGCTTGGGCGACCATGTTACCTACGCACACGGATTTGTGGATCACATCGGTTTACTTGGAAAAGAACTGATGGCTAACGGCGCTGTTTTGGTAGGACAGGTTTCTACTGAAGGTTACGAGTTTGATGAATCGGATGCAGTGGTGGATGGTAAATTTATCGGCCTTCCGCTTGATGAGGATTTCGAACCCGAACTAACCGACGAACGTGTTGCCGGCTGGGTTGAACTAATCCGCGAAGATTTTGGGTTCTAGGAAGAACTGATGGGAAAAGATTGTAAGGATTGAAGTTATTAAAGGTGTAAGAATTTATGTCTGAATGCTTTAATTTATGTCAGTCATCAAGTATCCTCCTTTCAACTTTAAACATTGAACTTTAAACTCTAAACCGAGTTGGTATGAACAATTCTCCATTAGACAAGGCGCTTGTCGATGAAAAAATAAAGCAACTTCGTATCCCGGATGTTGGTAAAGCATCCATCCGTGAGGTGGTAGCGCTGGTAAACATGGTGGAAGAAGCTACCGATTTTAAATACATCCGGATGGAAATGGGTGTTCCCGGATTGCCGCCAACGCAGGTTGGGGTTGATGCCGAAAAAGAAGCACTAGACAGGGGGGTGGCTGCCATTTACCCGATGGTGGATGGTATAAAACCCCTGAAGCAGGAAGCTTCGAAATTTATAAGGAATTTTCTGAATGTTGCTTTGGAGCCGGCAGGATGTATTCCAACCACCGGTTCGATGCAGGGAACTTTTGTAGCTTTTTTAGCTGCTGCCAATGTTGACAGGAAAAAAGATACTGCCTTGTTTATTGATCCGGGATTTCCGGTGCAGAAACAGCAGATGATGGTGCTCGGATTAAAATACGAATCCTTTGATGTTTATAATTTCAGGGGAGAAAAACTTCGTGAAAAACTGGAGTCCGTTCTGTCGAAAGGCAACATAAATTCAATCATTTATTCGAGCCCCAATAACCCGGCCTGGATTTGTTTTACCGATGATGAACTAAAAATGATCGGCGAGCTGGCTACCAAATACGATGTAATTGTAATGGAGGACCTGGCTTATTTTGGCATGGATTTCCGTCAGGATTTATCAAAACCGGGAGTTCCGCCTTATCAGCCAAGTGTTGCCAATTATACGGATCATTATATATTGTTTATTTCGAGCTCGAAAATCTTTTCGTACGCCGGCCAGCGAATCGGTATCATGGCTATTTCCGATAAATTGTTTGATCGTGATTATCCCGATCTTCAGGAGCGTTTTAAAGGCACTTCGTTTGGAGCCATTGTAACTTTACGTTTGTTGTATTCGCTTTCGTCCGGAACCAGCCATTCTGCGCAATGGGCATTGTCGGCCATGTTAAAGGCAGTAAACGAAGGAACCCTTAATTTTGTGGAAAGCACAAAAGAATACGGCGAAAGGGCACACGAAATGAAGGCGCTTTTCCTGAAAAACGGGTTTGATGTTGTTTATAAAACCGATTTGGGCGTTCCGATTGCCGATGGCTTTTATTTTACCATCAGCTATCCGGGAATGACAGGAAACGAGCTGGTGGCAAATCTCCTGTATTACGGAATTAGTGCAATTGCACTCGATAACACCGGCAGCTGCGAAGAAGGGATCAGGGCTTGTGTATCGTTTGTGCAACGCAGCCAGTTCGGGGATTTAGACAAAAGGCTGAAACTGTTTAACGAGAATTTTACCGGAAAAAGCTAATACGTAATTGCGCGTAATGCCAGCCGGCCTTCTAATACTGAAGATCCTTTGATTTTTTGTACATTTTTGTATAACAAAAAAGAACATGAGCTCAATCAACCAGTTGTAGTCAATTCTGTAAAAATACACTGTATAACAAGAATTTAACTTGTAAAGTTACCTTTGATAAAAATATTGACAAATGGAAATAATTCAGAATACAAAGGAATATAAACAGTGGATTGAAGAATTGAAATCGGAGATTCAAAAGTCTCAGATTAAAGCTGCAATTTCTGTAAATCAAGCACTTTTAGATTTGTATTGGCGAATTGGTAAATCCATTTCAGAAAAAATTAGTATTGGTAATTGGGGTTCATCAGTTGTTGAGAATGTATCGAATGATTTGAGGGCACATTTTCCAACTCAACAGGGTTTTTCCCGTTCTAATCTGTTTTCCCTGAGGAAATGGTATGAGTTTTATGCAAATTCAGGACTTAACATTGAAAAAGTCCAACAACTTGTTGGACAAATTCCATGGGGGCATAATGTGTTGATTATCACTAAATCCGAAAATATCAACGAAGCCATTTTCTACATCAATAAAACGCTTGAAAATAATTGGTCAAGAAGTGTTCTTGCGCATCAAATAGATTTAGATTTCTATAACCGATCGGGAAAGGCAGTTACAAATTTTCCTGAAACGTTACCTTCCCCTCAATCAGAATTGGCAATTGAAACACTACCATTTGATAGAAAACTGTCATGCAACCATACTATTCTTATATCAACCGTAGATAAATACAACAGATGGATAAAAACAAAATAATTACCCGATATGAACACACTCTTGAATTACTGGAAGTTTTTAATTTAAACAGCGAACCGGTTCTACTTCCAAAAGGCGAATTATTTATTGATTACGGTGAGAAAAACCATAAAATCGGAATCCTGATTGACGGGCTTCTTTATGCAACTTATCTTTCCGATAGTGGCACCGAGTGGGTTTCGCGTTTCTTTTTTCCACCCAATAATTTTATAGTAAGCAATCACCGGGGGTTTGTACTCGGGAAAGATTCTACCGAATGCATCCGTGCCTACGAAGATTCGAGGCTGATTTTTATTGAAAAAGAACAATTTAAAGAACTGCTGGATACCAACCATAAATTTGAACGGACTGTGCGTATTTTGGCAGAAGAGAGCTACATTCAGGCAATGGACCGGATTCACTCGTTTCAGTCGCTGAATGCCGAGCAGCGGATCCGCAAATTTTTTGGCGATTATCCTGAATTGGCACAGAAAGTACAACGCCAGCATGTTGCATCCTATTTGGGGATTCACCGAAACATTTTAACACGGATACTTTATAAGTTGTGAGGTACGAGCTGCGAGCTACAAGCTTCAAGCTACGAGTATCGAGTATCGAGTATCAAGTATCGAGTATTGAGTATCAAGTTCGCCTTCATCTCCCTCTTCCCAAATCTTCCATAATCTAATCTACTACGCTTCCGAAAAGCAACAATAGTTGCACAATTTTCATGTTGTATAAAATAGTTTTGTTCAGTGAAGTGAGAACTCAAAAAGAAAAGTTGTGACAAAACTAAAATCTGAAAGCAAATTTTCCAATTGTATTAAGAATTAGAACCGGTATTTTTATTCATGTAAATACCTGATTTTTATGGGTTATTTGAACAGATTAGATCATTAAATTTGTTAGAAAAATTAAGATATGGCAAAAGTATTTGGAGCAGTTGTCGTCGATAATGAAGCATGCAAAGGTTGTAGTGTTTGTGTGGAGTCGTGTCCGCAGGATGTATTGGCGCTTCATCTGGAAGTTAACAGTAAGGGGTATCATTATTCGTATATGGAAAATCCGGAAGCCTGTACCGGGTGTACAAATTGCAGTGTAGTTTGCCCCGATACCTGTATAACCGTATATCGGGCGAAAGCGAGCTAGAAATTATGGATTAAAGGAATGATGGATGGAGGGATTGAATTGTTTTGAGCCTCCGGAATTCAGCATCAAAAATCAAGAATCGAAAAATGGGAGAAATAAAATTAATGAAAGGTAATGAGGTACTGGCCGAGGCTGCCATCCGCTGCGGATGCGACGGTTATTTTGGCTATCCCATTACACCGCAGTCGGAGGTGATGGAAACTTTAATGGCCCGCGAACCCTGGAAGGAAACCGGCATGGTGGTTTTACAGGCCGAAAGTGAAGTAGCATCTATAAATATGGTATATGGCGCAGCTGCAACAGGTAAAAAAATAATGACTTCGTCTTCCAGTCCGGGAATTAGCCTGATGGCCGAAGGAATCTCGTACATTGCCGGGGCCGAGTTGCCTTGTGTTATTGTAAACGTTCAACGTGGCGGCCCGGGGCTGGGAACAATACAACCTTCGCAGGCCGATTATTTTCAGGCAGTAAAGGGCGGTGGACATGGCGATTATAAATTAATCGTTCTGGCACCTTCTTCGGTACAGGAAATGAACGATTTTGTTGACCTGGGCTTTGAACTGGCATTTAAATACCGTAACCCGGCCATGATTTTAGCCGATGGCGCCATTGGACAAATGATGGAAAAAGTAGAGCTGGCAGATTACAAACCGCGCTGGACAAAAGATGAAGTAACAGCGAAAAACGAGGCATGGGCCACAACTGGAAAACCGGCTTCGCGAAAAAAGAATGTGATTACTTCGCTTGAAATGGCTTCGCATGATATGGAAATCAGAAATATCAATCTTCAGGCGAAATACCGGAAGATGGAAGAGGAAGATGTGCGCTATGAGGCTATTCAATGCGACGATGCTGAATTTATCCTGGTAGCTTTCGGGACAGCCTCGCGTGTTTGTCAGAAAGCAGTGGAAGTAGCCCGGGCAAAAGGATTGAAAGTAGGTTTGTTAAGGCCAATCACTTTGTTTCCTTTCCCAAAAAAGATAATCAAGGAACTGGCCCGCAAAGCAACCGGTTTTCTTTCGATAGAAATGAGTGCCGGCCAAATGGTAGAAGATATAAAACTGGCAGTTTATGATGCCGGGAGCAATGCTCGTGTTGATTATTTTGGCCGGATGGGAGGTATTATTCCAACTCCAACTGAAGTGGTGGCAGCATTGGAAGATAAATTTTCATGGGAGTTAAGTTATGGAGTTAAAAGAAGTTATTAAAACAAAAGGTACTATGGATATTCAGGACATTATAAAACCCGAAAACCTGGTTTATCAAAAAACAAAACTGTTGACTGATACGCCAATGCACTACTGCCCAGGATGTTCTCACGGGGTGGTACATAAAATATTGGCTGAGCTTATTGACGAAATGGGACTTCAGGATAAAAGTATCGGTGTAGCACCGGTAGGATGTGCCGTTTTTGCCTACAATTACATCGATATCGACTGGCAGGAAGCCGCTCACGGTCGTGCACCGGCAGTGGCAAGCGGTATTTCACGGGTTAACCCGGATGCTTTTGTATTTACTTACCAGGGCGACGGTGATTTGGCTTCCATAGGAGCTGCCGAAATTATGCACGCCTGCAACCGTGGAGAAAACATCCTGGTTATTTTTATTAACAACGGTATTTACGGAATGACCGGCGGGCAGATGGCCCCAACAACCCTGGAAGGAATGGTTACATCAACTACCCCAAACGGAAGAAACGTTGATTTGAACGGGTATCCTATGAAGATTACAAACCTGATTGCCCAATTACCCGGAACATCTTATGTTACACGCCAATCCGTACATACGGCAGGTGCTGTACGAAAGTGCAAACGATCGGTAAAAAAAGCGATTCAGAATGTACTGGATAAAAAAGGAACTTCGTTTGTGGAGGTCGTATCTACTTGTAATTCAGGATGGAAAATGACTCCGGTGGATGCCAATAAATGGATGGATGAAAACATGATCCCATACTTTCCTTTGGGCGATCTGAAAGACAGTGTGAAAGGTGAACATTCCGAAAATTAAATTTTGAAGCAATGACAGAAGAAATGATAATCGCCGGTTTTGGCGGACAAGGGGTACTTTCGATGGGGAAAATTCTTGCCTATTCAGGAATTATGGAAGACAAAGAAGTAACCTGGTTTCCTTCGTATGGCCCCGAAATGCGGGGTGGAACAGCAAATGTAACAGTGATTGTTAGCGATACACGGATTAGTTCTCCGGTACTGCAAGAGTACGACACTGCCATTATCCTGAATCAGCAAAGTATGGATAAATTTGAGCAGGCGGTAAAGCCCGGTGGTATTTTGCTTTACGATCCGAATGGTATTGTGCATCCGCCAAGTCGTACCGATATTAATATTTTTAAAGTGGAGGCTACCAAAGCATCTGTTGAAATGGGAAATCCAAAGGTTTTCAACATGATTGTTTTTGGTAGTTACCTGAAAGTGCGCCCTATACTTGCGCCCGGTAATGTTGAAAAAGGCCTGGCTAAATCGCTTCCGGAGCGGTACCATAAACTTATTCCACTTAACCTGGAAGCTATGCAAAAAGGCCGTGAAATTGTGGAAGAGGTGCATGTGGTTTAATATTCATTCATTACAATGATAAAAAACCTTCCATCCTTTTTAGTTTGGAGGGTTTTTGGTTTATGGCTGCATCGCAATACTTAAAAAGAAGAGACAAAAACCAATGTACGGGATTCTTGTTAATAGTGAGTACTTGTTATAACTTACAATAAAAAAGAAAAAATCATGAGTTATTCTTTCAACGTTGTTTTAAAAGGAAAAGAATTTGATGCAGTAATCGATCTGGTTACTGAAGAGCTTAAAAAGGAAGGATTTGGAATATTAACCGAAATTGATGTTCAGCAGACACTGAAAAACCGTATTGGCGCCGATATTCAGAAATACAGGATTTTGGGAGCGTGCAATCCGCACTTTGCTTACAAAGCCATCCAAAGCGAAGATAAAATTGGGGTGTTTTTGCCCTGTAATGTGGTGGTGCAGGAAAACGGTTTGGGCGAGATAGAAGTATCGGCCGTTGATCCGGTTGCTTCGATGATAAGCGTAGGAAATGAAAGCCTGGGCGAAATTGCCGGAGAGGTGCAGCAAAAGCTGAAAAATGTGATTGAGAGTCTGACTTAGAAAAGTCTGAATCATAATACGTTTTTTATTTGGTTTGTATTTCTTTTCTGGCTGTAAATTCAATCGGAGTATGTAAAGAAAAGCCGCCTTCGGTTTGCATGATAAACTGAATCTCATT
Source organism: Draconibacterium sp. (assembly GCA_047975435.1). Taxonomy (GTDB): domain Bacteria; phylum Bacteroidota; class Bacteroidia; order Bacteroidales; family Prolixibacteraceae; genus Draconibacterium. The sequence goes on along the minus strand of JBKEDN010000261.1, from coordinate 943 downwards.
ATTTACGATTTTACCCGAATAGCGATGGATGCTTTCTTTTGACTCGCCGTTATCCCAACTGCTGGAGATTTCTTTTGTTTTGTGGTAAACTCCAGTCTTCCGTTTTTGAGTGAACCTTTCGTAATAAGGTGTTTTCGTTTCAGAAAAGTGGCAGTACCATGCAATTCTTCCCCTTCGCCCTCAAAAACAAACAATTCGGTGTAGGTTGCATTTGCCCAATCGTATTTCACTTCTGCCGACCAAACTCCATTTATCCCGGGGCGTTTTTCCTGATCAAATAAATCCAGCAAATTTCGGGCAGCGTCGGTAAAGGTAGAAAGCGCTATAATAACTACCCCGATAAAATTAATGAGGCGGTAACTTTATTGTTTCTGATCCACCAACTGATTTTATCGTACCTGCTTTTGTCTTCCATCGCCTATCTTTTTTTCTGTAAAATTTGTATTCAATTTACGATAATGGATGAGGTTGGCCATAAAAATGGTATCAAAACTTTCATTGCTGAAATCCAGGTTAAGTGCATTTGCTTGTGTAAATTTAACATTCTGCAAATTTCTCCTTTTTTATCCGTTATTTTCATGCTCAACCCGAATGATCACGTGCCCCTTTTTATGACCGGTGTCCACATAAGCATGTGCTTCCCTGATCTGCTCAAGGGGGAAAGTTTTATCAATAACAGCCTTGAGTTTTCCTGCCTCAATCAGGCTTTTCAAAAAGTTGAGGTTCTCTCTGGTGTAGGGGGCTACGCCGCCAATCACTTTTTTACTGCTTTTTATCGATAGTTTCATCCCTTCCAAAATTCTTAAAAGTTCGAGGTGAACAGCAGAGAGGCTGTATGTTTGTAAAAGTGCATAAGCATCCAAATTTTGTAAATTAGTTTTTGCAAAACAAAAAGATGAACACTTATGCAAAGGAAAGTTAAAACAATTAGTTTTCATGGACA
>JBKEDN010000258.1:0-12835 GCA_047975435.1 Draconibacterium sp. | reverse complement strand
ATTATTATAAGCAGGTAAGAGTGTGATTGAGGAACCGCCTTGGTACGGATCCGTATGCCGGGTGGTGTGGGAGGTGCATCAGAGAGACAATTTATTTATCTCTCTGACCATCTACCCGATTTTCCTGCAATTAATTATATGCTTGAAATACTTCGATGTAAGTAGTGATTTTATTTCGAACTTAATATTTAAGCGTTATATTTACGCTTAAGTTGACTTGCAACCAATTCAACGATTAAACCGAACGATATTGAATCCTGAAAATTGGATAAACAGATCATAATCAGAGAATATCCCGGGTAAATTTTGTTGAAAACATTTTCTTTCGTTTGGTTGTAAGAAAGACAGGCAGAAAATAAAAGGATTAATTATGCTTGAGAAATTAAAGGAAGACGTGTTCCATGCAAATCTTGATCTTGTAAAACACGGATTGGTGGTTTTTACCTGGGGGAATGTGAGTGGAATTGATCGCGATAAAGGACTTGTGGTAATAAAACCAAGTGGAGTGTCGTACGAAAAGATGAAGCCAAAAGACATGGTAGTGGTTAATTTGTACGGCCAGGTGGTGGAGGGAAATCTTAAACCGTCGAGCGATACTCCAACACATCTGGTTCTTTATCGTCAGTTTACGAATATTGGCGGTGTTGTGCATACACATTCCGAGTGGGCCACCAGCTGGGCACAGGCCGGGAAAGGCATTCCGGCAATCGGAACAACTCATGCCGACTATTTTTACGGCGAAATTCCGTGTACACGTAAAATGACCAAAGAAGAGATAGAAAATGAATACGAACTGGAAACCGGAAAAGTAATTGTGGAACGTTTCAAAGATCTTGATCCGGATGCTATCCCGGGGGTACTGGTAAACAATCACGGACCGTTCTCCTGGGGAACTGATGCGCGCAATGCGGTTCACAATGCAGTAGTTATGGAAGAAGTGGCAAAAATGACTTTTCGAAGTTTGATACTTAATCCGGAAACCACGATGGATCAGGTCTTACTCAACAAGCATTTCCTGCGCAAACACGGGAAAAATGCCTATTACGGGCAATAGGAGTTTAGGGTTCAGAGTTCAGAGTTTAAAGTTTTTTGTAATTTATTTCAAAACAAATCAATAAAATCATCATCAAAGTAAACTTAAAATGGCAAAATATACGATTGGATTGGATTATGGTTCCGACTCGGTGAGATCGTTAATCGTAAATGTTGAAAACGGGGAAGAAGTGGCAAGTGTAGTGTTTAATTACCCACGCTGGCAAAAACAGGAATATTGTAATGCACACGATAATCGCTTTCGCCAACACCCGAAAGATTACCTGGAAGGATTGGAATATACAATTGTAGAAGCCCTGAAACAGGCCCCCGAAGGAGTTGCCGAGAATATTGTTGGTATTTCGGTTGATACGACCGGCTCTACTCCGGTAGCGGTTGATGAAAAAGGAATACCTCTTTCCTTAACACCGGGTTTTGAAGAAAATCCGAATGCGATGTTTGTACTCTGGAAAGACCATACTGCTGTAAAAGAGGCAGAAGAAATCAACAAACTGGCCAAAGAGTGGGAAATTGATTTTACCAAATACGAGGGGGGAATCTATTCTTCTGAGTGGTTCTGGGCCAAATTATTACACGTAATTCGCGAAGATGCCGGTGTTTACCGTGCTGCCTATTCCTGGGTAGAACATTGCGACTGGATTCCGGCAGTAATAACGGGCAATACAAATCCAAAAACATTGAAACGCAGTCGCTGCGCCGCAGGTCATAAAGCAATGTGGCACGAAGCATTTGGCGGACTCCCGTCGGAAGCGTTTCTGGTGGCACTCGATCCGCTGCTGGCCGGACTGCGCGAACGATTATTCAAAGAAACTTATACCTGCGATGTATCTGCGGGTACACTTACCAAAGAATGGGCAGAAAAGCTTGGCTTATCCACCAACGTGGTTGTGGGAGTTGGAGCTTTCGATGCACACCTGGGTGCGGTTGGGGCCGAAATAGAACCTTATTACCTGTCGAAAGTAATGGGAACATCAACCTGTGATATGTTGATTGCACCGACTGAAGAAGTTGGAAATAATGTGGTGGCCGGAATCTGTGGTCAGGTTGACGGATCGATTGTTCCCGGGATGCTGGGGCTGGAAGCCGGGCAGTCGGCATTTGGTGATATTTATGCGTGGTTTAAACGTGTACTGGAGTGGCCGTTGAAAAATGTTCTGGCAGAAACGGCATTGGTTGATGAAGCAACGAAACAGAAGTTACTTGATGAGACTTCAGATAAAATAATTGCCAGATTAAGTGAAGAAGCTGCAAAAATTCCGATTTCTGAAAGTGGTATTGTTGCACTCGATTGGATGAATGGCCGTCGTACCCCGGATGCCAACCAGGCACTGAAAGGAGCGATTGCCGGTTTAAATCTGGGTTCGGATGCTCCACGTATTTTCAGGGCACTGGTAGAAGCAACCGCATTTGGATCGCGTGCCATTAACGATCGTTTTATTTCGGAAGGAATTCGTATTGACGGAGTTATTGCATTGGGTGGTGTTGCCAAAAAATCGCCGTTTGTAATGCAAATTGTGGCTGATGTACTCGACATGCCCATTAAAGTGGCGCGGTCGGAACAGGCTTGTGCACTGGGATCGGCAATGGCCGCTGCTGTTGCTGCAGGTTTTTATCAAAATACAGCGGAAGCCCAGAAATACATGGGGGGAGGTATTGAAACTGAGTATCACCCAATTCCTGAAAATGTAGAAAAATACAAAGTGCTTTACGAGAAGTATAAGAAATTTGGAAAGTTTATTGAAACGGAATTAACAAATTAAGTTGTGATAAACTTATAGCTGTTTTTTAATCGCAGCTCAAACCCTTGGTTTATCGCCAGGGGTTTTTGTTTGTGAAAATTTTTTGTATTTGTTTCCGGATGCGTCTTTATGTTAAAAAAGCTTATTCGTTTCATAATCAACTTTTTATTTCGTTACTTTATTTCATCCGATTGCGGAAAAATTTCTGTTTGAAGAATTGTGTGTATTTCTAACCAAATAAAAACAATACAAAAATTTATTTCAACCTTTAATCGAATGCATTATGAAACATTTCAGTTTATTTACAGGCATCTTTCTTATTTTGTTGATGGCTGCCTGCACGGGGGAAAAGACTATGCAGTATCCCCTTACCGTGGAAAATCCGTTTGTTACATTTAGTAAAACAAGTTCTATCAGCATTACAAAAATGGAACTCACTGATTCGGCAACAGTTTTGTCGGTTCATGCAACTTACCGGCCGCATAATTGGATCACAATTTCGAAAGAATGTCAGTTGATTTCGGATGGGGGAACAGCGTTACCGTTGCTCTCTGCTGAAGGAATACAGATTGATAGTCTTTTTGGGATGCCCGAGTCGGGAGAAGCCGATTTTATATTAACATTCGGTGCGATGCCTGCCAATGCAAAATATTTCGATTTTATTGAATGCGATCACGATGGATGCTTTAATTTATATGGCATTTATTTTTCTTCTGATAAGCCGGAAATGGAAATTCCTTCTGAATGGAAAAACATTAGTTATCCGGAAAATGAAATACTTCCGGTATCCACTATTTCCAAAGATTCAGCAGTTGTTACGGGCTCTTTGCTTGGCTATCGTCCTGAAATGGATATCGCAGTAAAGCTTTATTATTCTCCTTTTGGGCAGAACCAAAAAGATCTTACGGTTCCGCTTGATGCGAATGGTAATTTTAGACTGGTTACCACTCCTTATTTGCCCGGTAGTGCATTTCTTGTTGTGCAACGCTATGCTTATTCAATTTTCCTTGTTCCGGGCGAAGAAACGTCTGTTTTCCTTGACCTTACAAAATTGGCTGATGAAACATTTACTCCCGAATTCAAAGGCTCTCTGGCTACGCTACAACACGAAATGAACGATAAATCGGCAGATAAATTCAGTCTTGGAAAACTGCTTGAATATGATGCTTTGAATGAAAAACCGGCTGCCGTTATCCTTCCTTATCTCGATAATAAACTGAAAGAAGCTGGTGATAGTATCGAATCGATGGAAGTAAGCGATGCTTACAGGCAATTAATAAAAATGAATACCGAAATGGAATATCTAAACACGCGGTTTAATTTCGACAGGTATTGGATGAGTCTTTGTATGAGGCGGGCCAACGTAAGTAGTCAGGAAGAATACATGTCTTTTATGAAGGACTTTAAACATCTTCCGGCAGCCTTGACTGATTCGTTAAAAGTAAATGTCCCAACTCCTGATTGTTTAAACTCACCGTATTTTTCCCTGGCAAGCAATATTTTTAGTTTATATATCCGGAATACGGAAATTTTCCCAACCATTATCAATCCTGAGAATAACGAAGCATTCAAAGCATTTGCATTGTTTACGAAGTTTGAAGGCGGAACACCGCTTACCGATGAAGAAATGCAAGAATTCAATTCCTTTAAAAATCCGTCTTATAAAGAATTGTTAGAGGAAAGAATTGTAGAAAAGAATGCAAAGATGGAGGCTCTTAAAGAAAATAAATCGGCACATATCCGGGAACTGGATAACGTGGCGCCCGAGAAGATTCTAAGCACTATATTAGAAAAGTATAGCGGGAAAGCCGTATTGTTTGACATCTGGGCGACCTGGTGCGGGCCTTGTAAAGCAGCACACAAAACCATTCTGCCACTGAAAGAAGAACTGAAAAACGACAATGTTGTTTTTGTTTATCTTACAGGTCCAACTTCGCCGGTTGACACATGGAGTGAAATGATCAAGGAAATTTCAGGTGAACACTATTTCCTTACCAACGAACAATATCAAACCATATTAAAGCAATACGAATCGCAGGGAGTGCCTACGTATTTGATTTTTGATACAGCAGGCAAATTCGTATATAAAAGTATTGGCTTTCCGGGCAACGAAACCATGAAGGAAAATCTACTGAAAGCAATGGGAAAGTAAAAAATCCTGTATTGAAATAATTTACAGAATCACTGTCTTTCAGGAATATTCTGTGTTTTTAAACTTCCGGGACTTTTAATTTCCCGGAAGTTTAATTTTATGCAACTACTGGAAGATCCATTCCGTAATTGCTTTTATGTTTTTGAAATGCTCAAAATTATTTTACCAGCCAAACGCACTGATATGGTTTCAGCATTTTACTTACCATTTGGACTCCGGAAATCAGGTCGAAACCAAAATCAATATTTTTGGGCAACTGAAACGAATTTGTTTTATCCGTAAGGTTGGCTATTATAACAATCGTTTGATTTTCTGATTTTCTTACAATGCCAATCATGGACTTGCCGAGGTCGAGTATTTCTTGCTTTGCATTGGGGTGAAAAGCTTGCTGTTCTTTTCGGATGCTGATCAGTTTTTTTAGTGAAAGGAAGACTTCTTTTTGAGGAGTGGTCCCATTTAGAATTTCATTTAGTTCTTGCAAATCCCATTTCCGGCGGTTGATGGTTCGGTTTTGTCCGGTTTCTTTTACGCCTTCCTGGTAATTAGGCGTTGCTGTCAGGCTGTGAATGTAAAAAGCCGGCACCCCTGCAAAACTCATCATTACGGTTTGCGAAGCCAGAAAGCGCTCCACCTGAAATTGGTCTTCGCCTGCTGCTGTTCCTTTTAGTGCATCAAAATAAGTGATGTTCAATTCGTAAGGGCTCGTGCTTCCATCCGGATTGGATTTGTAATTAACTTTTCCTCCGAATTTTTGCATGTTTTCAGCGAGTGCGTTTTTCTCATCCTCCGGAAGCAAACCTTCCAGTGGCCGTACCCCAATGCCATCGTGCGATGCCGTAAAATTGAAAAAGGTTTTGTCATTCTCCAGTTGAGGAAGACTCTTTGCCCAGGTATTTAAATAGGCTGAATTTCCGGTATGTAAAGCGTGTAACAGCAGGGGAGGGAGACTAAACTGATAAACCATGTGCGCCTCGTCGTTATCGCCAAAATAACTCAGGTTTTCCTTGTTTGGGACATTGGTTTCGGTAAGAATTACTGTGGCTGGATTGATGTATTCCGCAACATCGCGCATCAGTTTTACCACTTCGTGTGTTTCCGGAAGATGCAAACAGGTAGTTCCTGTTTTTTTCCAAAGAAAAGCAATGGCGTCCAGCCGGATAATTCGTGCACCACGGTCAATATAGCCAAGTAAAATGTCCATCATTTCCACCAGCAGTTTTGGGTTGGAGAAATTCAGGTCGATCTGGTCGGCACTAAAAGTTGTCCACACATATTTTGTTCCCGCCTTTGTTTCGTATGGCGTTAAAAGTGGTGTACTTCTCGGGCGGGTTACCTGCGAAAGATCGGTAGCCGGATCTTCACAAATAAAGTAATCTTTCGCTTTTCCTTCTTGCTGCAAAAATTGCTGAAACCACTCGCTTTTACTGGAAGCATGGTTAATTACCAGATCGGCCATCAGATCAAAATCGTTCGTAAGCCCGGCCACATCCTTCCAGGTTCCCAACTCCGGATTTACCTCACGAAAATCGATCACTGAAAAACCATCGTCACTGCTGTAAGGGAAAAACGGCAGAATATGAACCACACTTAGCTGGACTTTCAAATTATGATTTAAAAAACTACGGAGTGTTTGCAGAGGCACTTCGTGCTGGTTTTTGATGCTGTCGCCATAGGTAATTAAAACAACGTCTTTCTCGCTCCATTTTTCTCTGGCCGGCTTTTGTTTCGGATATGCTTCAATTAATTTTAATAAAGCCTGAAGTACATCGTTCTTATAATTTTGCTGATAGATAAAACGCAGCCTGTCCTCTATTTTTTGAATAAAAGCTTTTTCGGGATTTGCCATAATTGGGGTGTTTTTAGATCATGTTGTTGTCGTCTTCCACTATTTGGTAGAACTCTTCCATAATGTCAGGTAAAGCGCTCTGAACACGTTTCCAGCTGGGCATTAAAGGCACATTGTCGGGATTATGCAGAAAGTCGATGCCCGATTGGTAAACGTTTTTTACAAAAAGATCGATTACCTCTTCTTCTTTATGAAAGTCGTAACTCAAACCGTTCATAACGGCATCGGCCTTGTAGAGTTCTACAAATTCGAGTGCAATACGCCAGTAAGTAGCTTTTAATGTTCGGAAAAACTCCGGGCTCAGTGTTACTCCGTCTGATGCCAGTTTGGCAAAAATAGCACGCGAAATATCGCGACTCATTTTGGATAATCCGCGCTCCGCATCTTCTGCCGACAGCGACTGGTGTTTGTGGTCATACCGGTCGGCAATCTCCACCTGGCAAACCCGGTTTAGTGCATTGTTTCTTTCCACTTCGGAAAGAATCCCGATTTCCAGGCCCCAGTCGAAGGGGATACGAATGGTTTTTATAATATCGGCACGCATCGAAAATTCGCCTGCCAGCGGATACCGGAAACTATCGAGATATTCGAGATAAGTATGACGGCCCAGCAATTTTTTAAGTGTCCGCAGCAGCGGCGTTACCAGCAAACGAACGGCCCGCCCGTGCATTTTATCGTCGTCGGCCCTGTAATAATATCCTTTGCAGTACTTAAAGTTAAAAGTAGGATCGGCTACCGGGTAAACCAGCCTGGCCAACATTTCGCGGTCGTAAGTAATAATGTCGGCATCGTGCAATGCTATGGCTTCCGACTTTCCACTCGAAATCATGTAACCAAAGCAAAACCAAACGTTTCTACCTTTGCCGGGAACAGAAGTGTCGATGTTTTTTGTAGCCAGTTTTTCCCGTAAAGCCAGCATTTTGGGACCATCATTCCAGATAATCCGATGGTGTTGTGGCAGCACATCAAAATATTCCAGCGCGTTTCTGAATTGGTAATCATCTGCCTGGTCGAGGCCGATTACAATCTCAGAAACATAGGGAATATCTTTCAGGACATTTACGATTTCTTTTAATGCCGGCCGGGATAATTCAGAATATAACGAAGGAATTATTAGTCCGATGGGTCTTTTTTTACTAAAACGTTCGAGTTTGTGTTCTAATTCCTGATAAGGCCTTGCACGTAAATTATGCAAAGTGGCCACAAAACCGTTTTGATAAAAGTCTCCCATAGTTACATTCTTTTCAAAAACGTACAAATTTTTTCCTGTACGCTACGTTTACATTCTAAATATAATTAATCCTTTTGATTAAAAGCTTTGTATGCTCTGCATTTGAGGTCAATTAACTTTTAGCTAATCAAACCTCGGGTATCCGCTAAAGTTCGCGCATATACATATTTTTGATAATCGGCAGTAATTTTTCTGCAATAATCCGGTGGTCGAGGTTCTCTTTAAGAACTTTTAAATTATGTTTTACAACGCAATTCCGGTATGGAATATCGGTTAGCAGGCGATAGGCTGCATTGACCAGTTCGGGTGTTAACAGTGCATTTTCGATGGCAGGTAATTCAAAGCCGTATTTTTCAATTTCTTCCTTGTAGATTTCGTATTTGTTGATTACCACCGGAACACCAAAAGAGATCATTTCGAGCAGGTTGTTCCCGAATCCTTCCACATCACTAAAATAAGTTCCGAGTCCTCCGTGTGCCGCAATAACGGATGGTATTTCAGCAAAATTATAGAACTTTCGGTCAACAATAATATCGCGGTGCGAAAGAATGTTGTGCTCACCAAAAATGAGGATCACTGAAGCATTCGGATCTTTTTTGCAGAGCTCTGAATAGTGAACATGCAGGTTATGGAGGTAAGCATTTTGCTCGTCTCCAGAATGTCCGCTGACAATAAGCGCTACACATTTCTTTTGTTTTCTGAATTTCTTTTCCAACTCAAATGCAAGATCAATGGCCAGTTCTATTTTTTTACGTGGTACTACCCTTGTGTGCTGAAGAAGCAGAACGGTGTCTTTCAGTTCGAAACCTTTGGCTTTTACCTGTTGTTCCAGGTTAATATCTTTAAAGAATGAAGCATTGTAATTGTCTTGCGGCGGAGCAATACAGGTTTCCGATTCTGTTTCAAGTTGCTCCCATTCCCAGGGAATTTCGCTGGTGTTTGGAACTACGGTTGTACGGTGTTCAAAAAATTTATCGAGCTTGATGTTATTGTATTGTGCAAAAACCTTTTTCCCCAGTTTTATTTGTTGGTTGTTGATAAACGCAATGGAATCGACATAAGTTCCGGGCAGGTATTTCAGGTATTTCTGAATCACCTTGTTTGGATGGGCAAAAATGCTGCGTTCGAAATACGAATCGTGCCACCACACCATCAGTTTGGGCCAGATAATTCCTTCGGCCCTTAATTCTTCAATGTAATAACCCAGGCCAACCGCTGTAACAAAATTATAGGGGTGCGAGGTGTTGTGCGCAATAATCAGGTCGATGTTATTTTCTTCCACCCAGTTTTTGATCACTTTTTTCGCATACATCGCATTTTCGTGAATCATTTCATCCAGCCCTTCTGCTTCCGGTTCGTTAAAGTTCCGGATGATGAATTTATGTGCCTCACTTTTGTGCCAGAAAACCTCGTTGGTTTGTGCATTAAAGCGCGGAGAAGAGTGTGCAGCAAGAAAGAAGAAGTTTCCCAGATCGATACCGAGATGTTTCACCATGGCTTCCACCGTTTGATCGATTACAATGGAAACTCCGTCATTTTTTCCTATCAGGGAATGAATGATGCCTATATTTAATTCGCTTAGTTTCATGCAATAATTTCTAAAAGTTGTGATAAATCGTTTAGTATGAAATCTGCTTGTATATTTTGAGTCCTTTCATCCGCTTCACGCAGGCGAAGCGAGCGTTTGTCGCCGGCAAAAAGAGCTGTTCTTAATCCTGATTTGCCGGCTGTGTAAATATCTTTCAGCATATCGTTTCCAACAAACAATGCTTCGTGTGCTTGTATTCCGTAGTTACTTTTCAGTATGGGAATAAACTTTTGAAACAGTGCTGTGTCGGGTTTTGCCCTTAATTCCTCGAATGAAAAAACCGAAAGATCAGGGTTGAAATATTCAATTTCGCGGCGGGTTAAAAATTCACCCGTCAGAAAATAATTCATAATAATTGGTGTGTAGAACTGTGCATTTGAAACAATGCCCAAAGGGATGCCTTTTTCGCGGATGGCAAGAAGGATTTCTTTCATTCCGGGCATCGGGTAAACTTTGTTGCTGAGTAGCTCAAAAACAAAAATGGTATCGTAATACGATTCATTTCCGGAAAGTTTAATCAGTCCTTTTTTTTGGGCTTCAGCAAACATCTCCTGCCAAACACGAAGTATGTCCACATCGGGATAAGGATGTCCTTTTTCGCGCAGTTCGTTGTGTTGTTGCTTTATTTTCAGCTGGAGTTGCTCCAACAGAAAAGAATATACCCCGGGGGTACACCCCGACAAGTTAAAACCGCCTGTCTGCATGGCTTCGCGCAGATTATTGTGGTTTAACGAGGCTTCTTCAATATCTCCGGAAGCTGAAATTAAAAGCGTACCGTAAATATCAAAAATAACTGCTTTTACAGGTGTCGGATGATCAAGGCTTAGTTTTGTATTTAGTTCAGTAGGGATTGGTTGCAGCCTCTCAAGCTTGTTCAACCAGCTTTTTATATCGCTCCTGAAGTTTATTTCCATAACCTTTTAAAGAATAGTTGTTTTGGATGATTGTTTTGTTTTTGGCTGTCACAGAATCTGCAACCTTTTTAAACAAAGTATTGAGAATAGGATTTTGTTCAAACACTTTTTGTTTTTGTAATCTTCCCGATTTCAGGTCAGTGATGATTTCCATTTGGAGTTTCATATTTAAATCCTTGAAATCCACTTTTATACCGGGGATATTCAGTTTGTAGTACAGTGCCGGAAATTCAAACCCGTCGTTTTTAAAATCGCGTGTAATATAATCAATGTCGCGGCCAACCACCGGCGTTCCCAGCAGCCAGGGTTCCAGGTAAACCATGCCAAAACCTTCCATGTAACTGGTGGTAATGCAAAAATCACTTCCGGCCAGCAGGGTTTCAAAATCAGTTTTTACACCGGCTTCAAAAACAACATCAATATTCTGTTCTTCACAAAACTTTACCCACTGCTTGTACATTTCAATTTCAACGGGGTTTTTGGGCGGTTGCGTTACAGCAAAACTGGCAACGCGATCAAACAAAATTGAAAGCAAAATAAATTCTCCGATGTTTTTGCGCTGTATCACCCGTACCGGATACGTTACCAGCAATTTGTTTTCATCTGTTTGCAGTGTTTTGCAAACGTTGTGTTTTGCTTTGTTGGTCTCAAAATTTTTGGCAGAAGCCTTTAAATTAACCGGGTTGGGCAGCCAGGCAATTCTTTCGGGGTTTACGCCAAACGAAACCAAACGTTCAAAGTCGGCCGAGTTAATAACGCCAAACTGGTAATTGGGAAGTTGAGGGTAAAGCACTTCGTTTACATCCTGCAGGAAAATATTGGTCAAAATTTCTTTCAGAAAGGTAAGGTTCGACGGCCGGTCTTCGGCAAAATCGTGGGCGTGGTTAAGAACTTTCACCCCATCTTTGGCCAGCAAATACACGGCATAAGTTACTATGGGGTTTTTCCCCAGGTTCAGGTTGTGAAAATGCAAAACCGTATCGGGTTCAATGTGTTTGTTTATTTTTTGATGAACCAGATGAAGCATTTCCATGGCTTCTTTATCCGAATATTTTTTCTTTGGCAGATAGTTCAGCTCTTCAATGATTATTAGTTCTGCTCCCTCTGACGTAATGGATTCAGGGTTTGGACATGCACCGGCAATAACTTTTACCGGTATCTCCTTAAGTGCCTCTGTTTGAGATTCGATGACCCTGGTTACGCCTCCCGGATTAAGGTGGCTGTGCGCAATTACTACTTGCATATTGTAAGTTTGTAGTTAAAATTAGGAAATCGAAATTAAAATTAAGGGAACAATTTAGTTTTAATCCAGATTTAACCAAAAACTAAAATTTAGTGGCGTAATCGTTTTAAAAAAAATAGTGTTCACCCGGAGTATCAGCAATCGTACTTTTCGATAATTTTGCGCAAATTTTTTGAAAATTTATGAAAGGAATCCTGACAGTTGGATTACTCGTGCTATCCAATACTTTTATGACCTTCGCCTGGTACGGGCATTTGAAATTTGCCGAAATGAAGTGGTTCAACAAGTTAGGGATTGTTTCCATTGTTTTAATCAGCTGGGGAATCGCTTTGTTTGAATATAAATTGTCAAAATAACCCCAGAAATAACATTCACTTAATATTATACTGTATGAAAGGCATTTACACGCTTTTGTTATTAGTCTTTTCAAATTTATTTATGACTGTGGCTTGGTATGGTCATTTAAAATTACAGCAACTAGGCTGGATCAGTAAATGGTCATTATTCTCCGTTATCGTTTTTTCATGGTCGATTGCGTTAATAGAATATGCCTGTCAAGTACCGGCTAACAGGATTGGATTTATCGATAATGGTGGACCTTATACTCTTCTACAGTTAAAAGTAATTCAAGAAGTTATAACACTTATAACATTCACCGTTTTCTCGATAGTAGTTTTTAATACCGGCAGCTTACAATGGAATCATTTTGCTGCCTTTTTATGCTTGGTTCTTGCTGTTTATTTTGTGTTCATGAAGTAGTCCGAAATGTTTCCAGGTAAAATAAGCCTTACCATATTTAGCGTAGAATTGCTGCGCTATTTTGGAATTTCATGAGTCGGATTTTTAAACAAAGATTGCTGAATCCCGCTTTAAACGCCGCACTTAAAATAACAACCAAATTCGTTTATTCATATATATGAATTTAATTGGATGGAAATCAGCTGATTAAATTATAGGTAACCTCTAAAAATTAGTTTTATGAAGCATGTCTATTCTTCTGTTAATGAAGTTGCCATCCATTTTCAATCATCATTTTCCTTTTCGTTCAATTTTCAGCCATAATTTCATT
>JBKEDN010000255.1:0-6016 GCA_047975435.1 Draconibacterium sp. | reverse complement strand
CAAAAACACATTGATAAATATTTGGGAAAAAGAAATTTTAAGTCGGCGTTAAATGCCGCTTTACTGGGTATCCCGATGCCTTTGTGTTCGTTGTGATTGCTGCCTTTAAGTTTCAATTGTTAAAGGGATATCAAAATCAAAGGCTGTCCACTTTTACTTTTTGGACAGCCTCATGAAGTGGTGATAAAACACGTTTGACACGACACGAGTAAGTAAATTCCTGTTGTCAACACAAACAGAAAGCGTATAAAATAAAAAATGGGATTTTAACTAATCGTCGTCGTCTTCATCATCATCGTCATCTAAAGAAGGATAATTGCTGTTTGAATCATCGTCATCAAATTCATCGTATATTGAGAATTTGTGTTTTGAACCTTTTTCCGTAGAACCGGAATGTCTCTTTTGTTTCCTGTCGAATTTGTCAAAATCAGAGAAATTCTTACGGTTATCTTTCTTTTTCATCGCCTTAAAAACCTTAGTTTTTTAAACTTTACGACGGAACGGATGGTTTGTTTATTTTTTCATTATTTATCCGCCCGGCTCACTAAATTTGAATCTCTTTTTAAATTTGTATTTTAGAGCAAAATAGGAAAAAAAATAATTCAAAAGAATACTACTATCCACAAAAATGAAATTTCAGAATAAAAAAACTAATCAACTGATAATGAGTTGTAGCAAGGGCTTGCTAATGATAGTTGTACTGTTTTTTACCGTAAATTTGACGGTAGCCCAGAACTCCAAACGTACCGAAAAGCTGTTTGAAAATGCACGGAATCTTTATTCTTCTGACCAATATTCAAAAGCCATTGAACTTTGCAATCAGATTTTGAGCATTGACAGCCAGAATACAAATACCCATCTTTTACTGGCCGAAATGTACAAGGATATGGACTCTACCCGCCTCGAAATACACCATCTTACCAAAGCGCAAAATACAAGCGATAATCCACTGATTGATTTTCGGTTGGGAGAGGCTTTTTACAAGCTGGGGATGTATTCCGAAGCATTGAGCTTTTATGAAAAGTACAAAGAGAACAAAAATATACCGGAGAAACGGCAATTTTTGCTGGCTTGTAAAATGGCCAGTTGCAAGTTTGCCATTCATGCCATTGCCAACCCGGTTGATTTTGAACCCAGCCGGTTGGGAGAGGGCGTAAACAGCGAGTGTGATGAATACTGGCCAACACCTACACTGGATGGGAAACATTTGGTATTTACACGTTTGATTCGCGACTCGGTAAACCGGCCACAGGAAGATTTTTACATGATTGAGCTGGACTCGCTGAATTGGGAAGCCAAACCACTGGAAGGGGTGAACACCACAGAAAATGAAGGAGCTCAAACCCTATCAGCCGATTCGCGCGTTATGTTTTTTACCGCCTGTAACCGTCCGGATGGTTTTGGAAGTTGCGACATTTATTTCTCGCGTATTGTAAACGGGAAATGGACAGAACCACGCAATGCCGGGGCTCCGCTCAACACTCCGTCGTGGGAAGCCCAGCCTTCATTTTCATCCGATAACCACTATCTCTATTTTTCGAGCAACCGCGCCGGGGGAAAAGGGAAAAAGGATATTTGGCGAATTGAATTTTTAGGCTTTGACGAAGCCGGAAACCCAAAGTGGAACAATCCGAAAAACCTGGAAGAAGCAAATACAGAAGGAGATGAAGTTGCCCCATTTATTCATGCCAATAACCAGAACTTTTATTTTGCTTCGGATACGCACATTGGTATGGGCGGGCTCGATCTTTTTTCTGCATTTATAGATGAAACCGGCGCTGTGCACGATATAAAAAACATGGGCTACCCGATTAATACCAATAAAGACGATATGGGTTTAACGATTAGTTCTATTGGCGATGTTGCTTATTTTTCTTCGGCTCGTGAGTCGGATAACGGACTGGATATTTTCTCTTTTAACCTCGATCGCGGGTTGCAACCACAGCCGGTTACTTATGTAAAAGCAACCATCCGAAATAAAAATACCCATCAACCAATAGCAGCCAGTATTGAGTTGGTAAATGTTAACTCGAAAGTGGATAACAGCCGTATTCAGAAAGCAGATGAGAACGGGGAAGCAATGCTGGCCTTACCGCTTCGCCGAAATTATGCCTTTAACGTTTCGGAAGATGGTTACCTGTTTTATTCACAGTCGATGCAACTGGCCGAGCTCAATACAATTACCGATCCGATTATCCTGAATATTGACCTGGAACCTATCGAAATTGGGGCTCAAATGGAATTGTATAATATTTATTTTCAAACTGATTCGTTCCGTATTTTACCGCAGTCGGAGCCGGAATTGCAAAAGCTGGTTACTTTCCTGAATACAAATCCAAAGCTGAAAGTTGAAATACAGGGACATACCGACAGTTCGGGTAATTCGGAAAAGAACCTTGAACTCTCGAAACAAAGGGCCAAATCAGTAGTGGATTACCTGGTTAATAACAAGATACAAATTGACCGGTTAAAATGGGATGGCTACGGCGACACACATCCGATAGCAAGCAACGATACTCCGGAAGGAAGAAGACAAAACAGGCGTACAACGATCAAAATTATTGAAAAGTAAGCGAAATGAGTGTGGATTATCGCATCGACCATAATTCGGAGATACCCAAGTACAAGCAGGTAGTAGATTTGATTATTTCGGATATTGAAGCCGGAATTTTTAAAAAAGGCCAGCGGGTTCCGTCTATCAATGAAACCAGCGAAGAACTGCTGCTTTCGCGTGATACCGTTGAAAAAGCTTATGTTTCGTTAAAAAAGAAAGGAATACTGGCTTCGGTCCGGGGCAAAGGTTATTATGTAAATCAGACAAATGTTCAGAAAAAGCTGAAAGTAGCGCTGGTCTTTAATAAACTGAGTAACTATAAGCGAAACATTTATTATTCGTTTGTGCAAACACTTGGCAGCAAGGCCGGAGTTGACGTGTTTATTTACGACTATAGTATCGAGAAATTTGATGAGATAATCAGCGACCATTTAACCAGTTACGATTATTTTGTGATTTTGCCCCAGTTTAACGACGAGAACGACAGGGCAGCCGAAATCATACGCCGAATTCCAAAAAATAAAGTGCTGCTGATCGATCGTAATTTGGATGTTTTGAATGATTATCCGGTAGTTTACCAGGAGTTTGAAAGCGATATTCAAACTGCTTTAAACAAGGCGCTTCCACTCATAAAAAAGTATCAGAAAATTAACCTCGTCTTTCCTCAAAACGAATTTTATTCTAAAAATATCATACGCGGATTCCGGATTTTTTGCCAGGTGAATGAACTCGAATTCTCGGTGATTCATCAGTTTGCCGGGGAGGATATAAAAAAAGGCCAGGCTTATGTTTTGGTTTCTGACGACGATTTGTACTGTTTTATAAAAATTTGCAGGGAACGAAAATGGAAAACAGGTACAGATGTAGGAGTGGTGGCTTATAACGACAATCCGGTGAAGGAAATTCTGGAGGACGGAATTACGACCATTACTACCAACCACGATGAGATAGGACGAACGGTTGCACGAATGATCCTTGACAAGGATTTTGGACGGATTAAAAGTCCTTTTGAATTGATCAGGAGAAATTCGCTTTAATTTTAAACAGGCTCTTAAATTCCCGCAGCTTTACCTCGGAAAGATGTCTTTTGTTGCCGGCAGGTTAGTACCTTAATTCGGCCGGGAGATTTAGTTTTTCAATTGTTTGCTTTTGCAAGGCTTTTAATTCACGTTGGTAGGGTATGGTTTGTTCTTCATTTTCCTTTAACTCTGCCAAAACCTCAACTACAAAATTGTTCTCTCCGCCTGAATTCCAGTCTTGTTGTAATTCCTGGTTTTTATGATTCCCAAAGCGCAGTTCCATTTTGTGCCGGTTCCATTTTGAAGGTATATCCGTACTGTTGTCGATCAGTACTTTATTATTGCTTCGGTTTTTTATCTGAAAAACACCCATCTGAAATTTCATTTGCTTATAGGCTGCTTTTTGTTCTTTCTTGTTTGGCATAATCTTAATTTATGGTACTTAGTGTTGGTGTTCCAGAAGGCCGATTAAAACGGTTACATAATAGTTTCGTGGTTCTCCGGGATAATAATACCGGGGAGGAACACCATTGAACGATGGTGCATTAACCGCCAGCATCGATGCGTAGTGTATGTCAAAAACATTCTGGATACCACCTTTAATTCCGAGTTTTAAGCGTCCGGTTTTTCCCAGGTACTTTAATTCGAGCCCGGTAACACCAAAAGCTTTTGAAAATTCGGAGTTGGCATCGTTTACAGGCATTTCCCCGTTGTACTGGTGCCATACGTTCATCGAAATATTTTTTACCGGGTTAAGCTGTGCCGAAGCCGACATCATTTGTTTGGCTGTACCCGGTAGCAGTTTTCCGGTATAGTTGTTATCAAGGTCAATAAAGTCACTAAAATGATAATTGGCCAGTGTGGCGCTTCCTTTTAAAATCAGCAGATTTTCGCCGTGTAATGTAATGGCATTCCAGGTAAGCTCGGCCTCCATTCCGGGATGGACCGATTGCCCTGCATTTACGC
This sequence comes from Draconibacterium sp., assembly GCA_047975435.1. GTDB lineage: Bacteria > Bacteroidota > Bacteroidia > Bacteroidales > Prolixibacteraceae > Draconibacterium. The sequence goes on along the minus strand of JBKEDN010000255.1, from coordinate 1,477 downwards.
CAATGTAAGCATCTTCGCCGGTTCGCCGCGCCACCAGCAGGTTGTTAATATAAATACGGTAGTAGCTTGCCGATAGCAAAAGCCTGTTTTTAAATTGCGAACGAAATCCAATTTCAAAGTTCCATCCGGTTTCCGGTTTAATGTCAGGGTTTAGTTCGCCTTCGGGTAGTAATGTTTCCTGAAACGAAGGAGTTGAAAATCCATGACTTACATTCGCAAACACGGAGAGTTCATCTTTTAGCAATGCATTGATTCCCAGGCGCGGTGACAATACCGGTTTGTAATTCCGTTTTCCTGACTGGTCTCCATTATCCAGAAAATGATCGCTGTAATTAAAGCGGGTGAGGTTACCGTTAATACCGGTTGAAATAAAAACATGGTCGTAAATATTCGATTCAAGCTGTAGAAACAGGTTTTCGTATTGACGCTTTTCGTTGTTATCCGAGAGCAGGTTGTAACTGTCGTTTTCAAAGGTGCTCCAGTCGAAATTTTCCCGAAACATCTCGAAGCCGGAAGTAAGCACAAATTTTGTATTTTCAAGGGCTACCACTTTTTGTATCTCTGCCCGCCAGCCAATATAGTCTGATGATTCTTCGAGTTTATTAAAAGGCCTTAGTTCGTCGAGATTACGAAAACTACCAAATGCCGCCACCGAAATTTTGCCGTCGCGCATGGTAAACCTGTTTAACGATACGCCAAACTGTGCTTTGGTATATTTTTCATAACCGGCCACAGCCAGCCAGTTAGCAGCGGCACTTTGCGGATTGGTGTTAAACGTTTCCAAATCGAGAGAACTGGGAATGTGCCCTTTCATCTTAGTCATTCGAACAAGCGCCTGTAAATGTGTCTTTGCTGAAAATTTATACGTCGAATTCAGAAACAGGCTTCCCCGGTCGGTTTTGTTGTTGTCGCGGTATCCATTGCTGTTTAACAGCGAACCAAGTGCAAAAATATTCAGCTTGCCATCGTTTATTCCGGCAGATAAGGTATTTTTTAAGGTACCAAAAGAAGCGATTGTACTGTTGTACTGGGCAAAATTCCTGTTTACATTTTTCGGATGAAACAGGATTACACCGGCAAGGCCAGCACCATACAAACTCGATGAAGGGCCTTTTATAATTTCAACCCGTTGGATCGACAGGTTTTCCAGATCTTCAAGCGTTGTTTCTCCATCGCCGCCGGTAAGTGGAATTTCGCCAAAGTAGGCTTTTATCTTATTGGTCCCGTATGGCGTTCTGGAACCGACCCCGCGAATGGTCAGCCGGTTGGTGTTGAGCGTACCGTGATGCATCAGTATTCCCGGAATGCGGTTTAAAGCATCTACCGGAGTAAGGGCAGTGCCGGTTTCGAGTTGTGTACTTAAGGTAACCTCTAAAAATTAGTTTTATGAAGCATGTCTATTCTTCTGTTAATGAAGTTGCCATCCATTTTCAATCATCATTTTCCTTTTCGTTCAATTTTCAGCCATAATTTCATT
>JBKEDN010000252.1:0-9418 GCA_047975435.1 Draconibacterium sp. | reverse complement strand
AATGAAATTATGGCTGAAAATTGAACGAAAAGGAAAATGATGATTGAAAATGGATGGCAACTTCATTAACAGAAGAATAGACATGCTTCATAAAACTAATTTTTAGAGGTTACCTTAATAAGTATAAGAAACAAAAGCTACCTTTTGGGAGCCGGGGCTCCACGACGGAACATTAATGGTTCCCTGCCCGCCGTATAAAAAGGCTTTGCATTTTATTTCGCCACCACTTGCCGGCATTGTGCGCAACATTACCCGCTGATTAGGCGGATGCGACCCGGCCTCCACTTCCGGGAGATACGAGATCATTAGTAACTGCTCCCCATCCGGAGACGGGTGTGCAAACCAGTTCTGAAAATGATCAAAAGTTACCTGTTCCTGATCTGTTCCATCGGGTTTCATCCGCCAGATTTGCATCATTCCGCTGCGTACTGAATTGAAATAAATATATTTTCCATCCGGCGAATATTCAGGGCCGTCATCAAGGCCTTCGGTTGTTGTTAAACGAATTTCCTCTCCTCCCGCCGAAGGTATTTTATACACATCGTAGTTTCCATTTCGTTCGGCACAGTATGTCAGCCATTTTCCATCGGGCGACCAGCCATGCCAATACGACGGCCCGTGCGCAGTAACTCTTTTGGGAGTCCCTCCATCAACCGGAACCGTAAAAACAATGGAATGTCCCGTTCCGTTTTCCTGAACATGGTTACTAACAGCCAGTGTTTTCCCGTCGAACGATATTCCGTGGTCGTTGTTATTCGATTGTGCAAAACCGGTGTTTATCTCGGTTGGAGTTTTTGTCTCCAAGTCAAAGCGGTACAACTTTCCGCCCGAATTGTAAATCAGAAATTTTCCGTTGCGCGACCAGTTTGGAGCTTCAATGTGTTTTTCAGTTTCAAAAACTACTGTTCTTTTTCCTGATTGAACATCCATAATTTCCAATCTGCTTGGCGATGGGCTTTTATATGCGTCAACTCCTTCGATTGCCGGAATTTCGAGGCGAACATTGCTAAAGCGGGCGGTTTCGAATACATCTTCGTCGTGCGAACAAATAAACAACCCGGCCAGTATTTCATCTCCCAAATCAAATTCCTTTTTGGCAACCGTTACAAGCGGCCTGTTGTCTTTTGAAATCCGAGCAATATAGGTATTTCCTTTTCTTTCAAGCTGAATAAATTCAGGCGTCGAAATATCCGATTTTACTTCATCTGTATCCTCTCCTTCCTTTTCCCTGAATTGCATTCCGGTAAGCCCGTCTCCATGCACACAAGCATCAACATACGCCGAACTTTCGCCGGAAGTGGCACGCGCCATAAGTCCCAGTTTACGATGTACATTTTTACCTTTTCCTACAAATTCAACATTTGCGGAGAGAATAAAATCGCCTTTTATTTTGGTACTTTCAAACCAGCATTCATCAGTGCCAAACCACATGTTTGTTCCGGCTCCTTTTAGGGTAAATACCTGGTTTTGCTCATCGAATGAGGTACTTCCATTTAATATAGGGTTACCGACAGAAATGCCTGAAAATCTTTCAAACATGTTTTGACTATTAGAGTAAAGTGAAAAAGTTAAGAGGCTTACGGTAATCAGAAAAGTGTTAAGTTTCTTCATCATATCAAGGTTCAAAGAGAATCCCTCAAAATTAATGATGTAGTTAAAACTTTCCCAACTTTATGTTTATGTTTTACAAATGTTGCTGCTTCGCGCCCCATTTCTTCAAAATCTGTTGAAATAACGGTAATTCCGCCCCCTGCAATTTCTTTCATCGGGGTGTCGTTGTACGAAATAATTCCTACCTGCTTTCCAAGTTCCAGTTGACTTCTGCGACACGATTTTATCACCTCCACCAAATCGGAATCCCGGATAACAAAATAAGCCTGGCCACTTTTTAATTTAGATGAATCAAACCTGTTGATCCGGGAAAATTTTATGATGTGTTTTTCGCAAAAAGAACGAACCGCCGAAACCACTTCTCCCGGATGTGGAGTGTCTTTCTCGGAATAAACCAAAATCAACTCATCGTATTTACGAAAACGATCTGCTTCCAGTTCCAAACAATCGATTACAGATTTGCCAAAATTCTGAAGCAAATAATTCACTTTATCGTTTGCCGGATTTCCCATATCAAGCAACAACAGTTTGTTTGAATCGATTTTGTTCAGAATGGGTTCCATCGACTGATGATCGATGTTCATAATCACATACATGCTGTAACGCCCCAAACTGCTTTCGATAAGCTGTGTAAAAACTTCGCGGTTGTAATGATGAAAAAGCAAATCAACAGAATACGACTCAGGAAGATTTTGCCTTAACGACTGGTAAAGCTGTTCTTTAAAGGCACTAAAATCGTCGAGCAACACAAAAACCCGGTACGATTCGTTGGCCACAAAATAACCTTTTGTAGGCGCCGATTCAACAACATTCCGCTGTTTCAGGATATTGTAGGCCTTAAAAACGGTATCACGCGAAAAACCACTTTCGTTGCTTAGCTGATTTACCGAAGGGAGCGGATCGCCAGCCTTCAATTCCCCCTTCGCGATTGCTTCAGTAATGGAATGCACCAGTTGCTGTAACTTGGTTTGCCCGCCGGCTATTTGTGTCGATTGCAGTTTCATGAGCGATTCTGACCAGGTAATAAAAGAAAGATGGCAGTAATTTCAGTACCACCATCTTTTCTCTGTAAAACGTTATTTATAAATCGGACCAAAGTTAGCGCAAGCGCGGTAATCCGATCCTTCTTTTTCTTCGCCAAAAGCATTCCAGGCACTTGGGCGGAAGATTTTATCTTCATCCACATTGTGCATACAAACCGGAATCCTTAAGATAGAAGCCAGCGTAATCAGGTCGGCTCCAATATGGCCATAACTGATTGCACCGTGGTTGGCACCCCAGTTGGCCATTACTGAATACACATCTTTAAATGCACCTTTACCCGTAACTTTCGGAGCAAACCAGGTAGTTGGCCAGGTAGGGTCGGTTCGTTTATCCAATACGGTGTGAATATCATTATCCAAATCAACTGTGTAACCTTCAGCAATTTGCAACACCGGCCCCTGCCCTTTTACCAGGTTAACACGGCTCATAGTAACAGGCATTTCACCCTGTGTTTTAAACTGGCTCGAATAACCTCCTCCACGGAAATAACCTTTGCTTCCCGGGCAGAATTTTGTATTCTCCAAACAAGCTTTTACATCGTCTTCGGTAACATCCCAAAAAGGTTTCATTACTGAATTTCCATCCGCATCTTTTTGCTGCCCGGTAGCATCCATCGTGGTTGAACCCGAGTTAATCAAGTGAATAATACCGTCTTTGGCAATGCCTGTCAGTTCTTTGCCGGTTACGCGTTTCACTGCATCGGGGCTCCAATAAGTGCGTACATCAGAGAAAATTTGTGCTGTGTTGGTAAGCAGGTGTCCAAACAACATAGGAACCGCATTCAAACTATCGTTCTCGGTAGCAAATACAAAAGCTTCACGGATTCCGTTCCAGTCGAACGAAGTATTCAGAATGGTTTCAGAGAAATCTCCGTTTGGATAATAATCGGTCCACTGGCGTTGCCCCTGGAAACCACCGGCAATTGCATTGTGCCCATGCGATTCTTCTCCAAATCCGGCTTCCTTTAATTTTGGATTACCAATCATCAGATCGCGCATAATCAACGTCATCTTCACAACTACTTCCCATTCCCAATCTTTGCGGGCACGGTCCGACTGTGCTTCGGGTGCGTTGTAATCATCGCCTTCCGTAATGTTCGCTTTGGTCCACGCCATTGCTTTTTCGTATTCAACTTTGTCGTAAATACCTTCATCCAAACGACGTTTTACTTCTACCATATCCACAAACTCGGTACGCATTCCCAGGTAATCCTGAAAAAAATCGGCATTTACCATTGAACCGGCAATCCCCATTGAGGTGTATCCGAGCGACAAATATGATTTTCCTTTCATTTGTGCTATAGCGAGCGCTGATTTTACAAACCGAAGGATTTTTTCAGAAACATCTTCAGGAATATTCTCGTCACCCGAATCCTGTACATCGCGGCCATAAATTCCAAAAGTTGGAAAGCCTTTTTGCGTATAACCAGCCAAAGCAGCTGCCAGGTAAACAGCCCCCGGCCGCTCCGTACCGTTAAAACCCCAGACAGCCTTTGGAATGAGCGGTGTTGCATCCATTACTTCGGTTCCGTAACACCAGCAGGGAGTAACGGTTAAAGAAACACCAACACCTTCACGTTCAAACTTATCGGCACACAAAGCGGCTTCTGCCACCCCGCCAATGGTAGTGTCAGCAATTACACATTCTACTTTTTCACCACCCGGAAAGCGAAGGTTCTCTTCAATCAAACGGGCCGCATTTTTGGCCATGTTCATGGTTTGTACTTCGAGCGATTCGCGAACGCCCCTTTCACGTCCGTCGATTACCGGACGAATACCGACTTTTGGAAGTCTTCCAATTAATCTGTTTGCCATTCTTGATTATTTTATTGATTCAAATTTCAATGTTGACAGGCTCATTATGCTGTCCTGTACTGTGCTGCAATTTATAGATAAAAACAATCAAAAAAAACAACTTTTAAAACATATGTTGTAGTAAAAAAGGTGTCAAAACCGTCATGTTTTAGAACCAGTTCATTTTATAAAAACGTAATGAAACATAAAATAATGGGAAGCTTGTTGTAAATTTGCTCAACTAGCTTCACAGAAAACAAAAGAAACAATGAAACGAACATGAATTTTAAAATTCATCGTGAGTTACATCAAATGCAAATGAAATAAACAATTTTAATGAGATGAAAACCAGAAACGTTATTCCCTCTTTTCAATGGATATTTCTGACTATCCTTCTTATTTCCTTATTCTCCCCGCAACCGGCACAGGCGCAAGCGGTTTATGGGAAAATCATCGACGAACAACACCAACCGATCCCTTACGCAACCATTTTTATCAGCGAAACAAAAGAAGGGACAACCTCTAATATCGATGGAAATTTTTACCTGCAACTGCCCAAAGGGAACTATCACTTAACGGTTCGGTCGATGGGGTATCTTCAGCAAAACAAGGAAGTTACACTCGATCGCGACAGCCTGTTTCTGTCAATTACCATGCACGTACAAAAGTTTGAGTTGAAGGAGGTCAAAATATTTCCGGGCAAAGAAGACCCGGCATACCTGATTATGCGAAAAGCCATTGCCAAAGCTCCTTATTACCGCGACCGGATTAAACATTACACAGCCGACCTTTACATAAAAAGTAATTTCGAATTTCAGAATATTCCTAAAATTATTAAGCAACAGGAAATGGAGGATGGCCGGAAATTCAAAGATTATTTTAAAGAAAATGTGACCTATGTAATAGAGTCGCACAACAAAATAACCTACGACTACCCGAATTCCTATAAACAACAGGTGATAAGCAAACGCACTTCACTCGTTGGCATTGACGAGCCGCCGGTGATGGGCCTAATGACCGAGAGTTTTTACCAGGAACGCCCGGCAGAAGTTATTTCGCCACTTGCCCCTATGGCGCTGCGGCATTATAATTTTCAATATGAAGGGTTTATTACCGTAGGCGATTTTGATGTTTTCAAAATTCGTGTCATCCCCAAACGAAAAAGTGATGAGTTGGTGGATGGATACATTTATATTGTTGACCAACTCTGGTGTATTTACAACCTCGATTTCAGTTCAACCATAAAATTTGTGGAATACCGTATTAAACAGCAATTTGAAAACCTGGGAAACGAGAATTGGCTTCCGGTAACCCACCACATTACGGGTAATTTCGGGGCACTTGGTATGCGTGGAAATTTCTATTACGGCGCATCGGTAAAATACGATTCCATTATCGATAATTATGCATCAAATGTTTTGCCGGAAGTGGCAGAAATTGATACTGCGAAAGTTGAAACGGTAATTGAAAAAGAAGAAAATCCGGATATAAAACGGATGCGTCAGGAAGTGGAAACGCTCACCCAAAAAGAGCACATGAGCAATGCCGATGTCCGGAAAGTAAGCCGCTTAAACCGGGAGATTACTAAAGAGCAGTACAAAGAGATGGAAAGTGCGGACTATTTTCAAAGTTACGATATTGAAGATAAGAAAATTACTACGCCGCATGAAGAAGCCTGGGATTCAATCCGGACCATTCCGTTAACCCCGGCCGAAATACAAAGTTATAAAATGGCAGATTCGATCCAGGCTTTGCACGATATGCGGAGGGACACTTCGGCCACCGGCAGTACTAAAAGCAGGTTTTTCAAAACGCTTTTTGCAGGAAGCTTCGATTTAACAGCCGATTCGCTTACCCGCCTGCGTTACCGAGGATTACTTGATCCGAAAAATTTCGATTACAATGCCGTGGATGGTTACAAATTTATGCAATACGTGCGTTTGCGTTATTATCCTGATTCTGCAAAAGTGATAAGTTTGGAGGGTGAAATAGGTTATGCTTTTAACCGCAAAACCTTGTTTGGCACTTTTGGTACCCGTTTCGAAAATGTGTTTGGAAACCGTAGCCGCGTGGAACTGAACCTGGGAAAAGTAAGCCGCGATTTTAAAGGACAGGAATCTGGGATAACCCCGATTGTGAATGCCGTGAGCACCTTCTTTTTTGCAGAAAACTACATGCGCCTGTACGAAACAGGTTTTGTTTCGCTGGATATTTCGCAACCTGTTCTAAAAAATCTATGGGTTCGGGGCAATGTTTCCTACAACCATTTTTACCCGCTTAGCAACCATGCCTCCTACCCTTTTGGCGACATGAGACACTATGCATCAAATGTTCCCAAAGGACTTGAAGTTGACAGCCCGTTTTTGGCAGCACAAAAAAGTTTTTCTTATTCAGCAACAGCTACTTACCGAAAACGTATTCATAAACCTTGGGCACAACAGTCCCCATTTTTGTTTCTGAGTGATTTTTACCGGGTTGACCTGAATTTTTATCAGGGGGTGAAAGATGTATTTTCTTCGGTTTCAGACTTTAGCCGGATTGATCTTAAATTCCAACACCAGGCTAATGTTTCCATCAGTACCGGAATTGACTGGAGCGTAAATGCCGGTTATTTTTTCAATACCGACCAGATGCATTTTTCGCAATTCAAACATTTCAACACCTCCGATATTATGGTTAGTATGAAATCGTTTACCGGAGTGATGCAGTTGATCAACGATTACGAATTCAGTACCAACGACCGCTATCTGAACGGAACTTTTGAACTACGCTCGGAATATATCCTGCTCAGGTATTTATCATTTATAAACAGGAAAGCCTGGAGCGAAAGTTTGCATTTTAATTACCTCACAACCCCGGCGTTAAATAATTACTGGGAACTTGGGTACAGCTTAAACAATCTCTTTTTTGTTGGAAACCTGGGTGTTTTTACCGGGTTTGAAGGAGGAGAATTCAAAAGCGTTGGATTCAAATTCTCCCTCTCTTTAACCGATTAATAAAATTGCAAAAGCTTCAAGCTGCAAGGCTCGATACTTGATACTCGATACTTGATACTTGATACTCGATACTTGATACTCGATACTTGATACTTGCAGCTCGATACTTGATACTTGCAGCTCGATACTTGATACTCGATACTTGATACTTGCAGCTCGTAGCTATAAGCTTTCTGTTCTAATTTTACTGAACGGTTGCTTTTAACCCGTCGCGGGCTTCCTGGTTGGCCGGATCCAGTTCAAGGGCTTTTTTATACCAGAAACGTGCGATGGTCATGTTTCCTTCATCAAAAGCCTTTTTCGCGGTTGCATTAAGTTCCGTAACGCGTTCGGCCGATCTGCCCTGTAAACGTTCCTGAACCATCCGCTCAATCTCGGCAAGCTGATCTTTTGGATATTTTTCGTCGGGTTTCTGGCCTAAAGCCTGGTTGTACCAACCACGGGCAACTGCCAGTTCACTTTCACGAAAGCTATTGTCGCCCAAATCGATAAATCGCTGGTATTCACGGTCGCGCTGATTGGTCATCATTCCGTTTAACAAACGATTAATTTCATCAATTCGCTGCTGTGGATAAGCCTCTTCCGGTTTCAAATCGAGTGCTTTAAAATACCATGCACGCGATACGTTGTACTGTGTATCGTCGAAGAAAGCATCTGCTTTTTGGATCAACTGATCGTACAAGGCATTCAGGCCCGATTCGGCCAAAATCTTTTGCTCATCCAGCTCTTCCTGCATTTTGGCAATGTTTGCACGACGGCGTTCCACATCGGCGGTAGCTTCGGCTTCCGACTGCCTCCGTGCCTCTGCCTGCGCCAGCAACTCGTCAATTCTTCGTATCTGCGATTTAGGATAATCTTCGTTTGGTTTAACACCCATCGCTATTTCGTACTGAACCCTTGCATCGCTGTACTTTTGTGTTCTGAAAAATCCATCGGCAGCAACAATTACATTCCGGTATTTTTCATCCAATGCACGCTGTTCCATAATCCGGTCTATTTCAGCCATTTTATCTTTTGGATAAACTTCTTCAGGTTTCAAATCCGAAGCTTTTTGGTAATTCTCTTTTGCCGGAGAAAAACTATTGGCATTAAACAATCGATCGGCCTGCTGGATTAGGCTTACATATTGTTTGTCAAGTGCATCCTGAGCTGCTTTGGCATCTGCCAGTTCTTTAAGAATCCTGCCGATTTCATCAATCCGTTGCTGCGGATACGTCTCTTCGGGTTTAATGTCCAAAGCGGCGCGGTATTCTGCCCGCGAATTGTCGTAGTCTTTGTCGGTAAACAGCTTATCAGCCTTCGTAATCGCATCAGCGTAGCTCTTGTCCTTTTCAGCCTGGATAGCGGCAAGTCTGGCAGCTTCGGCTTCGGCGGCTTCTTTTGCCAGACGTTCGCGCGTACTTACAATTGAATCAATTTTCGCCAGCTGCTCATCCGGATAGGTTTCGCCCGACTTGGCTTGTTTGGCTTCGTTGTAGGCGGCGATGGCGGTTTCCCAGCCTTCGTTCCTGAACTCGCGGTCGCCTTTGGCAACTGCATCTTCGTAGGCTTTTTGGGCTGCTGAAAGTTGAGCCAGAAGGTTACCGATTTCATCGATCCGTTGTTGCGGATAGGTTTCTTCGGGTTTGATATCCAGTGCTGCGCGGTATCCGATCCGTGAATTGTCGTAGTCTTTTTCGTTGAACTGCTGGTCGGCTTTGGCAATCGCATCAGCGTAATTTTTATCCTTTTCAGCCTGAATAGCGGCTAAACGGGCAGCTTCGGCTTCGGCGGCTTCTTTTGCCAGGCGTTCGCGCGTACTTACAATTGAATCAATTTTCGCCAGCTGCTCATCCGGATAGGTTTCGCCCGACTTGGCTTGTTTGGCTTCGTTGTAGGCGGCGATGGCGGCTTCCCAGCCTTCGTTTTTAAACTCACGATCGGCTTTGGCAACTGCATCTTCGTAGGCTTTTTGGGCTGCCGAAAGTAGTGCCA
>JBKEDN010000251.1:0-21258 GCA_047975435.1 Draconibacterium sp. | reverse complement strand
AATGAAATTATGGCTGAAAATTGAACGAAAAGGAAAATGATGATTGAAAATGGATGGCAACTTCATTAACAGAAGAATAGACATGCTTCATAAAACTAATTTTTAGAGGTTACCTTTATTAATCTTTTAATCGTTATTACTTGTCCCTGCTCATTTCCAATCCGCTTTTTAGCCACGCGACAAATTTGGCCGGATCGGAGTTATATCCGTAACCTTCAACCAGTTCCGTTTCATTTTGATCGAGGATTACATAGTACGGTTGCGTGTTCCGGTGGTAGCGCGAAATCTGAAAATCGGTCCACTTGTTGCCCACAGTACGCACTTTTCTGCCGGTTGTTTCCGAAACGAATTGTTCGCTTTCGGGTAATTTCTCGCGCAGGTCAACAAACAGCGAAACCACCACATAATCTTCCAGGAACATTTTCTTCACTTCGGGATTCACCCAAACGTTATCCTCCATTTTGCGGCAGTTGGTACAGCCTTTCCCGGTGAAGTCGATCAACAAGGGTTTTCCGCTTGCTTTTGCGTGAGCCAAAGCCTGATCATAATCTTCGTAAAGCGGAATTCCGTGTGGTCCCACATGCATTTCGGGATCGACATTTACCGACGACTGCGCCACTCCCTGCACCTGTGATTTACCAACACCAAGTGGCGATTCGGCATAATCTACCGGTGGCGGGAACCCGCTTATCAGCTTCACCGGCGCGCCCCATAAACCGGGAATCATATAAATTACAAAGGCGAAAACCATGGTTCCGAGCACAAAACGCGAAACCGGAATATGTGTTGATGGCGAATCGTGCGGTAATTGAATTTTTCCCCACAGATAAAGCGCCAGCCCCAGGAAAATTGCAATCCAGATGGCAATATACACTTCGCGTTCCAGGATGTGCAGGTTCAGTACCATGTCGGCAATCGACAGGAATTTGAAGGCAAAAGCAAATTCGAGGAAGCCAAGCACCACTTTCACCGAGTTTAACCAGCCTCCCGATTTTGGTAACGAGTTCAGCCAACCCGGGAAAGCGGCAAACAAGGCAAAGGGGATTGCCAGTGCCAGCGAGAAGCCCAGCATACCGATTACGGGAGCCATTCCACCGCTTCGTGCGGCTTCAACAATTAATGCACCTACAATTGGCCCGGTACACGAGAACGAAACAAGCGCCAAGGCAAAAGCCATAAAAAAGATGCCTAATAATCCTCCACGGTCGGCTTTGCGGTCAACTGCATTTACCCAACTGCTTGGCAATACAATTTCGAATGCCCCCATAAACGAAAAGGCAAACACAAAAAGCAACAAGGCAAAAAACAAGTTGAACCATGGGTTGGTAGAAAGATTATTCAAACTTTCGGCACCAAACACGGCGGTTACCACCGTTCCAAGAATAACGTAAATAATTATAATCGAAAGCCCGTACCAAATCCCGTTCCTGATCCCCATTGCCTTGGTTTTGCTTTGTTTTGTAAAAAAGCTCACCGTCATTGGTATCATCGGAAAAACACAAGGCGTTAACAAAGCTGCCAATCCGCCAAGAAATGCGATAAAGAAAATGCTCCAGTAGTTACGATTTTGCGTATCGGCTGCGCCCGAATCGGTATCAGCAGCCAGTGTTTCGGTTGCCGCAACGGTTTCGGCTTTTAATTCGAATTTATATTCCTGATCCATTGGCGGCGTGCAGGTTTCGTCGTTACAACTCATAAATTCAACATAACCGCTCACTGTGGCATTATCAGCACTTACTTTCACCCGCTGCGTAAAACTTACTTCCTTTTCGTAGTATTTTACATCAAGCTGAAACGACTGATCAAATTTGTCGATGGCCTCTTTGCTGGCAGTAATTTCGCCGGCTAATTCGGCATTCTCCAGGTTCTCGAAATAAAAGGTAGTTTGTATCGGGCCGCCCTCGGGAAGTTTGGTGGCATACAAATGCCAGCCTTCATCAATTTTGGCAGTCAATACTAAATCGTATTCGGTTTCGGAAACTTTATTTTGCGAAAAGCTCCAGGTTACCGGTTCAACCACCTGCGACTGGGCGGCTATCGCCACAACAAAAAGAATAAATACCAGTGTAATTTTCTTCATCTATTTGGATATTTTTTTGATTTCGTTTAATGCTCAGCAATAATATGAAAAATAGTTACGACCACCAGGTATTAGCCGGTTTGAAATAGGGTCTAGACCCCCTTCTTTAGACGATTAGATTGTGAGACTATTGGATTATGAGATAGTGCTGCGATTAAGTTTTGAGTCTAAATGTCTCATGTCTTGCGTCTTGTTCTATCAAATGCTAATCGATTTATAAAAATCGGCAGCCTGTTTACGACTATCCACATTTAATTGCCGGTAAATATTGTTAATGTGCGTTTTTACCGTACTTAACTCAACAAATAATTCCTGCGCAATCTCTTTGTTGGTTTTACCGTTGGCTAAAAGCTTTAGAATTTCCTGTTGTTTTAGTGTAAGATTTTCATAAGCCTCCCTGCCGTCGGATGACAATATCTGCTGCGAATGTTTTCTGTTTCGTAACAGTAGCCAGGCAATCACAAACAGGCAAAGCACCAACACGACAGATTGGGCAACCAATAAATGATCTTTCCATTTTGGTTGTACACCCGGCATCTCACATACAAAATCCCGAAATCCGACCAATTCATCCAGCATTGTGTCGTAACGTTTTGTATAAGGGTGATTGGGATATGTTTCTTTCAGCCGTTTCTGAAATTTAAAATAAAAATCACTGTTACTTAGAAAGTCGGTATCTTTTGAGTCGATATACCAAAGTGCATACAAGCCCAATATGGAGTTTGTCCCGGAATTAACAAAATCGCGAATAAACGTAACCAGTTCATGCGAAATAAAGTTACTTCTTGCTTTGGACACCTCCCCCATAAGCAGACCACTTTTTTGTTCAAACTCTCGATCAAAATCAAGTATCTTTGCACAATCTTCACTTCCTTTTAAGTCGTTAACAACAAGTGCATTATCTTCAATCGAAAGGTTCAGTTCAATCGATGAGTTTAACGTAAGCAACAAATGCTGGTAATTTTTATATCGTGAAGTACTGAATTCCACCGATGTATTATCGCCACGCACCAGGTAAATCCTGTAAAACATTGGTTCATTGGGTACATCATCGGTTTGAATAAAATATGTTCCGTCGGGCTTAACAAAGGTTCGCGTTAAAATAAAATCAGGAGAAGCAACAAACAGATCATCCGGAGAATTGAGCGATGCCAGAAAAACCACAGGCTGCCAGCCTTCTTCCAGCTCTATGTGACCTTTAATTATCAAGGCCTGTGAGCGAAATGAAAACAACAAAAGAATAATTACAAAAAGCTTTCGATATTGCATCACTTACTGTTTGATAAATGCGAAAATAAAAAAAAGCCACTCAATAGAGCGGCTTTCTTTTATAAAATAATTTCTTCCTGGTTCTCGTCGTAAAAGTGATATTCCAAATAAGAATATGCACTGTTACTTTCAACGCTCACCCACTTAAGGTATTTCATAAACCAACGGTTGCGCTTACTTTTTATACCTTTTGTAAGGTAAGCTGCAACATATGGATGAACTTTGACATATAATTTTTTCTTATTCAGCTCCTTTAGAGCGTATCGTACTTTGCCTTCAATATCATCGGCAAATAAAACAGAGGGAACAATTTTACCGGTACCGTTGCAAGTCGGACAACTTTCGGCCGTTTCGATATTCTCTTCCGGCCGTACTCTTTGTCGTGTTATCTGCATCAGGCAGAACTTGCTGAGCGGTAAAATATTGTGTTTCGTCCGGTCGCTGGCCATCACCTCTCTAATGTAATCATTTACTTTCTGGCGATTGGCTGCAACGTGCATGTCAATGAAATCAATAACAATGATTCCACCCATGTCTCTCAACCGTAATTGTCGTGCAATCTCGTCACAAGCGGCCAGGTTAACTTCAAGGGCATTCGACTCCTGGTCGTTTCCGGCCCTTGCCCGGTTTCCGCTGTTAACATCTATTACATGAAACGCTTCAGTATGTTCAACTATTAAATAGGCACCATCTTTAAAGGAAACTGTTTTTCCGAAGGACGCTTTAATTTGTTTTTCGATTCCGTAATGGTCGAAAATAGGCTGTCGTCCTTTATAATGCCTGACAATTTTTCGTTTGTCGGCCTGAATGCTACCTATGTAATCGGCTACTTCGTCTGCGGCCGACTGATCGTTTACAATAATACTGTTAAAGTCAGGATGATAAATGTCGCGCAACAAGGCAGAGGTTCTATCAATTTCGCCAATTATAAGCGAAGGAGCCTGAGCCCGGCGAAGCTTGTTAAAAGTAGTTTCCCATTTATCTACTAAGCGGCGGAGTTCCTGATCGAGTTCGGCAACTTTTTTACCCTCGGCTACGGTTCGGATGATTACCCCGTATTTTCGGGGTTTAATACTTTGAACCAGTTTTTTCAACCGGCTTTTTTCTTCGTTGGTTTTGATTTTCTGCGATACTGAAATTTTGTCGCTAAAGGGCATCAAAACCAGGTTTCGACCTGCAATCGAAATTTCGGAAGTCAGTCTGGGGCCTTTTGTTGAAATAGGTTCTTTTGCAACCTGCACCAGAATTTTCTGACCAACCTTCAAAAGCTCATTTATCTTACCTTCTTTATTTATATCGGGTTCTGACTGAATCCGCGAGATGGAAGAAACTTTGTTTTTCCGGGACGAAACAATTCGCAAAAATTTATTTAATGTTGCAAATTGCGGCCCGAGATCAAGGTAATGTAAAAAAGCATCCTTACTGTAACCGACGTCAATGAACGCTGCATTTAAACTGGGCATTATTTTTTTTACTTTCCCGAGATATATGTCCCCGACAGCAAACTTTGCCCCGCTTCTTTCTCTACTTAGTTCTACAAGCTTTTTATTCTCCTGTAAAGCAATAACAATTTCGGATGGAGTTACATCAATAATTAAATCGCTACTCACAACCTAAATTTTAGAACGTTATTTTTAATTGGTTAATACTACTATTTATAACAGATTAAACCTAAGACACCAATTGCCTTAGGTTTAATCATATCGCTCAGAGTTTTAGATTCCTAAAACCCTATTTTTTCTTTTTGTGCCTGTTTTTGCGTAATCTTTTTTTACGCTTATGAGTGGCCATCTTGTGTCTTTTTCTTTTTTTACCGCTTGGCATAACTCTATTTTTTTACTTGATTCTTAACTTCTGATACAAATGTTTTCGCTGGCTTAAACGAAGGTATATTGTGAGCCGGAATAATAATTGTAGTGTTTTTTGAGATATTTCTGGCAGTTTTTTCTGCTCTCTTCTTCACTACAAAACTACCAAATCCTCTCAGGTAAACATTTTTACCATCCACCAGTGAATCTTTTACCGTTTCCATAAAAGCTTCCACTGTTTTCTGAACAGTTACTTTTTCTATTCCGGTTTCTTTCGAAATTTCATTTACAATATCTGCCTTAGTCATCTCTTAAAATATTTAATTTTCAATATATTAATCGTTTTTATTCGAGTGTGCAAAAATAAAAATATTTTAAAAACCGGAAAGCATTTTAATTAAATTATTTTTGTTTTATTCAAGATTTTTAGTGGGTTAGCTTAAAAATGCAGGAATTCAAAACAGCTCTATATAAATGGTATGATTTCAACCATCGGGATTTACCGTGGCGCCAAACCGGTGATGCGTACAAGATCTGGATATCAGAAATTATATTACAACAAACGCGTGTAGCACAGGGAACCGGGTATTACCAGCGCTTTATTAAACGGTTTCGTACCGTAAACGACCTTGCGTTGGCAGAAGAAGACGAAGTATTAAAACTATGGCAGGGATTGGGATATTACTCCCGGGCCAGAAATCTGCATTCGGCAGCAAAAACGATTGTCAGCGAATACGACGGCGTTTTTCCGGCTACTTATCAGGAGATATTAAAACTAAAAGGCATTGGCCCTTACACCGCAGCGGCCGTTGCTTCCATTGCATTTTCACTTCCATATCCTACCATCGACGGAAATGTTTACCGGGTACTTTCCAGGTATTTTGGCGTTTCAACTCCCATCGACTCTTCTGCTGGGAAAAACGAATTTTCGATACTTGCAACCGAACTGATGAATAAAGCGAATCCGGGCCTGCATAACCAGGCCTTAATGGAGTTTGGTGCATTGCAATGCGTTCCCGCATCACCTGATTGTTTAAAATGTCCGATGCATTCCTCCTGCTATGCATTTTTAAACAAACGGGTTTCGGCGCTTCCTGTTAAAGAGAAGAAAACCAAACAAACATTTCGCTACTTCTACTATTTTCTTGTTGAAGCCGGAAACGACATTCTTTTAGAGAAACGTATTCATAACGATATTTGGAAAAATTTGTACCAGTTGCCGTTGTTTGAATCCGACAAAGAATTAACTGACGATGCAGTGCTGGGACTGGAAATTCCGTTTCTGAAAGGAATTACCTATAATATATTATCTGTTTCGGAAACAAAGAAACATATATTGAGCCACCGTATTATTCTTGCAAGAACAATAAGAATAGAAATTTCAGAAGATTCTGTGATTCGCAAACCACTGTTACGGGTAAATAAAAAAGATATTTCTAAATTTGCTGTATCCAGGTTAGTGGAACTTTTTTTAAAAGACAATAAATTAATACAAAAGTGAATAATTCATCCGTAAAATAGTGTTAACCTAAAAAAATTAAAATCATGTCAGTAAACAAAGTTATTTTAGTAGGAAATGTAGGGAAAGACCCTGAAGTAAGACATTTGGACAGTGGCGTTGCAGTTGCAAATTTTCCGTTGGCTACATCAGAAAGTTATACCGCCAAAAACGGGGAAAGAGTTACAACAACCGAGTGGCACAATATTGTATTGTGGCGTGGATTGGCCGATGTTGCCGAAAAATATGTGACTAAGGGCCGGCAGTTGTACATTGAAGGAAGAATAAGGACCCGCTCGTACGACGATAAAGACGGTAATAAAAGATACATGACCGAAATTTACGGCGATGTGTTGCAACTACTTGGCTCGGCACCGGGTAATCAGCAGCCGGGAAACGACAACAGCCCGAACACATCACAACAACAACCGTCGAATTCCCCACAGAGTAACGAACCCGATTTTGATGAGCCCGAAGGAGACGAAGATTTACCATTTTAATTTAAATAACCGAATTTGGAAACAGAACCACCGCTTGCATCCAACCTTTTCGAAGGCTGGAACATTGAATTTCATCCGCTGACACCAGGAATTTTTATTGCGTTGATTATTGTGTTGCTGCTTTTGTTAAGCTCCGCAATGATCAGCGGATCTGAAGTGGCTTATTTTTCGTTAAGCGCAGCCGAAAAGGAAAAGCTTAAAAAGAAAGGAAAAACCAATCAACGTGTTTTAGAAAACCTGGATAATCCGGAGAAGTTACTCGCCACCATATTGGTTACCAACAACTTTGTTAATGTTGGCATTATTATTTTAACTGCCTACATTTCAAATAACCTGCTTACTTTTGTGAATGCACCGGTGCTGGAGTTCATTTTCCAGGTAGTTGTTATCACATTTTTTCTTTTGCTTTTTGGCGAAATATTTCCAAAGGTTTACGCCACTCACTTTGCCCTGCGTTTTGCCAAAACCATGGCTTTGCCTTTGCAAACACTCGAAAAACTGTTTCGCCCGGTAAATTCTCTGCTAATTTACTCTACCGGCTTTGTAAACAGAAGAATGCAGAAATATCATAAAAACCTGTCGATGGATGATATTTCGCAGGCGCTGGAGCTTACCTCCCAACACGAACTTTCAGAAGAAAAAGACATCCTGGAAGGAATTGTCAAATTCGGGAACAAAGATGTGAGTGAAATTATGAAATCTCGTGTTGACGTGGTGGCACTTGACATTAAAACCGAATTTGACGAAGTAATCCAGGTGATCAACGAATCGGGATATTCACGTATTCCGGTGTATATTGAGAGCTTCGACAATGTAAGCGGCATTTTATACATTAAGGATATTCTGCCACATAGCCACAAAACAAAAGCCTTTAAGTGGCAAACATTAATTCGGCCGCCTTTTTATGTTCCTGATACAAAAAAAATCAGTTCCCTGCTTGAAGAATTCCAAAAGACAAAAATCCACCTCGCCATTGTGGTTGATGAATATGGCGGTACCTCGGGAATTGTAACGCTGGAAGATATTCTGGAAGAAATTGTAGGTGATATAACCGACGAATTTGACGAAGAAGAAAAGTTCTTTACAAAGCTCAACGATAAAACCTATGTTTTTGACGCCAAGGTTTTACTGGGAGATTTTTACCGGATCACAGAAACAGACGATACCTTATTTGACGATGTAAAAGGCGATGCCGACACTCTTGCTGGCCTGATCCTTGAGCTGAAAGGTGAAATCCCAAAGCTAAACGAAGAGATAAAATGCAAACAGTTTACGTTTACCATTAAAGAAGTTGACAACCGCCGGATAAAACAAATCAAGGTGGCTATAAAGTAAACGATTTGTTTGCCGCATTTATACAAAATCAATCAGAATGAGAATTTGGAAGATTCTACTATTAACTCTACTCTTTGCGGGATGTAACGATTCTTACACCCCAAAACCCAGGGGATATTTTCGGATTGATTTCCCGGAGAAAAGTTACTCAATGCTGTCGGGAGACTATCCTTACACTTTTGAAATTCCGGACTATGCATCGATTCAGCACGATGCAAGGAATCCGAATGAACCCAACTGGATAAATGTTGAAATTCCGGAGAACAAAGCCGAATTTCATGTTTCGTACTACAACCTGAAAAAAGGTAAAGAAACAGCCCGTGAATTTCTGATTGAATTAATGGAAGAAACCCGAAGGCTGGCTTACGAACACTCCATTAAAGCAAGCTCCATTGAGGAACAAATTTTCGTTAACAACGCCGATAAGGTGTATGGCACCATTTACCGGATTAATGGGAATGCAGCCTCACCCATGCAATTTTTCCTGACCGACAGCACGCAACATTTTTTGCGTGGCGCCTTCTATATTCGCGAAGTTCCGGATATTGATTCGCTGCGTCCGGTCATCGATTTTCTGGAACCGGATGTTATTCGCTTGATCGAAACCACAAACTGGAAGTAATGCCTTTTGTACAAAAAATTGAAAATACGGATGGGAAAATTGGCATTTGGCAACTGGATGAAACCCCGGAGCAGTTGTTGCCCCTCCTTACTCTTTCTGAAGTTGAAAAAAACCAATACACTCAGCTACGGACGGAAAAACGCCAAAAAGAGTTCCTTGCTACACGCATTTTATTGTCGGCCCTTGAAAACAGAAAGCCTGAGATTAACTATACTGCCACCGGAAAACCTTTTTTATCCGGAGAGAAGCAGAACATTAGTATCTCCCACTCTGCCGATTATGCCGTAATTTTCCTTTCTGAAAAAAAAGTTGGAATTGACATTGAACAGTGTAGCAGGAACATTGACCGTGTGGCCGACCGCTTTCTTAACGAAAATGAAAAAGCCCTGATTGCGAAACTGGATAATGCGCAATTTGCCAAGGTTCTTTTCTGGGCAGCCAAAGAAGCTGTTTTTAAATGTACCGATACGCAAGGCATCAGTTTTAGCGAACAAATTCTTATTGATACTTTTATCCCGGGCCGTGAGGGAAGTTTTACAGCGCACCTGATACAGGCGGGACATAAAAATAAGTACCAGTTGCAATATTTTACGTTCGAAAACAATATTCTGGTATATTGTGTTGAAAAAGAAAATCAATTGTGATGAAACGAGCAGATAATCAAATACTGGTCATATTCGGCGCCTCGGGCGACCTTACCAAACGAAAACTTATTCCGGCGCTTTACGAGTTATACATCCGAAAATTATTACCCGAAAAGTTTGCGGTACTTGGCGCATCGCGTTCGGCCTTAAGCGATGAAGAATTTCGGCAACGTGCCGATGAATTCCTGGATGAACATGAATTGCTGGACGATTTCAAAAAGATGTTGTTTTACCAACCCGTACAAAACAATACTCCCGATGATTTTATCCCGTTAAAAAACCGGCTGGAAGAGATTGCCGATACCAACGGCATAGATAAAAACTATGTATTTTATCTATCAACTCCGCCTTCCCTGTATTCTGTTATTCCGAAGCTGCTTTGTCAGAATGACCTCTCGAAATCAGATCAGTTTTTTCGCCGCCTAATTGTTGAAAAACCTTTTGGGACCGATCTTCAATCGGCAAAAGAACTGAATGTTCAGCTGTTAAACTACTTCGCCGAAGAACAGATTTACCGTATCGACCACTACCTCGGAAAAGAGACCGTACAAAACATGTTGGTAACCCGGTTTTCGAACGGAATTTTTGAACCGCTTTGGAACCGCCGGTATATTGAGCGGGTAGAAATTACCTCGGCTGAAAGCCTGGGAGTGGAAAGCCGCGGCGGATATTATGACCATTCGGGTGCTTTACGCGATATGATTCAAAACCATCTGCTTCAGGTTACCGGTTTTGTGGCCATGGAGCCTCCGGTTGTTGTGGAAGCAGATGCTATTCGTAACGAAATTCTTAAAGTATTTCAGTCGCTGCGCCCCATTCGCGAAAACGAAGTTTCGAAATACGTAATTCGGGGACAATACACAGCTTCCACCATAAAAGGAGATACAGTTGCAGGCTATCGCGAAGAAAACGGGGTTGACCGGCTCTCAAGGACAGAAACATTTGTTGCGCTGAAATTTTTTATCGATAACTGGCGATGGGCCGGAGTTCCGTTTTTAATCAGAACCGGGAAAAAACTGCCAACCCGCGTTACCGAAATTGTGATTACTTTCCGGAAAGTGCCGCATCATTTATTTGGGAGCCACGAGCAGCACAGTAACAATAAACTGATCATCCGGATACAACCCGACGAAGGTATTTTACTCAAATTTGGCATGAAAACTCCGGGTGCCGGCTTTAATGTACAAACCGTTAATATGGATTTTCATTATTCTGAATTGACAAACACAACGGTCCCGGCGGCATACGAACGCCTGTTACTTGATGCCATGACCGGCGATGCAACCCTTTATGCCAGAGGTGATGCGGTAGAACAAGCCTGGACATTTGTTCAACCTATTATAAATGCGTGGACTACCAATCCTGAAATTCCGATTTACGGATACCCCGCCGGAACATGGGGGCCGGCAGAAGTTGAACGACTGATTCCCAACGACTCGTGGCGGTATCCGTGTAAAAATCTGACAAACGACGGCTTGTATTGTGAACTTTAATTTTTATCTTTCAGAATCAACAGACAACGAACAGACATGACAAAAGAAACGGAAGTAAAAATCTTCAAAAACCCCAAGAAGGTTTACAATGCGATCGCTAAAAGTATTATCAAACTTACCACCGATTCCAAACAAAAAAATATCGACATTGCGCTATCGGGAGGCAATTCTCCGAAGGGTTTGTTTAAAAAAATCAGTAAAAAATACAAAGACGAAATTCCGTGGGAACGTATTCATTTGTGGTGGGGCGACGAACGTTGTGTGCCGCCAACAAGCGAGCAGAGTAACTACAAAATGACCGTGGATTACCTGATATCTGAAATAAATATCCCCGAAAAAAATATTCACCGGATACAAGGTGAACAAGATCCGGAACTGGAAGCCATCCGTTATTCAAAAGAAATTGAAGACACCCTGAATTCAAGAGGAAAAGAACCGGTATTTGACCTTATAATTCTTGGGTTAGGCGACGACGGGCACACTGCTTCCATATTCCCCGATCAACTCGAACTTTTTGATTATCCTGAAAACTGTGCTGTTGCTGCACATCCGATAACCGGGCAAAAAAGAATTACGCTAACTGGGCATGTGTTAAACAATGCCAACAGGGTTTTCTTTTTGGTAGTTGGAGAAAACAAGGCAATGCGCGTTTCAGAAATTATGAACGACAACGAAGCAGCCAAGTTGCTTCCTGCATATTACATTTCGCCGGTTAACGGAGACCTGATTTGGTTTTTGGATGAAGCTGCTGCTTCGCAAATTTCTTAGCGAACAGGAACAAGGCCCAATACATCTTCTCCAAACTTAATGGTTTCGGCTACCACTTCATCTACGCAACCGGAGGTTAATTCGCAGCCAATAACATGATCGCCGGCTTCGGGAAATGCTCTTTTTTCTTTTTCTGACGAAACCGTGCCCAGCTGATCAAACATCGTTAACATTGCATCCACTTTTACCGTTTGATCCTGATGGTCATCATCCTTGTAGTAATATCCCAGAAAAACCGGTGCAGTCACATTTTTATAAGTTTCCTTTATCATAGTGGCTTTTACCAACTGCTGCAAATACATAACTGCTTCGAGCCGGTACTTACAGTTCCAGTACTGGCAATCCTTCGAATTAAAATCTTCGTTGGTGATGCGGTATTTACTTCCCATAACTTTTCGTCCTATCTGCAAACCCCAGTGCATGGGAAGAATCCAGACTGTATTATCGTTAATCCGAATGTTAGGAGAATAAAGAATCAACCCATCCACATATTCCGGGAAATCAGCGGCCAGTTTTAACCCAAGTGTCCCACCGGTTGAAGTGCCCATGATAATCACTTTTTTACCCAGGCTGCGGGCAATCATTAAAGCTTCTTTGGCCGATTCCCATAATTTGTCAGGGGTCATGTCCAGAAGTGCCTCATCGGTTTCCAAACCATGATCGTGCAAACGCGGTGCATATAAGTTACATCCAAACTTTTGGGCAAACGCTACGTTTGACGGATAGCCTTCGTACCACGAAGCCGAAAAACCATGCAAATATAAAACGCAATAATCGGTTCGCTCTTTCACCGAGTCGTTAGCCCAGAAAATACGTGATTCGTTATCGGGTTTAATATTGAAAACAGCTTCTTTCTTGCTAATGTATCCTTCTAAGGTAGAAATACTTGCCGACAATGATGGCAAATCTTTGTTTAGCCGGGGACTGGACGGTTTGGGTCCCAGAAAATAAACTGCCGCCAGTAAAACTATCAATATTCCGAAAAAGCGTTTAATGCGTCTCATAAATTCGAATGCTAAATTTGCTGAAAGATACGAGAGTTCCGGCAGAATTTATTTGTCAGAAGAATAAAAAACAACTGCCGTTTGTTGTAGTTTTCTTTTCAAACAATCAACATATAGGATTATCTGTTTAAGATGAAGTAGTTTTTTTGCAATGCCTTGAATGAAATTTTCTTTTCCAATATATCCCGGCTAATCCATTTCCTCCTCCATATTTTTCAGGCCATTTTTCACGCCAAACGAAAGATTAATTCCGATGGCTGCTGTTAAACGCTGTGCTTCTTTAAAAGAAAAGGCCTGAATAATATTATCGGTAACCAGGAATAAATCGGAACCGGGAAAGAACCGCAGACGCAGCCCAACTCCCAAATTGTTGAACTGATAACCGGCAGTATAACTAACGGAGGTAGAAAGGGCACGGCCAACCACTCCATTCAGTGAGATGGTTGCTGCGGCATTGGCGCCACTTTCGTAAAAATTACTATTAAATAACACGGCATAGTTCCAACGTGGGGCGAATTGGCGGGAAGCACCGAGATACAAGCTGGTGGGAACATTAAACTTTACTTTTTCGTGTTTTATTTTTACCACATCACCGGCACCTGTCAACCGGTAGCCGTATTTTTTCCATTTTGAATTTCCCAGGTTTAAAATGCTGGCCGAAAACATCCATTTATCAAGCTGATAGGTGGCTCCCAAGTCCATAGAAAAGCTTGCGTTTTGAAAAAAATCCCCGGCATTTAAGTCATCCCCAAAACTATCCGGTAGCAAATCTTCATCCAAATCCAACTCGTCCCCGTCAATGGCATCCGGATTTATTTCGGTAGGCAAACCTAATACTACTTGCCCATCCAGTGTTTCATCGTAATCGGTGTATCCATATTCATCTTCTATCAAACTCACTTTGTAACTCAATCCTTCGGTCTTTATCCCTACCATATTGTAATGAATATTCGGACTGATTCCCAGTGTCAGGTTCTCATTTATCCGGCGGGCGTAGGAAAAGCCCAGTTTGGTATAGCCGGTTATTTTCATATCGATACCATCCACTACCAAAGGGAATTTATCGCTCGAAATATCGTCATAATCAGCCAGCAGATAGGCAATGTCTGATTCGGCATCAACCGAAAACACCGATTTAGTACAGTAATAAAACGACAAAAAGCCTTTCTCTTTTAATCGAAATCCAAACGAAAAAAGATTAGCTGTACCTTCGGCCAGAAACCGGTTTGTTTCTCCAATAGAATTTACAAAGTCGTCGGGATTATAATTATCGTTTCCAAGGTTGTCAATAAACTCATCGAGCTCGTTGTAGTTAAACCCTGTGTTGTAAGCACCGGCAGAAATACCACCGATTGCAGGCAAGCCGATAAACAATTTCATATCGGGAACAAAAGCCGGATTGTATTGTAAACTTTGCGGCATACGATCCATAAAATACATCGTATTTTGTGCCAATAGTACATTTCCACAAGCATTAGCCACCAATAAAAAAACGACGAACAGATACTTTTTTGTTTGCATTTTGTTAGGTATTTAGTTTTGTTTTTTTTCGTTAAAATAAACAGGAAAATGAACGAAGTCAAATTTTACTCGGTGATTATAAATACTTTATTATTGCTTCCTGTACTCACTTTGCTTCCACGCACTTTATCCTGAGAATTGAAAACACGGTCTCCGTTTTGATCCAAAAATACAGGGCCGCCAACATAACCACCCAATCCTGCTGCAGCAACCTCTACCTCGCTGTGGTAAAAATCAACAATAACCAGCCCAACAGTCAGGCCACTCACTTGCTCCTTCTCTATCAGGTTTGTTGATGTCCCCTCATCAATCCGAATCCAGTACTCACCATCCGGAACCTTGAATTCAACTTCTCCGTCGGAACCGGTCACTGCCTCGTCAAAAGGTACCTCCTGGTCAGATGCTAACGATTTGTAGAGTTTAACGGTAATTCCGGCATCCGCTTCCGGATTAGAGTTTTCCGGACTCCAGTTATCCAGGTTAAACACCGCTACCTTCAGGCTGGCATCGTCTTCAAATAAATCGCAGGATACAAAAAGCAGGATAAGAAATGAAAAGGCAATAATAAGTTTCCTCATAATATGACTTAGTTAACAAAACATTTTCTTTAAAAATACTTCTGATAAATAAAAGTGTTCATTTCTTTCTGTTTCGTTTATTGAATACAAGCTTTCTCTGATTGAAAGTTTCAAAAAGCACAACCAACACACCCTCATCATTAGGCATCAGTTTTAAATATAAAAAGGAAACAGGGGGTTTGTATTTATTGAACAGGCTGTTTTTCTTATTAAACATACGCTTTTTTCAAACGGATATTTCTTTATTAAAATTTCTATTTATTATCTTGCTACAGAGAAGATAAAAAACCAACTACCTGATTAAATAAGGATCGATGCCAAACTATCAAGCTGTAATAATTGACGACGAACCCGACGCCGGAAAGCTTCTGCAGAACCTTTTGAATAATTATCCGGCAATAAAAGTAAGTGTTTTCTCCGATGCATTAAAAGCGCTTGACTATGTAATAATGGAGCAAACGCCGCTTGTTTTTACCGATATTGAAATGCCCGAAATTACCGGCCTCGATTTTCTAAAACAAATAAACCAATATTCACCCAAAACAAAAGTGGTATTTGTTACCGCATATGAAAATTATGCGCTGGAAGCACTTCATAACGATGCGTTTGACTTTTTATGCAAGCCGGTTGCCCGCGAAGAGTTGAGAATGGTTGTCCATAAATTTATAGCAAGCGAAAAGGAAGCGGAGGCCGGCAACAGCGATTCTCATTTAACAAAACGCATACTTGTTAAAACGCTGGAAGGGCATTATTACATTGCTGAAAGGGACGTAATTTATATGGAAGCCGACAGTAATTACACCAATCTTGTGTTAAAAAACAACAAAGCCTTTTTATCGAGCATCAACCTGGGAAAAATGCACGAGCAATTTTCGAAAGACGACTTTGTACGCATCAGCCGTAAACACGTAATCAATAAAGACTACCTTACATTTATGAACTTCTGCAAACACTACTGTATTCTTACCGACGAGCAACACGAATACCGGCTGCCGATAAGTGTAAAAATGAAGGATTTAAAAGCCAGTTTGAAAGAATAGTCCATGAATCATCTGGGTAATCTGATACGAAACAGTACTTTACAGTCGATTTTTTTCGGCATGCTGATTTTGCTTGTATTTGCTTTAATTTGGAACCCTCCGATAAAGCGTTACAAAATTGATTTGCAACCTTTCGAAAAAGCCAACCTGACAAGCGACGTACATTGGATTGCCGGAGACTTTAACGGCGACGGTAACAGTGAGCGTATAAGAGTTCACAACGGGATAAGTGAATCTTCGCTGAGCCTGGTTCATTACGACAGTGAAGGTTACATTACAGATCACTACCACATTACCGGTTCGGAATGGAATTACAATTTACGCCCGGCAGTTTTCGATATCGACAAGGACAATAAACAGGAGCTGTTGTTTTTTACTGTTCGGAATGATTCTGTTTTTTTTAACGTTTTAATCCTTTATGATTTTAAACTAAAAGTAGATCATTTGTTTGTTGATAGTTTTGAGCAAAAAAGAAATGAATATGCATACTGCTCTGAATTCTACCAATTTGGCGATTTTGACGGCAACGGAACCAACGAAGTACTTTGTCGCTTCGATGCCGGATTTGGACTTTATCCGAGAGGAATTTTTAAGATTGAATTTCCTTCTTTAAAAATTAGCAGATCCCAATCGGAATACATGGTATTGCATGCCGGCCATTTATCGGATATTACCAGGGATGGGATTCCGGAAATACTATGCAACTGCACTGCTCCGGCAAACACGGCTCAGTACAAAAAATACTCCGATACCATCAGTTATATTTCTGTATTGGATCAGGATTTAAAATTCCTATTTGCCCCTATCGCTTTTCCGGGCGAGTTCTCAACCGTTCAGTGTTTGCCTGACGCCGCAAACGATACACTTTTTTATGCCTGTTTTTATCCGCGCTCGAAAAGCAAGATCCCCTTCAGTGTGTATGTTGTTAACAACAAAGGCAAAATTTTAAATTCAAAAATCTGGGAGAACGTGCAGGATAGTGAGAATTTTTCAAAACAATTGTTGCTTATTAACGGGAAATCATATTTATGTATTCAAGGTTGCGGGTCGTTTCTGCTCACTCCGGATTTAAGTTTGCTCCCCGACAAAATAGAAGCCAACATCAACAAAATGAACAAGATACCATTTCTCTACGATTTGGATGATGATGGAAGCGATGAATGGATTACCGTGGAAGACAGCCGCCGGCTTTCGATTTTTAACGAACAAACCAACGAAAAAGCAGAATTTGAATCTCCACGCCCCATTGTGAACCGGATAGCAATTTACCCCTGGCTTCGAAATGGGAAAAGGGTTAAATACTTGATGGATACTGCTGCCGGTTTTTTCTATTTCAGGTACCAACGCAATCCGCTTTATTTTGTACTGTACCTCATTTATTTGGGTGTTTTTGTGTTTAGTAGTTGCACCATATGGCTTATCCTTTATTGGCAAAGAAAGGCGATTGAGCAAAAATGGCAGGCCGGCAAACAACTTTCAGAGCTACAGTTTAATGCAATAAAAAACCAGTTAAACCCACATTTTCTTTTTAATGCATTGAATTCGGTTGCTTACATGATTCACCAAGGAGAAACCAATGAAGCCTACGATTTCCTAAACCTGAATTCGCGGATGATTCAACGGGTAATGAACGATGCCAACGAGGTAAAACGTCCGCTAAGTGTGGAGCTTCAATTCACACAAGATTACATACAAATTCAGAAACACCGGTTTAAAGAGCGTTTCGACTATACGATAAAAGTACATCCGAATGTCAACACCGGTTTTGAAATTCCGAAAATGTGTATTCATACTTATGTGGAAAATGCGATTAAACATGGGTTTACATCTATCAAAAGCGGAGGTATTCTCGCAATTGAGATCGAGCCATTTTCAACCGGCTTGTTTATATCCATCTCCGACAATGGTTCAGGCCGAAAAGCATCACAAAAAAGTAATCCGGTTTCGGGAAACGGCATACGGATAATGAACGAATTTTATCGTCTTTTTGAAATGTATTACGGCTATAAAATCAGCTGCAGAATTTCAAATCCTTTGGAAGGTTCCGGCACAATCGTTCATCTTCACATTCAGCGATAAACATACTTTTTCAAAATTCTATCACCAACTGAACCGCTTCCTGCACCGGGGTATCCTGGATAAAATTTGAAAGAGTCAACCCCAGCAAACGAATTCCCTTTGCAAACCCACCTTCTCCCAAAAGGAGCTTTTTACTTTCATCCCAAAAAATATCTTTGGAATGGTAATAAGGCTCTAAGGTTTTGCTCCGGGTATGTTGTTCAAAATCGGCATATTTGAATTTCAGGGTAAGTGTTTTTGCACTTACATCAGATCGTTTGGCACGCTCCCATACTTTTTCTGCAATTTTTAAAAGTTCAGTTTCCAGTTCCTCTGTCCGGTATATATCTGTGGCAAAGGTATCTTCTGCACCAACCGACTTTCTTTCGCGCGAAGGTTCAACCGGCCGATGGTCTTCTCCCCTGCATATTTGATAATAGTAATTGCCTGCCTTCCCAAACATTCGTACCAGTTCCAGGCGATCTACTCTCTTTAAATCGCGCCCAAACCAAATTCCCATTTTATTTAATTTTTCGGCGGTTACCTTTCCAATTCCGAAAAACTTTTTGATTTCAAGTTTGTCGATAAAATCTTGGGCCATATCCGGTGTTACCACAAATATCCCGTTGGGTTTATTCACATCAGAGGCTACTTTGGCCAGGAATTTATTGTACGATACTCCGGCTGATGCGGTCAGTCCGGTTTCCTGAAAGATCTGTTTCTTTATTTGTTTTGCAATCAGGGTAGCCGATGGTTTGCCTTTTTTGGTATAAGTGACATCCAGGTAGGCCTCATCGAGCGAAAGCGGCTCTACAAGATCAGTATATTCAAAAAATACCTTTCGGATTTGGTTGGAGATTTCTTTATACCGATCGAAACGGGGCCTGACAAAAATAAGACCGGGACATTTCCGAATTGCTACTTTTGATGACATTGCTGAACGAACACCAAACCTGCGTGCCTCGTAACTGGCTGCGGCAACTACTCCCCGATCGCCACTTCCCCCAACAGCCAGTGGTTTCCCTTGTAATTCAGGCTGATCGTATTGTTCAACAGAGGCATAAAATGCATCCATATCAATATGAATAATCTTTCTTATATTGCCGTCCTGACTCATCTCATTTCAAAAATAACCCAAAAAAGAGCTGCCCGTAAACGAACAGCTCTAAGAAATGCCAATATCACCTATCCTAATTCATTTCAAGAATTTTAAACTCGGTACGGCGGTTTTGGCGATGTTCGGCTTCAGAACACGGAACACCATCGTCGCATTTGTTTACCAACTGCGTTTCGCCATAACCTTTTGCAATAATCCGGTTCGCTGAAATTCCTTTACTTACAATGTAAGAAACAGCTGAGTCAGAACGTTTCTGACTGAGGACTTCATTGTAAGCATCACTACCACGACAGTCGGTATGTGATCCCAGTTCAACTTTCCACCCCGGATTGTCTTTCATTACTTTCACAAGTTTATCGAGTTCTACTTCAGATTCGGGTAAAATATCCCACTTGTCGAAATTATAATAGATGTTCTCCATCACAAATTTTTGTCCTACTTCTACTTTCTCAACCCACAGGGTTTCTTTAATTACACCAAAAGGTTTTCCAACCGTTGTAACCGACTTGGAATCGTTCATATAACCATCCATATTGGTTTTTACGGTGTAGGTAGCATCTTTTTTAAGTTCTGTTTTAAACAGTCCGTTCGATGCAGTTAACCATTCGGCATCAAGCTGAACTTTTGCATCCGGAATTATTTCATTTGTTTTACGATCTTTCACAATCAACTCAAGTTCGTATTTTCCCTGTTTGGTTATCAGTACTTTATAGATATCATCACTTCCTTCGCCACCGGTTTTATTTGAAGTGTAGTAGCCAACATCTTGGGTGGGGTGAATGACAAAGGCAAAGTCATCGCCATCAGAATTCAACTGTTCGATAGCGCTTGGCTCCATAATTTTATCACCCATTAAACCAGCTGCATAAAGATCCAGATCTTCACTACCGTCTTCCCTTCCGTTCGACGCAAAAATCAACAACCGGCCTTTATAAATAAACGGGAACATATCATCGCCCGGGGTATTGATCTTATTTCCCAGATTTATCATATCGCCCCACGAACCGTTTTTGCGAATGGTCATATAAATATCGGTACCTCCAAGTCCTTTGTTTGGAATATCCGAGGCAAAATAAAGCGTATCGCCTGTACTCGTTACCGAAGGATGTCCAACAGAATATGTCGGATCATTAAAAGGTAACTCTCCTACTTTTTGCCATTCACCGCCTTGTTTTTTGGCAATAATAATTTTAAGTCGAATGTCCGCTTTTTGATAAACTTTGTTACGAACTTCCGGATTCTCAAAGTTACTTAATGTAACAAACAATTCGCCGGTAGCAGCGCAATAAGAAACAGGTCCGGCATGATAACCTTCACTGATTTTTGCCAACTCTGCTTCTTTTGTTCCTGTTACACTTCCCTTGGCATCAATTGGCGACGCATATAAGTTGTAATAAATCTTTTTGTCTGATCCACTGTTTAACTTCTCAATTTCTTCGTCGGTAAAAGCGGAATACCACAATTCATTTCCAACGAACGCCGGACCAAAATCGCTTTGGGAGGTGTTTAAATTTGTTTTTTCTGTTTTTAACTCAACCATTTTCTCAAAATACACGCATTTATTATTCTGAGCGGTTAACATAAATGGTACAAGTCCCACTAAAAAAAGTAGTAATTTTTTCATGATCGATTGAATTTAGGATTAAATGAAATCATACTAACATAATAATATTAAGAATACCTGTATGGCTTCTTAATACGACCCTTATTTTCTATCTGCAAAGAAAATGATTGCATCTAGAGTCAGCAAGTTAGGGGATTTTGCTTAATTAATCAAGGCTTCTTGGTTAGCAACACCACATTTTCAACGGTATTACCAAAGACCCACAAAGCTCCAGACAGCTATATCAACGTATCTGTGGACTTTGGAAACAGTGTAGGTATGATACCACTTAATAGTATAGTTGAAAAAGCAGAGGCATA
>JBKEDN010000210.1:0-36709 GCA_047975435.1 Draconibacterium sp. | reverse complement strand
CTCATTATTATGCAATCACCCAGCTTATCACAATCCAAAAAACATCCAAAAATCAAATTGCATACAAATTTACATCTGGCCGCCTAAAACAAGAGGCCGCCCTTTTGGGACAGCCTCTTTTATTATTTGAATTGTCTTTTTATTCTTATTCCACAATCCTGATTTCGGTTTCCATTTCCATAGCTTTTCGATAAGCAGCCGTTACGCCGCAGTATTTTTCTTCCGATAGTTTTACTGCTTTTTCCAGCTTTTCAAGCGGTAAATCCTTGCCTTTAAACTGGTAAACTACTTTCATTTTGTAGTATTGTTTAGGATGTTCATCGGTTACATCGGCCTCAACAATTACATTGAATGCTTCCACATCTACTTTCATTTTTTTCAGAATCATGATCACATCTACACCGGTACAACCGGCTAAAGCAGTGAGCATTAATTTTTTGGGCCGTGGCCCCAGATCACCTCCCCCGGCTTCTTCCGTAGCGTCAACAATCACTTTGTGCCCGTCCATGTCGCCTTCAAAAGCCAGCTTATCGGTCCATGCCATATCAACAATATGCTTCATAACATCCTAATTTGAGAATACTTTTAAGTTACTTTGCAACAAATATACAACATACAAGTATGTATATAAATAGTTTTTAGGATAAAGCAGATAATTGTATTTTTATCCTCTGTAAAAAGAAAGCTGTATTTGTATTTATATTAAAAATCAGAAATGAGAAGTGCAGTTAAAAGGCCAACGGACACTGAATCGGATTTAAGTGGATTTCAGTTGTTTAAAAAACTTACTGAAGATGAGTTTAACCGTTTGAACTTTGAAAAAACATGTTCTCTTTATAAAAAGGGAACCATTATTTACCGCGAAGGAAGCAGGCTAACAGGATTTTTCTGCGTTACACGCGGTATTATCAAAATCTACAAAACGGGTATTGATGGAAAGGAACAGATTATCCGCTTTGCCCAAAAAGGAGAAATTATTGCCTATCGTTCGTTATTAAGCCAGGAACTGGCCTGTACAACAGCAAAGGTGATTGATGAAGCAGCACTATGCCACATCCCTTATCAAACACTGTTGTATTTGATACAGAGTAACTGGCAGTTTTCGCACCACATGTTACAGATTGTTTGCCGTGAGTTACGCGAAGCCAACGATTACATTACCGACATTGCTCAAAAAACAGTGCGCGAACGTTTAGCGGAAATATTGTTGTTGCTGAAAGACAGTTTCGACCTGGATAATCAGAATACGCTTCAGATTTCGCTGACCCGAGAAGAACTGGCCAACATGGTTGGTACGGCAACCGAATCGGTAATCAGGCTTCTTTCCGAATTTAAAAGCGATAAACTTATTGAGTTACAGGGACGAAAGATCAAGTTTCTGGATATTCCGTCGCTTACCAGGGTGGCTAATCTTTAAAAACAAGATAACAGAAACCGGCCGCAAGCCGGTTTTTTTGTATCCTGAAAACGCGTTTTCAACAAACCATATAAATAATTAAACTCGTATTGAAATGAAATTTCTGGGAATAAAAATGGATAAACGCACCTTTATACGGTGGAAAATTTATATTGATCGTGCGCGGATGTACATCGGCTACATCAGCTTTGTAATGATTGCTTTTATGTTTTTGAACGACTTGAAAGACCAATCGATCCGTAACTTTCTCGACGAAAACAAGTGGGTTACTTATCCGGTAATGATGGTTGCTTTTATCGTTTTTTCGCTGATACTGGGAAGAATTGACACCAAGCTGGGCCTTCGAAAAGAAGAAATGCGAAATGCTGCAGTTGAAAACCCGGTAACCATAGAAATACTGGAAAACCTTAAAAAAATAAATGCGAAACTCGACGATGGTAAATAGCTACTTTACAATCCAATCTTCAGGATTCATTTTCTGACTTTCGTGCCAAATTTGAAATTTTAGAATTGTTTTATTGTCTTCATTAAAATCGGTGAAAACGGTTCCTATTACCTGTTTTGCAGCCACTTTATCTCCTTTTTTCACCACCACTTCGCGTAGGTTTGAATAAACCGAAAGATAGCTCCCGTGACGAATAATAACAGCTGTATTACCTCCCGAAATCCCAAATACGCGGCTTACTTCGCCATTAAAAACGGCCCGTGCTTTTGCTCCGGTTTCGGTGGCAATGTTTACACCATTGTTTCTTACCTGCACATTGGTAAGCACCGGATGCTGATGAACACCGAAATGTTCCACAATAATCCCTCTTTCAACCGGCCAGGGCAAACGCAGCTTATTTTGCTCAAAACTATCGCCAATTAATTTTTGTTCGGGGGTAAGCGCAAATTTCGACTCTCCGGTATCACCGCTTTTTCTTGCCTCTTCTTCGATTATTCGTTGTATTTCGCGTTCAAGTTGCTGTTCAATCTTTCGTTGTTCACGTAGCCGCTTTTCAAGGTTTTGTTTTTGGTCTTTTAGCTTTTGAAATTCCTCGTTTTGCTGACCCTGCTCTTTCGAAAGTTGTTGTCGCTCCTGTTGTGTTTGCCCGATCAATTGTTGTTTTACAGCTTTTTGTTCTTCCAGTTTTTTAATGCTCCCGTTTAGTACTTCCTGTACCGAGGCAATTGTTTCTACCTGGTTTTTCCGGTAATCAGAATACCTGCGTGTATAAAGCAGCCGACGGTAAGCCTGATTAAAATTTTCGGCCGAAAGCATAAACAAAAGCACATCGCCACTGTGCCTGTTTTTATAGGCCAGCCGAATCATCTCAGCATACTCGTCTTTTAACTTTTTAAGATCATCTTCCAGTATTTCAATTGCCAGAACATTGTTGGAAATAAACTCATCGTACAAACGAATTTCGCCGCCTATGGCTGCAATAAGGTTGTTGCGCTGGCGTATTTTACTGTTGAGCAGATTTAGTTTGGTGAGCGAGGATTTTTCGTTTTTCTGAGCTTCCTGAAGTAAACGGGTGGTGTATTCAATTTCTTTAGCCGCGTCGTCTCTTTGCTTTTGCAGGTCAGAAACCGACTGCGAAAAACCAAGCAGGGGAAGCAGAAAAACAACTAATGTGAATACGAAAAACCTCATTCAAAATCGTTTTCACGAATGTAAACGAATCACAGCTAATTTACGCGAATTTCCTCGTATTTTTCCGGGATCTTAATACTAAACGAACTGATTTCTTCGGTGGAAAAACCGCTCATTTTCAGTTTCATGGAAATTTCCTCCACTTCCGACTTAAAATTCATATCAATTGACCCGGGATACTCTTTTCCATCTACTTCCGTAAATTCATCAAACGTCATAAACACATTTCGATTGTTTGTTTTGTCTAAAATTTCGAGTTTTTGAAGCGAATAATGTACCGGATCAAAAAACATTCGTTGCAGGATGAGTGCTTCCATGTCGCGCCGTTTTAAATGCCGGTCGAGTTTCTGCGGCTTTTTATTTTCCATTTTGAAAATCTTCCTGTTTTTCTCTGATTGAAGCACATACATTCCTGAGTCAATAAAGGAATCGAATGTTTTATAGTCGTCGCGTGGATCGTCGCGGTAAGAAAATACGTTGTTTGAAATGATGTTTTGAATGGTGCCAAAGTTAATGTCCATATTCAAAAAATCGCTGATAAACGAATAGTCATCTACAAAATAGTTGTGATCAATGTAATTCACATACTTAACACTGTCGGGGGTGAGCAGTACCCTACCCACCGGAATATTGAGCTTAGTGATTGCAACCAGGATCTGTTTGTCCTTTTCAGCTTTCAGGTTAATACGAAACGAAGATTTATTTTCGGAACTGGCGAATTGACAAGTGATTCTTCTAATGGTCAAATACTTAAAATCAAAAGCATTGTCTTCAATATTCTTTAAAAGCCGGTTGGTACTCAAAGGTTTAGCGGCAGCAGTGCGGGTAATTTCACGCGGCGCTTTACAGCTACTTATCCCAATCAAAAGCAGAAGAAAACCCAAAACCGGAAACTTAAACAAGGAACGTTTTCCCATCTTCTACTCTTCAATATATTTCTGTTCCTTTATTTTTCGCAGCAAAACTTCTGAATCGCCTCCAAAACTCTTTGCTTTTTCCCAATACGATTTGGCTTCATCCAGCTTTTTGAGCATAAACAGTATATCGCCGTAATGTTCGAGTAAAGTCGGGTTATCGTCTCCTCCGTTTTTCAAGGCCGAATCCATGTAAAATTTAGCCAGTGTATAATCGCCTTTTTTGAATAAAACCCAGGCATGCGTATCAAGGTAAGTTGAATTATCCGGAAAACGTTCTACCACTTTCCCGCTCATTCGTTCTGCTTTATCCAGGTCTTTTCCGTCAACCGACAGGTAATAGGCATAATTATTCAGCAAAAGATAGTTTTCAGGATCCAATTCCAGGGCTTTATCAAACAACTTAAAAGCATCGTCGGCTTTATTTAACTTGTAATTGGCTTCACCTTCCAACATCAGGAAATTCCCTTTTAGTTGCGGGTTCTGAATTACAAAATCCTTCCCTTCATCAATAACAGAAATTGTTTCTTCAAATTTTTCGAGCTGAACACAGGCAATGGCATGGAAAAAATAGCCTTGTGGCTGGTTAGGGAACAGCTCCATTATTTCTTTTGTATGATCGTATAAACCGGTCCAGTCCTGCAAATCATTATCGATTAACATCACCCGTTCCCAGATCATGTAATCGTTTCTTTCTATTGCGATCGATTTCATCAACTCGGTCCGCGCTTCCGCAAGTTTTTGTTTTTTCAGAAGACTTTCAGCATAAATGGTGTGCACCAGCGCATCATCCGGATTTTTCTCCAGCAAAATAGCAATCAGCTCGTTTTCTTGTGTTTCAGTAAGTTTCGATTGATTATTATCGTTGGTCAGCATCATAAACAGCTGAAGTTTAGTCTGAACTTCCACTGCCTCACTTTCAAATCCTTTTTTGGTTTCTTCAAACGATTTTTCAGTTTCTCCATTCTCCAGGTAATAATTGGCCAGCGAAAAGTGTACAAAACCGTTTTCAGGATCCAGTTCCTGTATTTTTTTGTAATATTTCAGCGCATTCTCATCATCGCCCTGACTGTGGTACAAATCGGCCAGTAACCCGTAATATTTGGCTTCTCCCGGATTATTGTCAATCAGTTTTTGAATTTCCTCAAAAGCTTTTTCTGTTTTGCCCTGCGAAATATAAATCTGCTGTTTTGCTACCGAAATTTGTTCATTTATTCCGGTTTCCTCTTCCATTTTATTGTATGCGGCAATGGCTTCATCGTAGCGTTGTGCACTGGCCAGCAATGCTGCATTCATATAAATGTACTCCAGGTTTTCAGGTTCTTTTTTTAGCAATTCTGAATACAAATCAGCAGCTTCAGAAAACTTACGGCTTTGCTGATAAATCTGTGCGAGCAGCAGTTTGTACCATTTGTTGCCGGGGTTTAGCGAAATGGCTTTCTCCAACAACAAAGAAGAACTTGTATAATCGTTGTTTACCGCATGAATATTTGCCAGCTCGTACATGGCTGCCGACGAGTTCGGATCAATTTCGAGACAGCTTGATAACAACTGAATAGCTTTCTGCGGGTTTCCAAACATTTTTTGCTTCAATGCTTCCACAAAAAGATATTCAAATTGCTTTTGCTTATCTTCAGCAAGTTCATCAACGGGTTTATCTACAGCTGCTTTGGCTACTTCCTGTTCGGTTACTTTTTTGGGCCCCGAGCAGGAAATAAACGATGCTAAAAGCAATGCAGCGCCTAATCCTTGTACTATTTTTTTCTTCATCCTAATTTTTTCCGGTATGACCAAAGCCTCCGGCTCCTCTTTCTGTTTCTTCCAACACTTCTGTCAAATCCCATTCTACCGTTTCGTGGCTGGCAATTACCATCTGACAAATGCGTTCTCCGTTCTCAATAACAAAATCTTCCTGCGACAAGTTGATAAGAATGA
This sequence comes from Draconibacterium sp., assembly GCA_047975435.1. GTDB lineage: Bacteria > Bacteroidota > Bacteroidia > Bacteroidales > Prolixibacteraceae > Draconibacterium. Next base: position 30,807 of record JBKEDN010000210.1, on the reverse strand, counting down.
CACCTATTTCACCCCGATAATCTGCATCAATGGTTCCGGGCGTATTTAAAACCGTTATTCCCTTTTTTAAAGCGAGTCCGCTACGTGGGCGAACCTGTGCCTCGTACCCTACCGGAAGTTCAATGAATAAACCTGTTGGAACCAGCGCTCTTTGCAATGGTTTTAAAGTTACCGGTTCATCGAGATTAGCGCGTAAATCCATACCGGCCGAAAGTTTTGTGCTGTAAGCCGGAAGCTCATTCTTCGATTTGTTAACAATTTTTACTTGCATGCAATCTGATTTTCAAAAGAACCGCAAAGATAGGTAAATAATGCCAGCCACCTTTCGTTTTAACAATATTTTTGAAATCGTTTATTAATTCAACTTATTGGTTAACAATCAAATAATCATCAGATCAGTCATTATTTCGTCGGATACAAAAAGACCTTTCCGGGGCAAGGTGATTTGCCCGTTTTTAATTGTTACCAATTCTGTCTGAATATATTTATGAAGCTGTTTTAACAGATAACTTTTTATCTCAGCACCAAAAAGCTCATTTACAGTCTCCAGCGACACTCCCCACTTGGTTCTAATGCGCGTTAAAATGTATTCGTTGTACCGGTCTTTTTCCGATAAAATTTCCTCCTCCGAATATTCCGTCCCGTTTTCAATGGCTTTTATGTACGATTCAACGTGCGATGTATTCCACCTTCGCGAGTGCTGGTCAAAAGAATGTGCTGAAGGCCCCAGTCCCAGGTATTTTTTACCCTGCCAGTAAGAAGTGTTGTGTTGCGAATACAATTCATTACGGGCAAAATTGGAGATTTCGTATTGCTCAAATCCGGCAGAAGTTGCGGAGTCTATTAAAATTTCGAACTGATTTACACTTTCTGTTTCTGTGAGTTCTTTAAGTGTTCCTTTTTTTAACCAGGTGTAAAATGCTGTGCCTTCGTGGTAGGTTAAATGATAAGCCGAAAGATGCTGAACCGGCCATTGAAAAACCTGTTCCAAACTGTCTTTCCATTCTTTTTCGGTTAAGCCCGGAAGTCCGTAAATAAGATCTACGCTGATGTTGGTAAAACCAATTTTGGCTGCATTTTGAATGGCTTCGCTTGCCTGGATGGCATCGTGGCGGCGATTCATTTTTTGAAGATGGCGGTTTTGTAAAGCCTGAATACCAACACTCAGCCTGTTAATACCGGCCTGCTTTATAGCCATAAGATATTCAGGTGTTAAATCGTCGGGGTTGGCTTCGAAAGTAATTTCAGCATTTTTACGAATTTCAAACTGCTGTTTTAAATGCTCCAGAATATCGGCCAGCTCGTTGTTTTCAAGTACCGATGGAGTTCCTCCGCCAAAATAAATGGTTTCCACCACCTCGTTTTGAAGGTAGTTTTTACGTACCTTTGCCTCCGTTTTCAGGCTATCCAAAAACTTTGGTTTTAGTGTTGTATTAACGGTTTTATAAAAATCGCAATAGTAACATTTCTGCCTGCAAAAAGGAATATGAATATAAATTCCCGCCATGTTGAAATTTAACGATTATTGGAGACTTACGATCTGGTTTTTACTGATGTGTTATTTACTTTTTATACCGGCAAGCCAGCTGCCCAGCGAGCCGTTTTTAAAGATTCCGCACTTTGATAAAATTGTTCACTTTTGCCTGTTTTTTATCCTGTGTTTATTACTCTTCAGGCCGGTAAAAAAACTAACGCCCAACTACTATTTTTGGGCGCCGTTTGTAAGTATATTTCTTGCCGTAATACTCGAATCAATACAACATAAAATTTCTGCCAGCCGCCAGTCCGATATTTTTGATTTATGGGCCAACCTGGCAGGTTTATCAACAGCAACCCTTGTTTTCAGATTACTGATTTCAGGAAAAAAACCGGAAAAATATATTTAAAGCTTAATCAGGTCTTCGTACTTATCGATGTCTTCACCTATTTTTTCGAGCGTTGTTTCTTTGTAAAAACTACGAATTTGTATTCTAAGCCCCTCGTATTGAGCATGTACCGGACAAAAAGGTTTTGATGGATCGTGTGTTTTACATGGTTCCAGCCCAATCAGGCAATTGGTAAAAAACTCTTCGCCATCCACTTTTGTAACAATTTCCCACAACGAAACCTGTGAAGCACTTTTTGCCAGCGAAAAACCTCCGTTAGGTCCTTTGGTAGAAACCAAGAGTTTCTGTTTCACCAGGTTTTGAAGAATTTTACCTAAAAACGGTGATGACAATTCAAGATCTTCCGAAATTTTTTTGATCCCTATTCTTTTATCTTCGGTAGAAAATTTTCCGAGATAAATGAGCGCCCTAAGCGCATATTTACATGTATTCGACAACATAATTAAGACTTTTATTTATTTATCTATCCACTGTTTGCTAAACGAATTTTCGGCTACCGGCGGAAATTCTTTCCGGTCGCCCAATATGTTTGGTTGCATTTTCAATAATCCGTTTTTTAACGAACCATTTACAACATCTAAGTTCTTACGTTTTTTAAAAGCCCATTTATATGCTTTCATCCCTACATTCCAGCTAAAAGTACTGTGTTGCAATTCAATACTTTTTTTTCGGTTCAGCAAAAGCAAATCGTGTAAGGGAATTTTTACGGGGCAAACCTGTGTGCAAGCCCCGCAAATGGTGCAGGCAAAACTGAGGTGGTCAAACTGTTTAAAGCCTTTCATAATGGGTGTAATTACCGAGCCTATCGGACCGCTGTACGTTGTGTTATAAGTATAACCACCCACATTTTTATAGATTGGGCAGGTATTTAAACAAGCACCGCACCGCAAACATTTTAAGGCTTTGTAATGCTCTTTCTCTTCGGCTATTTTGCTTCGGTTATTATCGAGCAGTACAACCACCATTTTCTCGGGTCCGTTGGCTTCGTTGCCTTTTTTGGGGCCGGTAAAAAGCGAATTGTAAACCGTTAGCTGTTGTCCGGTTCCAAGGGTTGCCAACAGCGGAAAAAACAAAGCCAGATCGTTAAACGAAGGAATCATTTTTTCGATACCGGTAATAACAATGTGGACCTTTGGAAAGGATACTGACATCATTCCGTTTCCTTCGTTTTCGGTGAGGGCCACTCCCCCAACATCGGCTACCAAAAAATTTGATCCGCTTACGCCAACCTCTGCACTGGTAAATTTTTTACGCAATACTCCGCGAACAAATTTGGTAAGTTCTTCGGGGGTTGAATTTTTGGGTGTATTAAATTTTTGACTGAACAGCTCTGCCACGTCTTCTTTCGATTTGTGCATGGCAGGTGTTAAAATATGGTAGGGTTTTTCACCGGCAACCTGAACAATAAATTCTCCCAAATCGGTTTCAACCGGTTCATAACCTGCGTGTTCCAGGTTTTCGTTTAGTTCGATCTCTTCCGAGATCATCGACTTACTTTTAACTAGTATTTTTGCATGTACTTCTTCCAGTACTTTCTTTATTTCCGCTACCGCTTCATTTCCATCGCGCGCCCAAATAACGTCAATTCCGTTTGCCTGGGCATTTTTTTCAAATTCTTCGAGATGAGCCGCAAGATTGGAAACTACTTTTTCTTTTAAGTAAGAAGCCCGTTGTTTGGCCAGTTCAAGGTCAGAGTAACGAAGCTTGCCTTTGGCCACTGCTTCATCATATTTCGAAATATTGAAATTTAAGGTTCGTCGATGCTGTTTGTTAAAAGCTATTTTAGAATCCTGAAGAAATATGTTTTTGAGTTCGGTCATTCATTAACAAATAGGAATCTGGTCAATTCTCCGGGCATGTCTTCCACCTTCAAAATCGGCTTTTAAATAAGCTTCTACTATGGCAATGGCTTCCTGATCGCTTACAAAACGCCCCGGAATGGCACAAATATTTGCATTGTTGTGTTGCCGTGCCAGTGCTGCAATTTCAGGATTCCAGCAAACTGCCGAGCGGATTCCCTGGTGTTTGTTGGCTGCGATACTGATTCCCTGGCCGGTCCCGCAAAAAGTAATACCCATTTCGTATTCTCCTTTTTCGATGGCCTCACTAATCAAATGCGCATAAACCGGGTAATCCACACTTTCTTCTGAAAAAGAACCAAAATCTTTAAACTGTATATTGTTGTCTTTCAGGTATTTTATAATAACCTGTTTTTTAAGAAAGCCTGCGTGATCGCTGGCCAATGCAATAACTTTACCTTCGATATTCATAATCCCACAAAATTAATACTTTTTCATATTTATCTCATCCATTCCTTATATTTCTGGAAAGGCTGAAAAAATATATAATAACAATAATAAAATACTGACTAACAATTAAATAAAAAGATTAATTACTTTTTATTTCCTATTCTGAACAGTTTTAAAAGGTCATTTTTTTCGTGTTTAAAAACAGTTCCTATAAAAAGAACCATCAAAACTGTGTTAATACCGTATTTAAGAAATGAATGAAATGATTGGGTAAAATATGAAGCGATAAAAAATACCGCGGCAAATAAAGCATATGTTCCAATTCTTTTCAGATCGTACGGAACCGGATAATGTTTTTGTCCCAATACAAACGAAACGATCATCATAACCAGAAAACACACAAATACAGCAACAGCCGAACCCATGTAGCCCATCAGGGGAATCAATAAAATATTCAGTGACAAAGTAATAGCTGAACCGGTAAGTGCCATATAAGCGCCGTACCGGGTTTTATCGGTAAGCTTGTACCACAACGAAAGTGTAAAGTAAATCCCAAAAAAGAGGTTGGCCAGCAAAACAAGCGGGACAACTTTTAAACCTTCGTGATATTTTGGATCAATGATCAGTTTTACTATATCGAGATAAAGCATCATTCCGAGGAAAATAATCAAGCCAAAAATCACAAAATACTTCATTACAATAGCATAAACTTTCGGATCGTCTTTTGATCCGCCACGGGCAAAAAAGAAAGGTTCAAAAGCATAACGAAATGCCTGGATAAACATATTCATCAGTACTGCCAGTTTATAGTTGGCACCGTAAATACCCACTTGAAACATCGGATCCTGATCCTGGGGAAGTAAAAATGGCAACAGTATCTTGTCTATGTTTTGGTTGATCATTCCGGTTAGTCCTACAATCAGGATAGGAAAACCGTAACTCAACATTTGTTTCAGCAGTTTTCTATTAAACTGAAAAGAAATGCGAAAGATTTCAGGAAGTAGTAAAATAAGTACAATCACCGAAGACAACATGTTGGAAATAAAAACATAACCAACGCCAATTTCCTTTGAATAAACAAGGTTTACAATGGAATCAGGATTGTTTTCTACCAGTTTTGGGCAAAGCGAAATAAAAAACAGGTTAAAACCAATGTTAAAACCAATAAAAATGAACTTGAGCATTGCAAATTTTATCGGGCGGTTATTCAACCTTAAGCGGGCAAAAGGAATGGCAGTAAGCGCATCAATCCCCAAAATAATGGCAAACCAAAGTATGTATTCCGGATGATCGGGATATCTGATCCAAGCTGCAATTTCGTGCCGGAAAGCTGATGCCAGCAGTACAAACGATAGTGTGGTAAAAAAAAGTGAAATGATGGAAGTAGAATAAACTTCTTCAGGTTTCTCGCTCCTGGATGCGTACCTGAAGTAGGAGGTTTCCATGCCGTAAGTTAGCAGCACCAGAAAAAAAGCCACGTAAGCATACATATTGGTTACCACTCCGTACTGTTCGGGTAAAAACATAAAAGAGTAGTAGGGGACAAGCCACCAGTTAAGAAAACGCCCCACTATGCTGCTAACGCCATAAATTGCTGTATCTCCGGCTAATTTTTTAAAAGGATTCAATTGTGTATTATTTTTCGACAAAGATAAAATACATTTAACAGCAAACATTTAATAGTTTTATCTTTGAGGTTTTTAATATTTTCAACAACATGAAACTGAAATCTTTTACAATACTGACGATAATAACCCTGTTTGTTACCATCTTTTCCTGTTCAAATAAATCGAATAAAAGGCCGCGTAAACCTGTTAGTAACATCACCATTCAACCTGAAAAACAGCAGTATGTTTGGGGCGAAAAAGTGTCAGTAAATGTATCTACAAAACTTCGCGACGGTGAATTAAAATCGGTAAATCTTTCTCTTCAAAACAATTTAATTGAAGAAAGCAAAGAACTTGATTTTACTGCAAAAAGTGTTGAAATTAAAGAACTTGGTACCGTTAGTTTTAATGTTAGTGCTGAAAAAACCGACGGTTTAAAAAATACACGTTCAAAAACAATTACTGTTTTATCCGATATTAAACCTGCCCAGTTTTCTTACCAAGTGTTAAACAATTATCCGCATTTAACCACTTCTTACACCCAGGGACTGGAATACTACAACGGTTATTTTTATGAAGGGACCGGTGAAAGAGGTCATTCAAAACTAATGAAAGTTGATATTTCAACCGGAAAGCCTCTTAAGGTTTTCGAAATGGATGATAAGTATTTTGGAGAGGGAATTACCATTTTGAACGGTAAAATTTATCAACTCACTTACAAAGCTCAAAAAGGTTTTGTTTACGATTTGGAAACACTGGCAGTTATCGATAGTTTTACGTATGCTTCAACCGAAGGATGGGGTCTTACAAATGATGGTAAAAACCTGATTATGAGCGACGGTACAAATTATCTTACCTGGCTTGACCCCGAAGATTTTTCGGTGGTCAAAAAACTTCAGGTTGCCGACGACCGTGTGTTAATGACCTATTTAAATGAGTTGGAATATGTGAACGGTTTTATTTATGCCAACATATATCAAACCAACTACATTGTTAAAGTTGACCTGACAACCGGAAAAATACTGGAAGAAATTAACCTTGGCGGTATCATCGATCTTTATCACAAACCAGGTGAACGTATCGACTTCCTGAATGGCATTGCCTACGATAGTGAAAACAATCGGATGTATGTAACCGGTAAACTATATCCGAGATTGTTTGAAGTAAAATTTATATCAAAATAGAGTAGGGGAGTCTCCGTATTTTATCTTTCCTAAATGTTTGTATGCCAATTCAGTAACTTCACGTCCGCGTGGAGTACGTTTAATAAAACCTTCTTTTATTAAAAAAGGTTCGTAAACCTCTTCAATGGTTCCGGCATCTTCGCCAACTGCGGTAGCAATGGTTGTAATTCCTACGGGTCCTCCTTTAAATTTATCGATAATAGAAGTTAAAATGCGGTTATCCATTTCATCCAAACCGTGTTTATCAATGTTCATCGCAGCCAATGCATGGCGGGTGATATCAATTTCAATATCTCCGTTTCCTTTTACCTGGGCAAAATCGCGTACCCGGCGAAGCAGCGAATTTACAATACGCGGTGTTCCACGGCTTCGTAATGCTATTTCACGGGCTGCATCTTCGGTAATGCTCACATTTAAAATTCCTGCCGATCGTTTAACAATAAGCGTTAATACATCCGCGTCGTAGTACTCCAGGTGCGATTTAATGCCAAAACGGGCCCTTAGTGGAGAAGTTAGCAATCCGGAACGAGTTGTGGCCCCTATGAGCGTAAAAGGGCTTAATTCGAGCTGCACCGATCTTGCACTCGGCCCCTTGTCAATCATTATATCAATCCTGAAATCTTCCATTGCCGAATACAGGTATTCTTCCACAATGGGCGATAAACGATGAATTTCGTCGATAAACAACACATCGCTTTCTTCGAGGTTAGTTAATAAACCGGCTAAATCACCAGGTTTATCCAACACCGGGCCCGATGTAATTTTAAAACCCACCCCAAGTTCGTTGGCAATAATGTTCGACAGCGTGGTTTTCCCCAACCCTGGCGGGCCATGTAATAAAACATGATCCAGCGCTTCGCCTCTCATTTTAGCCGCCTTTACAAATATTTCAAGGTTTTCAACAATTTGTTTTTGTCCTTTAAAATCACTGAACTCAAGTGGCCGTAATTTTTTATCCAGCTCTTTTTCTGTCTCTGTGTATGAACCTCCCCTTATGTCCGGATTATCTTCCATCGTTTCAATTTAAACTAAAAAATGATGTACTTTCTCGATCAACTGCTCTGCCGTAAATGGTTTCGAAAGGTAATCATTCATACCGGCTTCAAAACATTTTTCACGATCGTTATCGAGTGTATTGGCAGTTATGGCAATAATCGGAACGGTGCTTTCTGTTCCCTTTTCTTTTTCAAATTGTCTTATTTCACGGGTAATTTCGTAGCCGTTCATTCCCGGCAACATCAAATCCATCAAAATTAAACGGAAATCAGTATTCTTTACCGCTTCAATGGCATCGGGCCCGTTGTCAACTGTTTTTACCGAAAAATTGTATTTCTTCAGATTAAAAGAAACGATTTTCTGATTTAGTACATTGTCTTCAACTAATAGTATGTCCAAGCTTTCTGTATTAATATTAATATTGAAACAAATATAAAAAACTAATAGTGTTTATTATAACCTGTTGGTAAGTGTTAATTAGTATTTCCTATTTTTTATGAAAGTGCTTTTAACTGTATTTTTAAAAGGTTTTAAACAGGATTGGCGTATATTAAAGTATTAAATTTTAAAGCACTTTTAATTTTTACTAACAACTGTTAATAGAAGAATAAAAAAGTAAAAGGACGATATTAACCGGTGTAAATTCTGTTGAAATATCGGGCTTAAATTTTTTCGTTTCTAACAAATCTTTTTCACAGCGGTTGTTATATGTAGAAATTTGCGGATAAACCAAATTTTAAATGAAAAGATTATTTTTGTGTTTTAAGCAATAAGCGCACACTTTGTTAACAAAGTAGCATTTTAATAAAGGCCTGAAAAATAATTAGATGACGAAAAATTTCGACATACTTGTTCATAAGCTAAATACTTTTAAACTCAAGTACCATTCTTACCAGGTAATAAAAGGTTTGGTGTTAAGCGCAATTGTTTTGCTTGTGTTATTCACAGCGTTTTCGTTGATTGAGTATTTTGTGTATTTGTCTTCCGAAGCCCGGAAAATAGTATTCTACGGATTTATATTTTTTACCCTTTTACTTGTGATAAGTTTTATTGGTATTCCCCTGCTTCGTTTGCTGCACATTCTCAAACCGCTTAATTTAAAATCATCCACCGCTTTAATTCAGGGCCATTTTACCGGTATTCAGGATAAGTTATTGAATATTATTGAGTTATCAGAGTATGAGAACAAAGACACATCAAACGATATTCTGCTGGCCAGTATTGATCAGAAAATAGAAGAACTAAAGGTTTTTGATTTTAATGAAGCGGTAAATTTTAAGAATGTTCGTTTAATTGCAGTGTATTTACTGATTAGTTTTGTTGTTACTAGCGGTTTGTTTTTGGCTGATAAGAATATTTTTACCGATTCGGCCCACAGAATTATCCACTACAACGAAACTTTTGTTAAACCAGCCCCCTTTTCATTTCATTTACAAAATACTGATTTAAAGGCAAAAAAAGGTGATTCTTATACTTTTAAAGTTACTGCCGAAGGAGAGGAGATTCCGCAAATTGCCTACATTAATATTGATGGCAACAATTATTTAATGAAAACAAATTATGCAGGAGTTTACGAATTTGAAATGGCTTCGGTTATTAACTCTGTACAGTTTTATTTCACCGATTTAAAATACAAATCGGATAAATACCAGTTGCTTCTGTTGCCAAAACCCGGTATTAATTCCTTTAAAACGGAACTTGCTCCGCCTGTTTATACCGGTTTGAAAAATCAGGTTTTTGATAATATTGGCGATTTGCAAGTACCAAACGGGAGCAAGGTAAAATGGGTTTTTAACGGAATTGATGTTGATTCGCTCTATTTTATTATAAACGACTCGTTGCGGATAAACGCTTTAAAAACGGATCAGGGTTTAGAAATTGAACAGAAATTTTATAAATCGGCCGCTTACAACGTGTTTATTCAAAACCGGGTAACTCAACCCGAGCTGGCACTTTCGTATTCAATAGATGTTATTCCGGATCTTTATCCTGAAATTGATGTGGTTCAGGCACAGGATTCAAGCAATATAACCCGCTTTTTTTATAAAGGGACGATAGGTGACGATTATGGATTTTCGTCGCTTAAATTTCATTATAATATTGATAATACTGATTCGAGTATTGCCATTCCAATCGTTAAAAATTTAATTGATCAGGATTTTTATTACAGTTTCGATTTTAAAGAGCTTCCCGGGAAAGAGGGCACAATTTCTTATTATTTTTCGGTTACCGATAACGATGCCGTAAACAGGTACAAAACAACTACTTCAAAAAGTTTTACTTTTCATATTCCGGATCAGGAAGAAATACAGGAATTTGATAAAGAGCAATTTAAAATGCTTGAAAATATGTTGGATCAGAGTCAGAAACTGGCTGGTGAAATTCAACAAGACCTAAAAAATCTTCAATATAAAAATATGGATGCCTCTGTTTCAGACTGGGAAAAGTCGCAGATGGTAAACGATATCGTTCAAAAACAAAATAAGTTGGAGAAGTTGTATGATGCTGTAAAACAAAGCAATGAAAATTTAAATAATTATTTGAATTCGTTTGAAAAGCCGGATCAGGACATTCTTGAAAAACAAAAACAAATTGAAGAATTGTTAGACGAAGTTTTTACCGATGAGTTAAAAAAGCTGATGGAAGAGTTTAACAAACTTGCAGAAGAGTTTGACAGCAAGAAATTAAACCAGTTAAGTAAGAACATGGACATGTCGTTCGACGATCTTCAGAAACAATTGGACAGAAACCTGGAAATGCTCAAGAAAATGAAAATTGAGCAAAAACTACAGGATGTAATTGACCGCATTGGTGAAATTTCGGTGGAAGAAAAATCGTTGGCTGAAAAAACTGTCGAAGACAAGAATTTTGAAGAAGCCAAAAAAGCTGTAGAAGAGCATGAGAAGGAGCTAGAAGAACTTCAAAATAAGATTAAAGAGGCGCTCGAAATGAATAAAGAGCTCGAAAAACCGGTGGCATTTGATGAGTTTAAAGAGGATTTTGACAATGTTGATGAAAGTATTGAAGATAGTAAGGAAAACTTAGATAAAAAGAATAAAAAGAAGTCGGGCGAAAGTATAAACGAGACTTCTGAGAAATTAGAAAACATGGCTTTTGGTATGCAGCAAATGCTTAATATGAACAGCCAGCAGCAGAATACCGAGAATATTCAGAACCTGAAACAAATTTTAAGTAATCTGCTTTACATTAGTTTTGGCCAGGAGGATATTTTGAACGGATTAAGCGGTTTGGATGCGAAAGATCCGGCACTGGTTCAATTAAACCAGGATCAAAAGAGGATTAAGGATCAAAGCATTATTGTAAAAGATTCGTTGTATGCCTTGGCCATGCGAACACCACAAATCACCAATACGGTAAATAATGAGCTTATTTCGCTTGAAATAAATATGAACAAGGCTGCATCTGAGATGGAAGAAGCACTGTTTCCGCAGGCTAGAAGCAGTCAACAGTTTGTTGTTACTGCGTCCAATAATCTGGCTTTGCTTTTAAGCGAAGTACTTGAGCAAATGGAAAAGCAACAGGCAAATGCACAGCCTGGCGACCAGCAGTGCGAAAATCCCGGAGGAAAGGGTAGTGGGATGCCTGATTTGAAAAAGTCATCAGAAAACATAAAGCAACAGTTGGAAAAAATGATTCAACAAATGAAAGAAGGTGGCAAGCAGGGGATGAACCAGCAGTTGGGAGAAAGCCTGATGCAACACGAGATGATGCAACAAATGATTCGTGAAATGATGAATAGCGGTGGCGTAGGTAGCAGTGCTAAAAATACCTTACAGGAGATTGATAAGATACTCGATCAAAACCGCAAAGAGTTGCTTAACAGAAATGTGAATACAGAAATGATTAAACGGCAAAATTTAATTGAAACACGTTTGCTTGAAGCAGAAAAGGCAGAAATGGAAAGAGAATTTGAAGAGAAACGCGAATCGAAAAGTGCCGATGAATTTTACAGTAACCCCGTTAAGTTTTTCGAGTATAAAGAAAAAGAAAACTACTCAATCGAGTATTTAAACAAGAATTCGAATAAATTAAACCATTTTTACAACATTAAATACAAACAATATCTGAATAACATCAAAACCAAGCAGTGACAGAGCAGCCTCGTTACATATTAGTAATACAATCTTCGAAAACTGAGCTTCAGAAAGTAGAGGCCTTTTTAAAAAGTATTTTTGAAAACCATCAGTTATCCGAAGCTTGTTTAAAGAAATCTTTTTTATGTGTATCAGAGGCGGTAATAAATTCCATAATACATGGAAATAAAAATATTGTTAGTAGGAAAATAACCGTTATTGTGGATTATTTACATCAGAGTATTTTTTTTAGTATTACTGACGAAGGCGATGGTTTTGATATTGAAAATATTCCGGATCCTACGCTCGGTATCAACTTAAAAAAAGAGTCGGGCAGAGGTATTCACATTATTAAATCGCTTTCCAGTTTTGTTCGTTTTAATCAAAAAGAAAACAGTCTTCAATTTAAAATTCAATGTAAATGAATTCGATCGAAATATATTTCGATGACATTGAACCATTCTCAATTCACGAAAATATATTAGTTTTGCACCTTAATTCTTTGATTAAAAAAGAGTTAAGGGAAACAGGTGATATTTCGGTTGTTTTTTGCTCCGATGAATATCTTTTAAAGATGAACAAAGAGTATCTGAATCACGATTATTATACGGATATAATAACGTTTGATTACGTTGAAGGTAATGTTATTTCCGGCGATCTTTTTATTAGTATTGAACGGGTGAAAGAAAATGCCGAAAAATACGGCTCAACGCTTTTAAAGGAGCTGTACAGAGTTGTGTTTCACGGTACATTACACTTAGTAGGATATAAAGATAAGACGGATAACGATAAGAATTTGATGCGTAGTAAAGAGGATTTTTATTTAAGTGAAGTTGATTTTAAGGGGATGGAAATATGATACCGGAATATGATGTTATTGTTGTAGGAGGTGGCCACGCAGGATGTGAGGCGGCAGCTGCAGCAGCTAATTTGGGTTCAAAAACTTTATTGATTACCATGGACATGACTAAATATGGTCAAATGTCCTGTAATCCGGCAATGGGTGGTATCGCCAAGGGACAAATTGTACGTGAAATTGATGCCTTGGGTGGTTATTCAGGAATTATCGCTGACAAAACAACCATTCAGTTTAGAATGCTGAATCGTTCAAAGGGGCCTGCAATGTGGAGTCCACGGTCTCAAAACGATCGTTTTAGATTTACCGAAGAATGGAGGAATGTATTGGAAAGTATCGATAATCTCGACCTTTGGCAGGATGCAGTAATTGGCTTAGTTATTGAAAATAAGGTAGTTAAAGGCGTAGTAACTAAAATTGGAGTCAAATTTCGCTCAAAAACCGTTATTCTAACCAATGGTACTTTTCTGAACGGTTTAATGCATATCGGTGCTTCCAAAATGCAGGGTGGCAGAATTGGCGAATCGGCTTCTTATAATATTACTGAACAATTATTTGATCATGGTTTTGAAACGGGGAGATTAAAAACTGGTACACCGGTTCGAATTGATGGGAGAACAGTTGATTTTTCAAAGTTTACAGAACAAAAAGGGGATGAGGGACATTTTAAGTTCTCTTATCTTCCCGAAATAACCTCTTCTTTAAAACAACGCTCATGTTGGATAACTCATACCAGCCCAAGTGTTCATGGCGAATTGGAGAAGGGTTTTGAGTTTTCTCCCATGTTTGATGGTACTATACAAGGTGCAGGCCCAAGGTATTGCCCGAGTATAGAATCGAAACTGGTTACCTTTTCTGAAAAACAGCAACATCAGTTATTTTTAGAACCGGAAGGTGAAAATACCATAGAATTTTATTTGAACGGTTTTTCTTCTTCTTTGCCGTGGGATGTTCAGTTAAAAGCACTTAATAAGGTTTCTGGTCTTGAAAATGCAAAAATTTTTAGGCCGGGTTATGCGATTGAGTATGATTATTTTGAACCTACTCAATTGCACCATACGCTTGAAACTAAATTAGTGGGTTATCTTTATTTTGCTGGTCAGATTAATGGCACTACTGGTTACGAAGAAGCTGGTGCCCAGGGAATTATGGCTGGAATCAATGCTCATTTAAAGGCTACAGATTCCGGTAAAGAATTTATTTTGGGTAGAGATGAAGCCTATATTGGCGTTTTGATTGACGATCTTGTTACAAAGGGCGTGGATGAACCTTATCGCATGTTTACCAGCAGGGCAGAATACCGTATTTTGTTGCGGCAGGATAATGCCGATGCACGCCTTACCAGAAGGTCTTATCAACTTGGTTTAGCTAAGAAGGACCGCATGGATTTATTGGAAGAAAAATACGGTTGGATTGATCGTATAATTGAATTTACTCGTCAATTTTCAATAAAGCCCAGGTTTGTTAATAAATTACTTGTAAGCAAGGGAACTGCAGAATTAAAACAAGGTGTAAAACTTTTCGATTTGATTTTAAGGCCGCAAATTTCTATACACGATTTAATTCGTATTGTAACACCTTTCAGTTCTTTTCTTGAGGATGTTCCCGTGTCAAGACGAGAAGAAATTATAGAAGGTACTGAAATTGCCATTAAATACGAAGGCTATATAGACAGGGAAAAGCAATTGGCTGAAAAGCTAATCAAGCTGGATAACATAATTATTAAAGATAAATTTAATTATCTTGAACTAAAATCATTATCTACAGAAGCACGTCAAAAACTGGAAAAAATAAAACCAACAACAATTGGTCAGGCAAAGCGCATTTCGGGTGTTTCACCGGCTGATGTAAATGTGCTTTTAGTAATGATGGGTCGCTAACGTTTCACGTGGAACAATAAATTTTAAAATGGATTTAAAAAAGGAAATTAGGGAAATAGCTGATTATCCTAAAGAGGGTATAAGTTTTAAAGATATAACTACGTTGTTTAAAAACAGGGAGGCTGTGAGGTATGTTACGGATTGTATTTATGAAAACTTTAAAGGAAAGGGGATAACAAAGGTAGTTGGTTTAGAGGCGCGGGGATTTGTATTTGGTGGTGCTGTGGCAAATCAATTAAATGCTGGTTTTGTACCTATTCGTAAACGAGGCAAACTGCCTTCTGCTACCTTGCAGGAAACATATGAGTTGGAGTACGGAAACGATGTTGTAGAAATGCATGCCGATGCACTTTCCAGTGAGGATATTGTTTTAATTCACGACGACTTGCTGGCGACAGGAGGGACCGCAGTGGCTGCTCTGAGGCTTGCCCAGAAATGTGACGTAAATCGAATTTATTTTAGCTTTATTTGCGATTTGGAATTTATTGATACTCCCAATAAACAGCTTTTGCGCGATTATGAAACTCAGATTTTGGTAAAATATAATTAGCGTTTGAAATATAAAACCTTAAATAAAAGTATCGATTATTTAAAAGAACTGCTCACGGTTTTACCCCATCAGCCTGGGATTTATCAGTTCTTTGATTCTTCGGGAACAATTATTTATATAGGTAAAGCGAAAGACCTTAAAAAGCGTGTTTCTTCCTATTTTTCCAAACACCATGATCATCGGAAAACGGCACTACTTGTACGAAATATTGCCGACATTAAGCATATGGTTGTACAAAGTGAACAGGATGCATTGTTGTTGGAAAATAACCTGATTAAGAAATATCAGCCCCGTTATAATATCCGATTAAAAGACGATAAGAGTTATCCATGGATTTGTATAAAGAATGAAGCATTTCCCAGGGTTTTTAAAACCCGTAATTTAATTCGGGACGGATCGAAATATTTCGGTCCATATACTTCTGTTTATACCGTTCAAACCTTGCTCGATTTGTTTAAGTCGGAGTATAAATTACGTACCTGTAATTATAATCTGAGTAAAGAAAATATTGCAGCAGGGAAATTTAAAGTGTGTTTGGAATATCATATAGGTAACTGTTTAGGACCGTGTGAAGGTTATATTTCGGAAGAGGAATACAACAGGGGGATTGATGATATTGCCGATATTTTAAAAGGAAATGTGTCGGGTGTTATTAAGCATTTGGAACTATCAATGGCTGATATGTCCTCTCAATTAAAATTTGAAGAGGCAATAAAAGTTAAGGAAAAGTATGATTCACTAAAACGATACCAAAGCCGTTCTACCGTTGTATCGCCAGTTATTACTGATGTTGACGTATTTTCAATTGATGAAAATGAAACACATGCATTTATTAATTACCTGAAAATTATCCGGGGAGCCATTATTCAAACTTTTACGCTTGAAATAAAAAAAGGGCTGGAAGAGGATAAAAAGGAGTTGTTAATGGCCGGTATTGTTGATATTCGCCAAAAAATATTTAGTAATGCACGTGAGATTTTAGTGCCGATTAACCTTGAACAGGTTCTTGAAAACGTTGTATTTAAGGTTCCTCAAAGGGGTGACAAAAAGCAATTGTTGGATTTGTCAATACGAAATGCAAAGTATTTCAGGCTTGAAAAGGAAAAACAAACTGTATTGAAAAACCCGCAAATTCGTACTGATCGGATTCTGAATAGCATAAAAAAAGACCTGCAGTTACAACAACTCCCCGAACTTATTGAATGTTTTGATAATAGTAATTTGCAGGGGACTAATCCGGTGGCAGCGTGTGTTGTTTTTAAAAATGCGAAACCCTTAAAGCGGGAATATCGTCATTTTAATATAAAAACAGTGGAAGGACCAAACGATTTTGCTTCGATGGAAGAAGTTGTTTTCCGGCGTTACAAGCGGCTTTTAGATGAAAAAAAACCATTGCCTCAACTTATTGTAATTGATGGGGGGAAAGGTCAACTTTCTTCGGCCGTAAATGCTTTGGATTCACTTAAACTGCGCGGGAAAATTGCAATTATTGGTATTGCCAAGCGTTTGGAAGAGATCTATTTTCCTGGAGACTCAGTCCCGGTTTATATAAATAAAAATTCTGAAACATTAAAGGTAATTCAGCAACTGCGTGATGAAGCTCATCGCTTTGGAATTACTTTTCACCGTAACAAGCGATCTAATAGTTTTATTGGTTCTGAACTAAATGCAATACCGGGAATAGGAGGGAAGACCGCCGAAAAACTATTAAAGGAATTTAAATCGGTAAAAAATATTAAAGTTCAAAAGGAACATTCAATTGCAGCAATTATTGGAAGCGCAAAAGCCAAAATTGTTTTTACCTATTTTAAGCAGGAAAATGAAGGAAAATAAAAGAGTACTTCTTGGCATGAGTGGAGGTATTGATAGCTCAATGTCGGCAATAATTTTAAAGGAACAGGGTTTTGAGGTCGTTGGTATTAGTTTTCAATTTAGCGGTTCCGACGAGCAATGTGAAAGGGTTTTTAGTGATGCCAAAACGCTTGCCCGTAAACTTAATATTCCGCATATAACGGTTGATCTGCGTTACGAATTTAAAGAAAAAATTATTCAGTATTTTATTGATGAATACTTGGTTGGGCGAACACCGTTTCCCTGTGCATACTGTAATCCTAATTTAAAATTTCATTATCTGGAAAAGTATGCAAATGCTAATAACTGCTTTTATATTTCAACCGGGCACTATGTAAAAACCGGTATTTATAGTGGTAAAAAATATTTGTTTGCCGGAGATGATCCGGATAAAGATCAAACTTTTTTTCTTTGGGGATTAAAGAGGGAGATTGTTGATCGTTTGTATTTTCCACTTGGCGGGTATAAAAAAGTTGATGTTAGAAATATGGCCTCAAACAGAGGATTTACACAATTATCCGAAAAAAAGGATAGTTTAGGAATATGCTTTATTGAAGGAAATAACTACAGAAATTTTTTGGAAGAAAATGGGATTTTATCTTCACCCGGAAATTTTGTTTATCATAATGGTGAAATAATTGGCTGTCATAAAGGAATTACAAATTATACTATCGGACAACGACGCGGATTGGGTCTAAACCTCAATTTTCCGGTTTTTGTGTCAGAAATTCGTCTAGATCGCAATGAAATTGTATTAGCAAAATACGAGGATTTATATCGGACAAAAATTCAATTAAAAGATTATTATTTTATTGATAAAGAGATAGTTAATAATGAATGTGAACTTATAGTAAAGGTACGTTACAGGCTTCAGGAAACCCGCTGTAAATTGCATATTTTTAACGACACAAGGGCAGAGGTCGAATTATTAGAACCTGAAGCGATGATTTCCCCCGGACAAACGGCTGTTTTTTATGATGGCAACAGATTAGTGGGTGGAGGTTTTATAGAATCTTCGGAATAGATTTTATCTATTGAATCTAAAAAGCAGGTCGGTATTTTTCATCTCCTTCCAGGAGACCTAAATAACTGATAAATCTCGACGGTGCAATTTCACCATTTTCTACTGCCGATTTAACTGCACAACCCGGTTCATGAGTGTGCGAACAATTATTATACTGGCAATTTTCAGAAACCTTAAATATTTCAACAAAATAATGTGAAATTTCCCACGGTTCCATCTCCAGCATACCAAAGGCTTTAATTCCCGGTGTATCGATGATATAACCGCCAAAATCAAGTTTAAACAGTTCTGAATACGTGGTGGTATGTTTGCCGGTTTTATGTAAATCCGAAATTTCCATTGTTTTAAGATTTAAACCGGGCTGAATTAAATTAATCAGTGTTGATTTGCCAACGCCGCTGTGGCCGTTTACCACATTTGTTTTGTTTTTGAGGGCGTTTCTTAAGTCCTCAATACCTTCTCCTGTATCAGCCGATGTTCGGAGACATGTGTAGCCAATGTTTTCATAAATCGATATCCAGTCATTCATTTTTGCTGTTTGCCCGGAATTGTACCTGTCGGTTTTATTAAAAACAAGCATAACCGGTATTCGATAAGCTTCGGCCGATGCCAGATAACGATCAATAAAAGTGGTTGTAGTTACGGGGTAGTCAACTGTAACAATGAGTATGGCCTGGTCAATATTGGCGGCGATAATGTGCGCCTGTTTCGAGAGGTTTATAGAGCGGCGAATGATATAGTTCTTTCGTTCTGAAATAGCTGTTATAAGCCCTATTTTAACTTCATTTTCGTTTGCTGATACAGCTTGCAGGGTAAAACTTACCCGGTCGCCAACAGTAACAGGATTTGTATTTTTAATACCTTTTATCCTGAAGTTCCCTTTTATTTTACAATCAAAAGTATTGCCTTCTTCGTCTTCCACTGTGTACCAGCTTCCGGTTGATTTTATGACCAGTCCTTGTTTCAAAATATTTCTTTTGCTGCAAAGTTAGTTGAAATACTTATTCGCCGAAACACAAACAAAAAGGGGAACCATGTTTGGCCCCCCTTAAAGCGTATCGTTTCTTTTCACGTGAAACAATTATTCCCAGTCGAGAATAATTTTACCACAGTCGCCACTTTCCATAATATCAAAGGCTTTTTGAAAATCGTCAGCCTTGAAACGGTGTGTGATGATGGGTGAAATATCGAGGCCCGAAGTAAGCATCATCTCCATGTGATACCAGGTTTCGTACATCTCTCGTCCGTAAATTCCTTTTAGTGTTAATCCTTTAAAAATCAGTCTGCTCCAGTTAATTTGAGTATTTTGAGGAAGCAATCCTAAAAGACTGATTTTGCCGCCGTTGTACATGTGGTTTACCATGTCGTTAAAAGCTACAGGAGATCCTGAACACTCCAAACCGATGTCGAAACCGCTTACCATATTATGAGTTGCCATCGCCTCTTTTATACTTTCTTTTGTAGGATCCACTACACGTGTAGCACCCATTTTCCGGGCAAGATCACGACGATATTTACTTAAATCGGTTCCGATAACATTACGGGCACCCGCAAACTTGCAGATTGCAACCGCCATGGCACCAATTGGTCCGCCAATACCGGTTATTAATACATCTTCGCCCAGCAGAGGGAAAGACAATGCTGTGTGTGTGGCATTTCCCAGTGGATCCATAATGGCCATCATTTCGTCCGAAATTCTATCGTCGATGTGGAGCACATTTTTAGCCGGAACAGCGATGTATTCAGCAAAACCACCATCGCGTTGTACACCAATTCCAATGGTATTATCGCAAATGTGCTGACGACCGCGCCTGCAGTTCCTGCAAAAACCACATGAAATATGTCCTTCTACGGTTACCCGTTCACCCACTTTTACACGATCTACTTCGGAGCCAACTTCCACAACAGTTCCCATATATTCGTGCCCGATAATTACCGGAGTTTTAATGGTTTGCTGTGCCCATTCGTCCCATTTGTAAATGTGCAAATCGGTACCACAAACGGCCGATTTTTTCACTTTCAACAAAATATCGTTTGGTCCGGGTTTTGGAATTGGTACCTCTTCCATCCATAAACCTCTTTCCGGTTTGCTTTTAACAATTGCTTTCATAAATCTATTTAGTGATAATATTACTTTTCTAAATGCAAAAGAATGAAACTTTACTAAATTTTTAAAAAGTTCGTATTGATAATTTAATTTCTGACCGAAAGTTAGGACAAATAGAAAGTAAATACGCTGACTATTTTCAGTTAATTAATATTTGTTTGGGTAAGCTGTTTTTGTGACATAAATTTTACCGGGTACCAGGAAGCAAGAAAACCTATTGAAAGAACCGCCAGAAATGCAAGAATAACATCGCTAAGCATAATTTTTACAGGATAAGCAGAAATTACAAAGGAGCCATTTGCCCCGGGGAGTTTTATCAGTTCAAACCTGATTTGCAACCAACAAACAAATATTCCGAGCAATGTTCCGATAATTCCTCCAACCAAAGAAATAATCCATCCTTCGTACAGAAAAATGCGGTATATTTTTTGCGTGGATAAGCCCATACTTTTTAAAATGGTAATATCGTCCTTTTTGTCGATATAAAGCATGGTTAGGTTGCCAATCATATTTCCGGATGCAAGCAGCAAAATGAAGATGAGAATAAAATAAACCGCCCATTTTTCCGATTTCATGGTTTTGAAAACCAGGTCGTGCTGCTGTTCCTTGTTTTTCACGTGAAATCTTTCTCCTGAAATCTCCTGAAGTTGTTTCTGGATTTCTTTTACCGGCACTGTGTTATCGATATCTATTTCGATCGCAGAAACCATATTACCACTTTCAAAAATCTCTTTTGCATAACTAGCTGACACTAAAATATATTCGGCATCAATTTCTTCCAAAACCGAAAAAATACCTGCCGGATATAAATATCCGTGATTCATGGCACGAGACGGATTGAGTGAAAATTGTTTACCTTTTTTCGGAACAAAAATTTCTATCGGATCAAGAAATGAAACACCCACATTGAGGTAGTTAGCTACACCTTGTCCTACTACTGCATAGTCAATATTCTGTTTTTCAAAATAATACGATCCTTCGGTCAATAGTTTTTCAATGTTGGTGTATTGATTGTAATTGGGCGGAACACCTTTCACGGTGGCCGGATATTGTTGCTTTCCGTATTTCAGCATTGCCACTTCCTCAATTACTTCGGCATAAGAAAGCACTCCTGAAATATTCTTTATTTTCCGGACATCAATTTCTGCCGGATCAAACATTTTTCCTTCTGCCGGTATAATTTTTAAATCCGGATCGAAGTCACTGTAAAAAACACCAATCAACTGAGTAAAACCATTCATTACTGAAACAATGATGATAATTGCCATGGCTCCAACTACGATTCCAGCCAAAGAAATCCCTGATATTATGTTAATAATATTTTGTTTCTTTTTGGAAACCAGGTATCTTTTGGCAATAAAAAAAGGTAAGTTCAATGTAATTTTAGAAGTTAATGAACGGATGGTTTACGACTTTAATAAGTTATCAATGTTTTCAATATAGTCCAGGCTGTCATCAATATAAAATTCAAGATCGGGGATTACACGCAGGCTTTTTCCAACTTTTCTTCCCAGTTCGCCCCTGAGTTGTTTGCTGCTCAATCGCATTTCTTCCAGTATTTCTTTGGAAAACTCCGAAGGGAAAATACTCAGATAAACCCTGGCTATTCCAAGATCTTTAGTAACCCTTACAACCGTTACGCTTATTAACTTTCCAATAAATTGAGTTTTGTTTACTTTTAATAAAATGTCGGCCATTTCGCGTTGTACAAGCTTCGAAATTTTATTTTGACGAGTGCTGAATTGTTCCATTGTAATCTGTTAATGCGTCAAAATTAGTGAAAATGAATGAATAGCAACCTTCTTTCTGCCGGGTATTCGAACAACATCCGATCATTTGAACGATAGCCCGATAAAATCGTTAATTTTAGGTACAAAATAAATCGTGTATTTATGACATATATTGCAAATGAAAATCGTTACAGTGCGATGAAATACAACCGGTGTGGAAAGTGGGGGCTAAAATTGCCTGCAGTTTCTCTGGGTTTATGGCACAATTTCGGGGGTGTCGATGTTTTTGAAAACGGTAGGGCAATGCTTCACCGTGCATTCGATTTGGGAATTACTCACTTCGATTTGGCCAATAATTATGGTCCGCCACCGGGATCGGCAGAAGAAAATTTTGGAAGAATCCTTAAGCAGGATTTTACTGCTTACCGCGATGAATTAATTATTTCATCAAAAGCAGGTTACTTAATGTGGCCCGGGCCTTATGGCGAATGGGGGAGCCGAAAATATGTGCTGGCCAGTCTCGATCAGAGTTTAAAGCGAATGGGGCTTGAATATGTGGATATTTTTTATTCGCACCGTCCCGACCCGGACACACCGCTTGAAGAAACAATGATGGCACTTGACCAGGCTGTAAGATCGGGGAAGGCACTTTATGTTGGAATTTCGAATTATCCCGCAGAAATGGCCCGCGAAGCTGCAAAAATTCTTCGCGAATTGGGTACTCCTTGTTTAATTCACCAGCCAAAGTACTCGATGTTTGAACGTTGGGTAGAAGATGGTTTACTGGATGTGCTGGAACAGGAAGGGGTAGGATGTATTCCTTTTTCTCCGCTGGCACAGGGCCTTTTAACGGATAAATATTTGAATGGAATACCTGAAGGTTCCAGAGCTACGCGCGAAGTGTTTTTAAAGAAGGAGCATATAGATTCAGCTTACGGAAAGATTGTAAAATTGAATCAAATAGCAATGGAACGTGGCCAGTCGTTGGCGCAAATGGCACTGGCATGGGTTTTAAGAGATAAACGCATTACTTCGGTACTGATTGGCGCCAGCTCAGTAAAACAGATAGAGAATAATGTGGAAACACTTAATAAGCTTTCTTTTTTTGATGAGGAATTGGTGGCAATCGAAAACATTTTGCAAAAATAGATTTACTGAAAACGTCATAAAACAAGAAAAGCTTGCCAACCGGCAAGCTTTTCTGTTGTGTATAGTACGTAAATTACATTCCGAGTAATTTTTCTACGGCCCAAAAAAGGCCGAAGATAATTGCCACTCCGGCAATTGCACCAGCTGCCAAAGTGAACATCATGTTCATGGGCAACATTTTCTTCTCATTTTCAGTGTCGGTTTTAATGACAATCTGATTCTGATTTGTTTCAGTTTTCATCTGTTTTCTATTTGGTATCCGGGATATTAAGTAATAAAAATTTCAGTTTGTTTCTTTCAGTAATCCCATCCCGGATTGTTAAAATCATGCTTTACAGTCAAAAAAAGACTAAAAAGTATTCAGCAAAGTTATGACATTCAATTTTAACATGCTATAAAACATGTGTTAAAATAAGGTTTTGTTAAATTCGTGTTAACGTGTTAGTTACAGGAATAAAACGTAGTTATTTGTTTGAATGTTGTTTTTTGGGCAGAAATGATTTTGGTGAAAATTAAAAAAGGAGCCTGTTTCTGACTCCTTTTTCTTGATATAGCATCAAAAATATTTTTTAAGTAGCTGACTCAAACTGCTTCAGGAAACGGACATCGTTTTCAAAGAAATGACGAATATCTTTTATACCGTAGCGCAACATTGTAATACGTTCAATTCCCATTCCAAAGGCAAAACCGGTGTATTTACGGCTGTCGATATTACAAAGTTCGAGTACATTCGGATCTACCATACCACAGCCTAGAATCTCAAGCCAGCCGGTATATTTACAAACGTTACAACCTTTGCCGCCACAAATCGAACAGCTCACATCCATTTCGGCACTTGGCTCGGTAAACGGGAAGTACGACGGGCGTAACCTGATTTTTGTGTCTTCGCCAAACAACTCTTTGGCAAACTGAAGGAGCGTTTGTTTCAGGTCGGCAAACGAAACGTTTTCGTCCACATACAAACCTTCAATCTGATGAAAAATGCAGTGAGAACGTGCTGAAATAGCCTCGTTACGAAACACACGGCCAGGGAAAATCATCCGGATGGGAGGCTGTGTACGTTCCATTACCCGAATCTGAACACTTGAGGTATGCGTGCGCAACAATACATCCGGATCTTTTTCGATAAAGAAAGTATCCTGCATGTCGCGGGCAGGGTGTTCGGGCGGAAAATTCAAGGCAGAAAATACGTGCCAGTCATCTTCAATCTCCGGTCCTTCGGCAACAGTAAAACCCAGACGGGCAAAAATACCGATGATCTCATTTTTTACCAGCGAAAGTGGGTGGCGGGTTCCTAGTTTCATCGGTTCACCCGGTATTGTTAAATCAATACCCGACGACTCACTTCCATTGTTTTCGAAACCTTCTTTGAGTGCATTTATTTTATCGAGTGCAAATTGCTTAAGAATATTAATTGCTTGTCCAACTTCCTTTTTTTGCTCTGGCGGAACATTTTTAAAATCGTTGAATAATTGGCTGATGTGCCCTTTTTTACTAATATATTTTATTCGTAATTCCTCCACTTCTTCCTTACTCGAAGCTACAATTTTATCAATCTCTTCCTGTAATGCCTTGATTTTATCTAACATTATCATCTATTTAAATGAAGCGCAAAGATAATCAATCCATTTTAAAGAAGGAGGATTGAAAAGCACGTGATAAATGGGTAAATTAACAATGATTTGTCGGAGAACTGCTTTTTGTATATTTTTGCGCCGGAAATTCGGTCTCGTAGTTCAACGGATACCTGCCTGCCGGTAGGCAGGGAATAGCAGTTTCCTAAACAGTGTATTAGGAAATACTTTGTTTATGCGATAAAAAGTGAAGTTGATGGTCGAATTTATGTTGGGTTCTCTGAAAATGCTGAGAACAGACTAAAACAGCATAATTCAGGGAAAACAAAATCGACAAAAGGGTATCGGCCTTGGCATTTGTTTTTTACTTTGAAGTGTGAAACCAGAACAGAGGCAAGAGAAAAAGAAAAATATTACAAAAGCGGAATAGGAAAAGAAAAATTAAGAAAAATGGTCTCGTAGTTCAACGGATAGAATAGCAGTTTCCTAAACTGTAGATATGGGTTCGATTCCCGTCGGGACTACCGTTTAAGCCTGTAAGTAATTATCTTACAGGCTTTTGTTTTCTTAATAACCATGAACTGTCAAATATTAACAACTACAATTAACAACCATATTATTGGTGTTGTACGATTTTATTGTAAGTAAAATTCAAAATATCAAAATGCAATCTTTGGCAATTGTCTTAATATAGTACAGCGCCAGGAATTTTTTTACTGCACAAGTATAATATGTTGCTTTTAAAAAAAAGTCGTAATACTGTGTATTACATGTACTTATATAACTATCTATAGGAGTATATAGAAAGATGAATTTTGACACTACTCACACAAAACAGAAAGTTATATTTCCTTTTTTATAGATTTTGTTGTAAACAATAGTTCGAAAAATTTATTAACTAATTAAAAATCATACAGAAGTTGTTAAAATAATTTCCTGAATGTTTTGATTACTGAGAACTTTTTTGTTCATTTGTATCATCGTGCGTTCAGCACGATGTGTGTTTGGGGGTTAACATTAGTAAAAGGGCAGTTGTTGAACTGCCCTTTCTTCCTATATATCGCTCTATTTCAGGATGTTTTGTTTTTTCAGTTGCTCCGTTATAATTTCACCCAGTTTATTGGTTTCGTCATCAACCGATTTTATGTCTTTTGTTTTGGTGCGTGCTCTCCAAAACAGCTTTCCGGTTTTCACATCGTACAATCGGCATTCTAAAAAATAAGTAACCATATCCACGTACCTGCCTTCATTGTAAAAGTCAGTCATTGAAAAATAGTAGTAATCGTAATAAGAACCCGGAAGAAAGCCGGGAGAATCGATATAAGGAGTTGCAGTAATATAAAAACCCGGATCACTCTCCCAGCGTTGTTGTTTTAACTTGTCGAACAAAGCTACAATCATAATTCCGTCGAAGTTGTTTTCCGTAACCTTTTGTTTAATCGTATTTCGAATAGCTTCGGGCGAATTATCGCCTTTTGCTTTGGCAATTTCGCCCATTCGTCCGGCAAAGGGAAAGAGATCGTACGTTGGAACCGCATTTACTCCACTTTCCTTTAAACGATCTGTAATAGCACGTTCAGTAATATAGCGTTTTGAATTATCGTGAAACAAAACGGCAACACCTAACTTCTCATACGATTTAGGAGTATTCTCTGTGTCCGACCAATTGTTTATTAGTTTGGTGGTAGTTCCGCAACCTGTAGATAAAATAGCAAGTGCGATGAGGCATTTTTGTAGTATTTTCATTTTTTTAAGTTGTAAGAACTACGAAAATAGAAAATGAACCCGAAAATTGATTCAATTGAACAAAATTGGTAAAAAACAAAGTATTTATCCGAAGGTTTTGTGCGTTAGATTGTTGTTTTATTAATGAAATTATCCGGGGTGTTTATTTTGAGAAATATGCTGAATTCTATACTTTTACACGGATGGATTTTTAGGTAAAATGAAAAATAACAAGTATTATACAAATCTGTTGATTACCTACCGGTGTTTATTTGAATGCTGGATGTTGTACTTGTAAAGCTACGCCAAATAAAATTCCCCCGGTTTTCAATTTTTCTTATTCAAAAAAAACTAATCATTGACGCCATGTTGTTGTCAAAAATAAAAACTAAAAAATCTCCCGGGCGTATTGCCGGCGCCGAAGGAAACTTCTATGCACGCAATTCAAACAAGATTGGTCCGGGAATGAACGAACGTATTCAGCGTCTGCGAAAACTAAGTGTGGAAACCCAGGAATCGTTGTCGATCGAACGTGCACTTATCACAACAAGGTTTTACAACGAAAACTATGGAAAATATTCCGAGCCGGTGATGAGAGCTTTAAATTTCATGGAAATATGCAGGCAAAAAACCATCTACCTTGGGAGTGATGAGTTGATTGTTGGCGAGCGCGGGCCAGTGCCAAAATCGGTTCCTACTTTTCCGGAACTTACCTGCCACAGTGTAGAAGATTTTTATGTATTGAATACGCGTGAACAGCAGCATTACACGATTTCGGACGAAGATATTAAGACCTACAAACTCGAAGTGATTCCGTATTGGGAGGGACGCACCATGCGCGAACGCATTTTCAGCCACGTGCCCAACGAGTGGAAACGCGCCTACGAAGCCGGTGTTTTTACCGAATTTATGGAGCAGCGGGCTCCCGGCCATACAGCGCTTGACGGGAAAATTTACCGGATAGGAATGCTTGATTTTAAAGCACAAATCGGGCAGCAGATTCAACAACTCGATTTTTTGAACGATCCGGAAGCTACTACCAAACTTGAAGAGTTAAAGGCGATGGATATTTCGTGTGATGCCGTTATCGTTTTTGCTGAACGGCATGCTAAACTTGCTGAAGAAATGGCACAAAAGGAAAGCAACCCGCAGCGTGCGAAAGAATTGCGGAAAATTGCAGACGTTTGTCGTTGGGTTCCGGCACATGCGCCACGAAATATGTGGGAAGCCATTCAAATGTACTGGTTTGTTCATCTCGGAACGGTTACGGAGCTGAACGGCTGGGATGCCATGAATCCCGGTCATTTCGATCAGCATCTTCAGCCATTTTACGACAAGGAGATTGCAGCCGGACTTTTAACACGCGAAGCAGCAAAAGAATTAATCAGTTGTTTCTGGATAAAAGTTAACAACCATCCTGCGCCGCCAAAAGTTGGCATTACTGCACGTGAAAGCGGAACCTTTAACGACTTTACCAACATCAATATTGGGGGAATAAAACCGGATGGGACAGACGGAGTAAGCGAAGTTTCTTACATCATGCTTGAGGTGATTGAAGAACTGCATATTCTTCAGCCCGGAAACTCGGTACATGTTGCCAAAGTAACGCCGGATAAGTTTTTAAATGCAGCCGTTCACCTTATTCGGCAAGGGCACGGCTATCCCTCGGTGTTTAATCCTGACGTTTATGTTCAGGAGTTGCTAAACCAGGGTAAAACATTGCAGGATGCCCGCGAAGGAGGGTGTAGCGGTTGTATTGAAGTTGGCGCTTTTGGAAAAGAGGCTTATTTGCTTACCGGATATTTAAATGTACCCAAAATTTTGGAAATTACCCTGAATAACGGAGTTGATCCGCTGACTGGGAAGATGGCCGGAATTGAGACCGGAGATCCACTCCGTTTTAAGAGTTATGAAGTGCTTTATGATGCCTTTCTGAAACAGTTGAATTTTGTTGTTGACCAGAAAATTCGTGTTAGTAACTACATCGACCAGATGTTTGCCAAATATGCACCGGCGCCTTTTCTTTCTGTGGTGATTGAAGATTGCATTTCAAAAGGAAAGGACTATTACAATGGCGGGCCACGTTACAACACAAATTACATTCAATGTACCGGCCTGGGAACAGTTACCGACAGTCTTTCGGTATTGAAAAGGCATGTGTTCGAAGAAAATACTTTTTCAATGGAAACCCTGCTGGCTGCCCTGGCAAAAAATTATAAGGGCGAAGAAGCTCTGCGGCAACGCATATTAAACCGGACACCATTCTTTGGAAACGATGATGAATACGCCGATTCCATTGCATTGCGTGTTTACAACGATTTGTTTAAAGCAATCGATGGGAAACCAAATACCAAAGGTGAAACGTTTCATTTGAACATGCTGTCAACCACTTGCCACGTTTATTTCGGATTGGTATTGGGAGCAACACCTAACGGTCGTTTTTCCGGGAAATCCATTTCTGACGGTACTTCGCCTTCACACGGTTGCGATACACACGGGCCCACCAATGTTATTCGTTCGCTGGGGAAGCTCGATCAGGCAAAATCGGGAGGAACTCTGCTTAACCTGCGCTTTGTTCCCAGTTTGTTGAAGCGTGAAAAAGATGTGGAAAAGCTTGGCCACCTGATTCGCAGTTATTTTTCGCTGGGCGGACATCATATCCAGTTTAATGTAGTGGATACTGCGACTTTATATGCAGCGCAGGCCTGTCCTGAAGATTACCGCGATTTGCTGGTGCGAATGGCCGGCTACAGCGACTATTTCAACGATATGAATGCCGATTTACAACAGGAAATTATTGATCGTACAGAAAATGAAGTGCTTTAAAAAAGAATTGAGTACAACGTATTGAGAATACTTGTGTGTTTTCTCATTATTCAAAATCTCAATACTAATAAACATGACACCGCTTATTTTCGATATAAAACGCTACGCCATCAGCGACGGGCCCGGAATCAGGATTGCCATCTATTTTAAAGGTTGCCCGTTGCGTTGTACCTGGTGCCACAACCCGGAAAGCCAGTTGGTAAAGATGCAAAAGCTTTATACGGCCTCAAAGTGTATCGGGGCACAGGATTGTATCGAAGTTTGTCCTGAAAATGCGCTAAAACTTACTCCGGACGGCATTGTTACCGATGCAGACAAATGTACGCTTTGTGGTTTGTGTGCCGATGCCTGTCCGACAAAAGCCATTGAAATGTCGGGGAAATTGTACACTCCTCAGGAATTAATGCAGATCGTTGAACGCGAAAGGGTGCACATCGAACATTCTGGTGGTGGTATTACATTTTCGGGGGGTGAGCCACTGATGTTTCCGCAGTTTTTGCTTGAGATGTTAAAAATTTGCGGCGATGCCGGATTACACCGCGCAGTAGATACCTGTGGTTTTGCGCCTGTGAGAACATTGCTGGAGGTAGCAAAACACACCGACTTGTTTTTGTATGACCTGAAACTGATGAACCCGGTTCTTCATAAAAAATGGACAGGAAAAGACAACAAGCTAATTCTTGAAAACCTGGTAAAACTGGCTGAAACAGGAGCTAATATAAACATTCGGATCCCATTTATTCATAATGTGAATACCTCTGAAAAAGAGCTTTCAAAAATGGCCGGATTTATTGCTGCACTACCCGGCAATACACCCCTGGTAAGTTTGTTGCCTTACCACAACATTGCAGCGCATAAATACAGCAAACTCGGATCGGCCTATAATGCGTTTGAAATGGAAGAACCTTCTGAAATAGAAATAGAGAAAGCCATCGCGTTATTTAATGCCCGGGGGATAGAAGTGGAGATTGGAGGATAGAAAATACCCTCTGAAACGACACAAATAGTTTCAGTCCACTTTTTTCTTTCCCCAGGTTAGCATAATCACCAGGCCCGTAAGGGCAGAAATAAGAATATAGGCCAGTGCATCCACTACTATTGCTGATACATTCAGAATCACGGTTGTCATGGAGTAGTAGCCCAGATCGATACTAAGTGCATATAAACCACCAATTGTTGCGGTAATCTTAATTCCGTCAAGCATCGTTGTTGCATTTGCCCAATTCAAAATCAGCGTGTAAAGTAGAGCCAGCGCAATGTTCGACAGAATAAGTGCCCACCAGATCATTTGGTCTTCTGACAGATAAATACTTTGGTTGTAATTATTCATCGAAAAATCCATGAGCAGGATGCCCCAAACCAGCCAGCCCAGTAGAAAAAAGGTAATGGTACCAAAGATTGTCCCTTCTATGTTGTAATCCAAATTTTGTTTTTAGTAATTTGCTAATTGTCAGCTATTTATAATTATTCAAAATAATACTTTCGGGCAATACAGAGCCAGCAGGTTTTCCTCTCCTGG
>JBKEDN010000207.1:0-10430 GCA_047975435.1 Draconibacterium sp. | reverse complement strand
TACATCAAAAATATCAACCTGTAACTTTTGGGCGATGCGTTTGGCCGCCGACTCGGTGTTCCCTGTGTCAGAGCCGTAAAAAACTGCTGTTTTACTCATTTTTAGTTGTTTTTAATTTTAATAAGTTCTCGTTGTGCTGTTCTTCCTTTTTTTTCTTTTTGTCCAGTCTTCCTGTAACATTTTGAAACTTCCGGCCATACGTATCACTAGGCATTGGTCGTTTTGCATACGGTTGATTGTTATCATTTTAATTAAGGTTTGATGTAAATTCAAACTCTCCGGCCTTTATGATTTTTTGGTAAGGCGTGTAATTTTGCCGGAAACTCAACAAGCGTTTGAATTCCACTAATTCTTCGTTGTTCAGCAGAACGTTAAATTTGTCCCTGCTTATCGGAATTATTATTTTCCGCGAATAGTTGGAATGGGCATTTAGTCCTTCACAATATTTCCCGTCGATTTTAGATATGTCGTGCACAAAATTCCAGAAGTCTTCCTCCTTAAGATTAAAGTTCAGATTTTTGAACTCGATATGAAAGGCATTGCACGCGGGGCATTTGAAAATTTTGCCGTTTATTGTTTGAATCAGAATCTCCACTCTTATTTAGATTGAATTAATAAAAGCAAATTAAGCGGAAGAAACCCGAAGCGGCAATCCCAATTTTTAGGGGTTTTGCATAGTCGAGGAATCCCTTGAAAAAGGGGTGGTTAAAAAGTGCTATTCCTGATAATCTTCTATATTGATAATATTGTTGGAAATAGCATAAATGGTTAGCCCTGACTGACTTTTGATCCCTGTTTTTTGAACAATATTTTTACGATGACTGACAACCGTATGGACACTAATATTTAATTGATCAGCAATTTCTTTATTCGACAAGCCCCTGACCAGGAGCTTAAGCACATCGGTTTCCCTATGCGAAAGTTGTTCCCTGGAGGCCGGGTTATCCTGGTATTTTAGTGAAACCAGGTTCTGAAGCGTGCCGCTAATTGTTTCCGGCGAATCGGTTATCTGGATAACGGCGTCAAATGAATCAATAATCTCTCTTTCAAAAAAAGAATAAATAAGAGCTACCCAGGTAATATGACTACCTGTTTTTTTATAGGAACTAAAAGACTTAACGCCATTTTTTACAGTGTACGGATTTACAATTACCAGGTCAATTTTGATATCCCGTATTTTTTGAAATACCTCTTCCAAGTTTTCAAAATGGTAAATACTGTAATGCGCATCTCCGTTTCGTAACAGTATGTTAGACAAGCCTTCATAGATAATTTCCGAAGGTTCAATAATTGCGATATTTAGCCTGATTCTATCCAATCTGTTTTTGCCTTTCTATTTTTTTGATCAAAGGGATTAATATCGATTCTTCTATTACAGCATGTATTGTTAAATCGTATTCCAACTCAAAAAGAGCCACTAAGAGTTTCCTTCTTAACGAGCGATCATGTTTTAAAGGAATATGTTTTAACAAAAGACTTTTTAGTTCTCCGAGTTTTGTTTCTATATCAGTATGATGATCCCGGTATTCTCCGGCAGAGAATTTGGTGTTTTTTGCCCCGGAGTGCTTATTATTCTGCGCCAGATTATTAAAATAAGGGAAGGCAATTACATCCTCATAATTGAGGTGCTCCCTTACTTCCCGCGAATATTCATCAAAAAATTTTTCGACTAACCTGATTTCAGTACTATTATTTTCAGAAAATAAGCAGCGTATATAATCACTGATTTCCGGAATCTTCTCATCCAGATAGTAACGGTGGCTATTTTTCAAAAAAAGGATAATCGATTTTGTATCGGATTCATCCAAAACTTCACAGTCAACAGGATGAAAACCATTGTACAAGTTTGCGATAGACAAGAAAACATGTGTACCAATCTGGTTTTCCCCGCATATTTGTTCCACGCTTTTATCGCGTACAACAATATCAATATCAAAATGCTCCAACATTAACAACAACGAAAAGTTTTCGAAGATTAAATCCGATATTTTCATATCGGGTTTAATGAATGTTTTTTTTGTCTGGTACATGCTTTCTGCTAAAATATTTTCTACAAATATCACATTAATTCTGAAATTGATGTTGTTTATGAAACATTAAGCAATACTAAGACACATTGGCTAATATCCCAACATATAGGGATTGTACACACTTCCCTGATCTCTATTTTTGCATTTTATTTAGTTCAATTAAAAATAAGGAAATGAGACTAGGGAGGTTGATTGCGACAACGGCCTTATTGACAATGCTTTGTGTAGGTTTGTTATCTGCTCAAGGAAAGGAAATACTTGTGCGTGGTTTTGTAAAGGGTGTAAACAATGTAGCGCTCCCTTTTTCTACCGTTGCGGTTAAAAACGCAAACTTAGGTACCACTTGTGACGAAAACGGATACTTCTCATTAAAAGTTAATCCCCAAAATTGGGGAGCACTGGTGATTTCCCATGTCGGATATAAATCAAAAGAAGTAGTGATCAATGAATTAAGTAACCTTCAAAAACTGGAAATACAGCTTGTACCAGCCGATCAACACTTAAATGAGGTGCTGGTTGCGGGGAAGAGTTTAGCAACAACTATTGAACAGCAAGGATTTACTGCCACTTCAATAACGGTAGAAGAACTGCAAAGCCAGTCGATAGAATTAAACCAGGTACTTAACCAAAGTGCTGGTATAGTAGTCAGGGAGCAAGGCGGACTGGGATCGCGGGTAAACTACAGCATCAACGGATTGGAAGGAAGCGCGGTGCGTTTCTTCCTCGATGGCATTCCGCTCGATTACTTTGGGGCCTCTTACTCGGTCAGAACAATCCCTGTTTCGCAAATCAGCCGGATCGATATTTTCAAGGGGGTTGTTCCGGTGGATTTGGGAAGCGATGCCTTAGGCGGTGCCATTAACCTGCTTTCCAAAAAAAACTTAAAAAACACGCTCGAAGTTGATTATACCTATGGTTCTTTTAATACACACAAAGCTTCAGTTTCGGGCTATGGCCGCCTCTCTAGTGGATTAACGGCAAAACTTTCGGCATTTTACAATTATTCCGAT
The DNA here is from genome assembly GCA_047975435.1 of Draconibacterium sp. Taxonomy (GTDB): domain Bacteria; phylum Bacteroidota; class Bacteroidia; order Bacteroidales; family Prolixibacteraceae; genus Draconibacterium. The sequence goes on along the minus strand of JBKEDN010000207.1, from coordinate 7,390 downwards.
AACAATTACAAAGTATGGGGAGATGACATAACGGTTACCGATCCGGTGACATTTGAAGTAATCCGTGGAATTACGGCTGAACGGTTTCACGATGCTTTTGAATCGAAAGCCATTAAAACCGATGTAGGCTTAAGCACCAAAACCTGGGCAGACCACCTGTTTTTCGGGCTGCTTTATTCTTCCATGGATAAGGAAATCCAGCACGGGGCTACAATGAAAGTGCCCTTTGGCGATGCTACTTACAAGCAAAATGTTGTTATGCCTTATCTCGATTATTCCAACAAACAGTTTTTCAACGATAAGTTGGAGGTAAAACTGTTTACTTCCTATTCCAACTTAACCCGTGCGCGTGTGGATACATCCCGGAATATCTATAACTGGCTGGGTGAAATAGAGCCGGTGCAACGGGTGCTGGGAGGCGAACAAAAAAGAACCTTAAATAAGCTGGAAGAGGAAGTATGGCTAAATCGTTTGAACCTGAATTATGAGATTACTTCGAATCAGAAAGTAGTTTTTAACCATGTATATACCGACCTCACCCGAACTGAAAGCGATCCGCTGGTGACTCAGAAAACAGAAGGATATTATGCGCCACAACTTTTCAAAAAAGGGGTTTTGGGCGTTTCGTATGAAGGTTTGTGGTTTCAGGATAAGTTAAAAACAACCTTGTTTTATAAACATTACAACTATTCAGCTAAAATAAAGCTGGCCGAAACCGTTGCCGGCGAAACAAGTTATGAAACCATTTCTGCCTCAGAAAATAGTAACGGAGTGGGATTTGCCACCTCGTTCTCGCCAACTCAAAAAGTTACAGTAAGCTTTTCGGTGGAACAGGCCAGCCGTTTGCCCGAAGCCAACGAAATATTGGGCGATGGCTTAAATGTTCTGGCCAATCCCAATCTAAAAGCCGAATCGAGCTTGAATACAAACCTGGGGATTGATGTTAGCCTGGCTCAAAGTAACATACATCGTGTGAGGATTAACACAAATGTTTTTTTTCGCGATGTAGATCAGAAAATGAAACTGGTAACCGCCAGCGATCCGGCACTGTTGCAGGTGGTGAATTTCGATAAAGTTCAAATGGCGGGAGTGGATGGACGGATTCAGTATTATTATAAAGAGTTACTTAGTATTACGCAAAGCCTCGCCTATCTTCATCCGGTAATAAAAACCGATACAGATGAATTTGGTAACGACAATGGTCTTGATAATACGCGTTTGCCCAACACACCTTTTTTTCAGGCAAATACAGAAGCTCGTTTAAATATTGGCGGTTTATTTCAGCACAAAACAAATGCCTTTGTGTTTTGGCGTTATGCCCATGTAAACTCCTTTTACCGGCATTCGGAAAAATATGGAAGCGAGAACAAAGACTATATTCCGGCACAAAATGTACACAGTGTTGGTGCCGGTTATACATTCCCAAAACCAAAACTAACCCTTAGCGGAACAATCAGCAATTTATTAAATGCCCAGGCTTTCGACAATTATGCGGTGCAGAAGCCGGGGCGTGCCTTTTACCTAAAACTTTCGTACTCAATTCTTTAATATCAAATAATTTAAAATAGAATCAATTATGAAAAATCACTATTTAGGGTTGTTCGCCCTTGCATTTGTACTTCTTTTTTCGGCATGTTCTAATGACGATGATGAGCAGCCACAAACTCCCGATACAAAAAGCGCCTATTCCATTCTGGGAGTTATTGACGATGCTTATTACCTGGCGCAAACCGAAAGTTTAAGCGAAGGAACGTTGAGTTTTGTAAGCAACGGAACCCAGCTCGATGCCGATCAGGCAGCCAGAATTATTTCGGCAGGCAATTACCTGTATTCACTCGATTATGGTACCGGCCTGCTAACGCAGCTTGAAGCCAACGAAACCGGAGGTTACGATGTTGTAAAGGAAATAAACGCCGGTTTATCGGTAGGAACCAACCGCCCCCGTTACAAATTAGCCAGCGAAAGTATTATTATGGTGTATAATGTGGTGGTTGACCCGGTATATGACGAAATGGTTACCGACAGTATTGTGAATAACATCTGTACACTGCGTTTAAGTTCGGTAGAAATACCTTCGCTAACGATTTCGAAAACGGCTGAATTTGTAATTCCGCAAACCGAAAATGCAAAACTGGGCGGAACCATCGGTTACCATCCGATGCGTGTTGACGGTCCGGTAATTTCAGGAAACAAGATTTACTTTGGACTGATGCACATGGACATGTCGGACCCTACAACGCCTCCTCCATTTCGTAAGCCGAAACAAACCGGATTAGAGACACTGGTTTTTGATTACCCCTCGTTTGAGAATGGTACAATTACCGAATCGGACGCGGCTGCCGGACACACCGGAGGATATCGTGCACCATCGATGCATGTTGATGAGCAAGACGATGTTTACCAGGTAAACTGGTTTATCTCCGGCAATTCATTCGACTTGTCTAACGGCGACAAAACCGTTATCACTCGTTTAAGAAATGGTGCTTATGATGATTCTTATGTATTCAATATCTCTGAAACCCTGGGACTGGAAACCAATATCGGTGCCAATGGCTGGTTTTATGTTGGCAACGGCATTGGCTATATACCGATTCATTTAGAGGATGAAGGAAAATATAACGGAGAAAATACTTGGACAGTAGCCAAGGTTGATATTTACAATAAAACGGTTGTGAAGCTGGATCTACCCTTATCGGGCTTGTTTAGTTACGAAAACGGCATTGTAGCCGACGGAAAGTTCTACATGGCTATTAGTCCGATTGGCGGTGAGTCTTATGTATATGAATTCGATCCCGAATCGAATAGCACCACCGGTTTTTCCCCTGGATTAAAACTCGATGGCGGAAACGTAATCGTTGAAGGTGTATATTAATCACATACGATAATGACAAATTCCTAACTGCAGGTCTCCGAAGAATCTCGGGGACCTGTTAAAATTTTAAAATCATGAAACAGTTATTATTATTTCTACTGGTGACATTTCTGGCAGTTGCCTGCTCCGAGCAGCAAAAGCATAATGGCCCACCATACGAGAACCTGAAACCGGAGTTAAACCTTACGGCAGAACAGGAGAAAACCTTTGATGAGATTACACTTCGATACAATAAAATCAGGGCTGAAGAATTTGCTGAAGCAAGAACCGGTGGAAAAATGAACCGTGAAGCCAGGTTGGCCAAATTAAAGCAACTTTTTGAGCAACAGGCTGAAGAAATAAAACCTTTGCTCGACAACAAACAGTTCGCATTTTATACCGAATGGATTGAGCAAAATACCCCGGGCAGAGTTGGTTGGTCACCCGAGCTGATTGCAAAAATTAAAACCGATCTCAGTCTTTCAGAGGAAAAAGCCAAGTTAGTGGATGCAGTTAACGAAGCATTTATTGAGGCTTATGTTGCTGCACACGATAATTATCATGGGAACAACGAGGCGGCAGAAAAATACTGGACAGAATTTAATAACAGCCGGAATGCTGCTCTGAAAGAGGTATTCAGCGATGAAGAGTACCAGCAATTTCTTGAAATAACCAAAGATGTACGTTTTAATGGCGAACACGGTAAAGGAAAATAATTTGAACGGTTTTCAACAAAAACACCTGGCATTAATAATGGCTGTTGCACTTCTTCCTGCAATGGCCATTGGTCAATGTAAAAGTATTGCTACACCAACTGTTCAATCTTCAGCGCTTAATCAGCAACGAGAAGTTTGGGTGGCATTGCCTGATAACTACGACAGAAGTATCATGTATCCGGTGTTGTATGTTTTAGATGCCGAAACGCAATTTAACCTGGCAAGCGCTCTTGAAGATGCTTTGTCGGGTAGCCGGCAAATTCCGGAACATATTGTTGTTGGGGTACCGCATACTAATAAAAAAAAGGAGCGGGTTAAAGATTTAACCTTTAGTTTGTCGGAAGTAAATCCGTATGGCGATAAAATTCTGCCACCTTTTTTTAATGATAAAAACTGCGGTGGTGGATATCAGTTCCTGAATTTCCTGAATGACGAATTGGTGCCTTTTATCGATTCAGCCTATTCGACCAACGGATTTAACATCTTGTGCGGCCATTCGTTGTCCGGTTATTTTGCCGCTTTTATACTTTCCGGTCAGCACTCATTTCAAGCCATTCAGTTGTACGATCCCAGTATTTGGTATGCTTCGGGAGAAGCTACAAAACAACTACCCAAAAGAATTTACCCGATTCATTTATCCGTATACCTGGCCTTTCAGAAAAATCCGGATTTTCACTATCAGCACATCAAAGCCTTTGGCGAAAAGCTCGATGAAATGGCCATCAGCAGCTATAAAAAAGAAACATTTTCAGCAGATAATCATCACTCGGTTTTTCTGCCGGCGTTTTTAAGCGGAATAAAGTGGCTTTACTCGGATTTCAGGCAAGAACATTTTAAGTTGAAAAAAGAACAGCCGTACGCTGTGCCAAATTAGAGTTCATGAAAGGTTGGTTAAAAAATAGCGTGCGTTTGCTTCATTTGTGGGCCGGATTACTCTCCGGTGTGGTACTGTTTATCGTTTGTTTTACCGGAAGTTTATACGTTTTTCGTGCCCAAATAGAAAATGGCATTAACTACAAACGGATTTTTGTGGAGAAAGAAAACAGGCCTTTCGTATCGTTTGATCGGTTAAAAAATAAGTTAGCAGCCAAAGGGTTTTCGATAAATACCATAACTGATTATGGTAAACCCAACAGAAGTTACGAAATTAGTTATACCACAGAAGACGGTTCTGATGCGGGGACCATTTATGTAAACCCGTACTCGGGCAACGTTTTAGGGAAAAGAAATTCCGCGCTTAGTCCTGCTTTCGAATTTATTCTTGCGCTGCATAAAAACCTATTGCTGAACAAGGCCGGGAAACAGGTGGTGGGAGCGTCGGTACTGATTTTTGTTTTTATGTTGCTTTCCGGTTTTGTGCTGTGGCTTCCCCGAAAATTGAACGAGTTGTCTTCGGCATTAAAATTTAAATGGCGATCGGTAAAGCTTATCGATCTCCATAAGATACCCGGTTTTTATTCGCTCCTGTTGTTGTTCGTTATTGCTGTAATGGGCTTGTATATTTCTTACCCATGGGTAAAAAGTGCTTTAATTGTATCCTTTGGTGGTAATCCTGTTTTATCGAAAGCATCGGAAGAACAGGAAACAAAAATTAAGGCAGAACTGGCCAGTTCGTTTACCGATCTTTTGCAAAAGCAGCTGGCCGATAAATCGGCAGAAACTCAAACAAGGGAAGTGGGTTCTTTAGACAGTATCCTGGTAGTTGCACAAATGGAATTGTCTTACAACGGAATTGTAACCCTGCAGCTTCCTACTGCCGAAAATTCGTGGATAAAAGTGCGAAAGATAAACCGTGAAAACTGGCTGAAAGCAATCGTTTTTGATGAACTGCAGTTCAACAAACAAGGTGTGTTAATTGAAAAAAAGCTGTTTAAAGATAAAAGTACCGATCAAAAATTTGTGGCTTTGTCGTTGCCACTTCATACCGGCGAAATTTTGGGGTGGCCAAGTTTAATCTTGTACTTTATGGCCAGTTCAATTGGTACGCTACTGCCGCTTACCGGCACTATTCTTTGGTTTAAACGAAAACGAGCCCAACTAAGATTCAGAAGAAACTCCGGCAATCAAATATTAAAAGGCATTGATCTTCCCGGAGTTTCCACTAACGATTGGCTAATTGTTTATGCCACCCGTTCGGGCAACGCTAAAATGATTGCCACATTTTTGCAGGTACAGTTTAAGCGGCTTGGATTAAATGTGAGATGCCGGAATATTTCGTCGTTTACGTCCGATCAGTTGAAGAGTGCAAAATATTTGTTTGTAGTCATCAGTACCGATGGCAATGGTGTTCCTCCTTCATCGGCAAAAAGTTTGTTTAAACAACTGGAGACCCTGAAGTTTAAATTCACTGATTTGAATTATTCCATCTGCGCCTTGGGCGATTCGTCGTACGAAGCTTTTTGCCAGGCAGGAAAAGACCTGGATTCATTGCTTAAAAATAATAAGGCACAGTCCATGCTTCAACGTGTTGATTGTGATGCGGATTTTTCAGAAAGATCTACAGCCTGGGTCACTCACAGTATACAGACTGTTTTACAGAAAGAAGGCCTCAAGCTACCGGATGAATTTAAAACCGAAGTTGAAGTAGAGAAGCAAAAATTTAAGTTACTTCGGGTGAAAGAAGTTGTTAAGCTGAGTAAAGGAGATGCTGAAAAATCGTGTTATCATATTGTCCTCAGTTCTGCGGAGGATTTACGTTACATAAAACCAGGTGATTCTATAGAGATTTTTCCAAAAAATCCGGAGTGGATTATAGATGCTATTTTCGAGGTACTGAAACTTCGTCAAAACGAGAAAAACAAAGGGTGGTTGATTGATGAATGCGAAATAACTTCGCTGAATAAAACTACAGTTGAAAAATATAATGGCATTACAAAAAATCACCAGTTGAAGCAGCTTTTGAACGATAACAAAAAACTGAGAAGATATCTGGCCAAAGCAAATTTTCATGATCTGATTGTTGATTACCCTGGCGATTTAAATGCAGAACAATTAAAAGCAATATTACCTGCCAAAAAGGGACGGTTGTATTCGGTGGCTTCGAGCTCAGAAGCTCATCCAAACGAATTGCATTTAACGGTAAAAACCATCCGGTTTACCTTTCAATCGAGGAAACACGAAGGAGCCGGTTCGGTTGAACTTACAGCGAACCTAAAACCGGGGGAAACGATACAGTTTAAACATCACCCGGGCATTGAATTCCGACTGCCGGAAAATGAACATACACCGATAATTTTAATTGGCATTGGTACCGGAATTGCTCCATTCAGGGCATTTTTACAAGAAACGCAGTATAAAAAAACCGGTAGAAAAATCTGGCTGATCTGGGGTGGTAAATACAAAGCTACAGACTTTATTTACGAGTCGGAATTGACTAATTACCAAAAGTCACACATATTGAACAAGCTTGACGTAATATTCTCGCGCGACGGTAGTGAAAAAAAATATGTACAAGACCTGGTAAAACAAAATGAAACTAGGATTGTAACGTGGGCGAATAAGGGGGCACATTTTTATGTGTGTGGTTCATTGCAAATGGCCGAGGGCGTAGCGTCAACAGTAACTTCTATTCTGAATAGTACCACCGAATCAAAAATCAATTTTCAGGAACTTTTGCGTCAGGGCAGGTATCATGAAGATGCGTATTAAGTTTTGGGAAGATAACTATATAAATACATTTTTACGACTTATATGCCCAGCTTCTTCACCCTTCTATGTTGTAATCCAAATTTTGTTTTTAGTAATTTGCTAATTGTCAGCTATTTATAATTATTCAAAATAATACTTTCGGGCAATACAGAGCCAGCAGGTTTTCCTCTCCTGG
>JBKEDN010000206.1:0-2247 GCA_047975435.1 Draconibacterium sp. | reverse complement strand
GCTGGTAATGATGGGTTTTGGGATGCTTATTGGGATCGGCACCAGTGTTTATGTATCAATCAACATGGGCAAAAAACAAATGGACCGTGCCGAACAAACCCTCGGAACGGGTTTTATCCTCATGCTGGTGGTGTCGCTTGTATTTACCGTGGTCACTTATATTTTTAAAGTTCCTATTTTGAAATCGTTTGGTTCAACGCCCGAAACTTTTCAATATGCTAACGACTACCTCGACATTGTTTTAGCCGGAACACTTTTTATGGTGGTGGGGTTTTCGCTGAATAACGTAATCCGCTCCGAAGGAAATGCAAAAATCGCCATGATTTCCATGTTACTAGGGTCGGTTGTTAACCTGATCCTTGACCCGATTTTTATTTTCGGGCTCGATATGGGAGTAAAAGGGGCGGCCTATGCAACGGTTATTTCCATGTTTGTTTTAATGGTTTGGGTGCTTTCCCATTTTCTGTGGAGCAAAAGAGCGGTAATTAAACTAAAGCTAAAATACCTGCGGATTGACTGGTATATTGTTTGGGAAATTATTGCCATTGGAATGGCGCCCTTTTCGATGCAAATTGCCAGCAGTTTGGTGCAGGGCCTGCTGAATAAACAGCTGATTGGTTTTGGTGGCGATTTGGCCGTTGGTGCAATGGGGATTATCAACTCGGTTGTATCGCTGGTAGTAATGGCAATTGTGGCATTAAACATGGCTTCGCAACCCATTATCGGATTTAATTATGGCGCCAAATCAGTAGAACGGATTAAACACGCTTTACGGATATCGCTGGTAGCGGCAACGCTTATTTCCACCGGGGCATTTGTATTTATCGAGTTTTTCCCCGGACTAATTATCCGCGCATTTAATAATGACAATCAAACGCTTTTTGATATTGCCTCCCGTGGATTACGCATTTTTGTTTTGGCTTTTCCTTTTGTAGGGTTCCAGGTGGTGGCTTCCAACTTTTTTCAGGCAATCGGGAAAGCAGGCTTGTCGCTGTTTGCTACCTTATTCCGACAAGTAATTGCACTGCTGCCTTTGCTCTTAATATTACCCGGTGTTTTACAAATTGATGGAATTTGGGTGAGTTTTCCCTTATCCGATGTTTTTTCCGGACTGGTGGTGGCAATTCTCTTGTACCGCGAGTGGAAACGTTTGCCGGGTATTGTATAAGAGTAGCATTCGTTAAATTCCTGAGGAATTATTGTTTCGTATTAAAATTCATGTATAAAATCTGAACCCATTTCTCTGTACCAATAAGGCATAAATTAATCACTGATTTAATTTGCTGATTGTGAGAGATAAACGTTGCTCTTTGAATTGGTGTCGAAAATGCGTTTAATTCGGATTTGTATTAAATTAGTCGCATTTCAATAGATTTAAGCTAATCAATATCTGTTTTATAGTTCAAAAACGGATCAAGAAATTTATTAAAATGCTTATTTTCGTGAACCATAAACTAACTCAATCCTATATGGATCCGGAGCAGGATATAATAATAAATTTGAATAAACGGAACCCAAAAACATTAAAGGAATTTTTTATTCGTTTTTATCCTTCTCTGTGTATCTTCTCAAAAAAATACATCCCGGAAACAGATATTGCAGAAGACATTGCGCAAGATTCGTTTATGGTTTATTGGGAAAGCCCCAGACAGTTTGAGAATTTAGACAACCTGAAAGGTTTTCTGTATCAGACCGCTAAAAATAAATGTTTCAACCACCTTAAAACAAAAGGTTTACGGGCTGAAATTTTGAAGCAGAGAATGGATCGTGATGAGTATTTTTACGAGCTGGTACTCGAAGAAGAAACCTACCGCATCGTTCATAAAGCCATCAGGGACCTGTCGCCACAAAGCCGGCGAATTATCGAACTAAGCATGAAAGGGTATAAAAATCCTGAGATAGCAGAAGAATTGAATGTGTCTGTAAATACTGTAAAAACATTAAAATTAAATGCTTACAAAACGCTTAGGATAAAACTGAAAGACCATATTTTCATACTTTTCCTGCTTTGGCAAATATTGAATAGTTAGTTTTTAGGCCAGCCTTCTTTTCTTGGAAGCAGTAGTAACCATTGTGTTGGTTTTGTAATTTTTCAGGATAATTCTCAAAAAAAAGATTGAGGTGTATTCACCCTTCTATGTTGTAATCCAAATTTTGTTTTTAGTAATTTGCTAATTGTCAGCTATTTATAATTATTCAAAATAATACTTTCGGGCAATACAGAGCCAGCAGGTTTTCCTCTCCTGG
>JBKEDN010000167.1:0-6985 GCA_047975435.1 Draconibacterium sp. | reverse complement strand
AGCAGGTCATATATCCCCTCCGCGCTTACAACAATGTTCAGGAAGTTGGAGGTAAAACCACTGAACGCATGGTTTTTACGCTTCCCAAATTTACCATCCCCGACGATAAACACTTGTTGGTGGAATTGCATGAAAAACAGGGCGGTCGGCACCAATCATTTTTTGTGGAGAATGCAGATTTGGTTCGTGCTAAAGTGATTAACGAATTGAAAGTGAAATAATGAGAGCGGCAGTAATTGTAATAGCAACGGCGTTGTGTTTTGTCCTGAGCAACGAGGCACACGCCCAGCGAGCCCTGGCGGGGATGCAGGGTTTGCAAATAACCGGAGGAATGGTTGATGGAATTTATTCAACCGATAACAACAATGAATCAGGGTTTTGCTTTGGTGCAGCGATGGCTACCTATGGTAAAAACGCCAATAAATGGGTTTTTGGAGCGGAGTGTCTAAGAAGGAACTATGCATATGAAAGCGGTAGTATCTCGGTGGAACAGTTTACCGGCGAGGGAGGTTTTTACTACAATTTTCTGTCAAGCCCCGGCAAAGCGGTTTGCTTTTCTATTGGTGCTTCTGCTTTGATGGGATATGAAACTGTAAACCGAGGGGAGAAACTGCTCTACGACGGGGCCACCCTTCAAAATGATGATGGGTTCGTTTTTGGTGGTGCGATTACGCTGGAAATGGAGAGTTACCTAACCGACCGGATTGTTTTGCTTTTGACAGGCCGGGAACGGATGCTCCAGGGAACAACAACCGGGCATTTTCATTCGCAGTTCGGAATTGGATTGAAATTCATAATCAATTAGCCTTATGAAAGAGAACGATGAATGGTACACCCCGGCGGAGATTATCCGCTCGTTAGGTGATTTTGATTTGGACCCGGCTACCTCTCTGGAAGCTTATCGGTTAAACCAATCGGCAAAGCATATTTATACTTCGGAAGAAGATGGACTGAAACAACCCTGGAATGGCAGGGTATGGCTGAACCCTCCTTATCCCAATTCACTGAGAAAACAATTTCTTGAAAAGATGGCAGAGCATAACAATGGTATTGCCCTGGTCTTTTCCAAAATTGAGGCTAAATGGTTTCACGATGTAGTGCTTGGCAACGCAACCGCTGTAAAATTTCTCTACGAAAGAACCCGTTTTTTCCGGCCTGACGGGACAAAGGGCATGCAGCCCCGGAACGGATCGATGCTTGTAGCCTTTGGTATAGAGAATGCCGTGATACTAATGAACAACACGCTGAAAGGCAAATTTGTATTCCTTTAAAAACAGTCAAATGAGAAAATTAAAAAGATCACTTACAACAATAACAGTGCTGGTAGCATTGGCGCTGCTGGTCGGTGCCTGTGATGATACACTGGAAGTATTTCAGGCGTATAGTTTTGATTTAGTTACTATGCCGGTACAGGAAAGCCTTCGAGAAGGCGAAACTGCTGAAATACGCTGTACTTTAGCTCGGGAAGGTGAATATAAAAATGCGGAGTTTTTCATTCGTATGTTTCAACCGGATGGCGAAGGCGAATTGAAAATGGATAACGGCACGGTATTCCTGCCAAACGATTTGTACCCGCTCAAAGAAACAGAGTTTCGGTTGTACTATACTTCACACTGTTCCGACCAGCAAACAATCGATATTTATATTCAGGATAATTTCGGTCAGGTGGTGCAGAAAACATTTAGTTTTCAGAATAAAAACACTGACGAATAGATTTTAAGCTACTTAAAACAGAGAGGTGATTCGGATTCCTGGTAATTCAATCACCTCTTTTATATTTTTCAAGAAATCACGCATTATTCAGGTAGTTTCCTTTCTATGGGTAGGTGAAAGATGGTTCACAACTTCCTTTGAAGTGGGTTATGTTTCACCGAAAGAGCCATTGATGTCTATGGTAAACAAAATGAAAAAAACAGAAGATTCAATTTGTTTTATTTTTAATTTTAAACTCAAAACCGTAACCAATGGCTCCATACCCGAGAAATACTAAAATAATAAATAATCACCTTGTAATAAGAACTTTATTCTGTTTTACAAGAAGGCTTTTCATTATATAACAACCTAGTTGTCAGAAAATTTAAGAAACTCTTGACAAAATGGATATTGACCAAATACTAGATAAAATACATCCTCTTTCAACGGAGTCCAAACTTTTACTCAAGAAAAATATTATTGAAATAAGTTCTCCCAAGCATAACGTTATAATACGTGCAAATAAGGTTGAAAAAAACATCTATTTTATCAAAAAAGGAATAGCCCGAGCTTTTTCCAATATTGACGACAACGAAATTACCTTTTCGTTTGGAAAAGAAGGAGATACAATTGCTTCATTGAAAAGCTACGCTGCTAATCAAGAAGGATATGAAAACATTGAACTACTAGAAGACAGTGAACTCTACGAGTTAAATACTGAAAACCTCCAAAATTTTTTCAATGAGAACATAGAAATTGCAAACTGGGGTAGAAAGTTTGCAGAAAATGAATGGATCAAAGCTGAAGAAAGACATATTTCAAGACAAATCGGAACTGCAACAGAAAGATATATAGAGCTTTTAAAAAATTATCCCGACTTAATCCAACGAGTTCAATTAAGCCACATAGCTTCTTATTTAGGTATAACCCAAGTTAGTTTAAGCAGAATTCGAGCCGAAATAAAGTAATGCTTCATTTTTTATCATTTGTATAATTTTTCCTCAATTCCAATTCCGAATTTTGCAGACAAAAAATAAAGTAAAATGAATTGGATAATATTAGTGATTGCAGGAATTTTTGAAGTAGCTTTTGCTTCATGTTTGGGAAAAGCCAAAGAAACGACAGGACAGGAAATGTATTTGTGGTATTTGGGTTTTCTTGTTTCGTTAATTATAAGTATGGTTTTACTTATTAAAGCAACTCAGACTTTACCGATTGGAACAGCATATGCCGTATGGACTGGTGTAGGAGCAGTAGGGACAGTCTTGATTGGAATTTTTGTTTTTAAAGAACCTGCCACGTTTTGGCGAATACTTTTTATAACTACTTTAATTGGGTCGTTAATCGGACTAAAAGCAGTTTCACCTAATTAACAAACTATTTCAAAATGAATATGTTAATCAGAAAAGCAGAAGAAAAGGACTGTGAGCAACTTTGGCATTTAATGAAAGAACTTGCAGTATTTGAGAAGTATATCAATTCTTTTGCCATAACACCCAAAATTGTCAAAAACAGCGGGTTTCTGAAAAATCCACCTGACTTTTATTGCATTGTTGCAGAAGACAATGACAAAATCGTAGGAATGTTGGTGTATTATTTTCTTTCTTATACAGTACAGAACAGACCTACAATCTATATGAAAGAGTTGTATGTGAACGAAAAATACAGAGGGCAAAAAGTTGGAGAGCAATTAATGAATGCTTTACGAAATGAAGCAGAAGCAAATAATTGTACCCAAATAAAATGGACAGTCGCTCCTTGGAATGAAGCTGGACAACGGTTTTATGAGAGATTAGGTGCAAATGAAAATAAGGATTGGCTGAACTACGAATGGAACATTTAAAGCATTTATGGAACACGTAACGATACAAAAAGTAACACTAAACGAAATTGTCCAATTACAAGAGATTGGTAAACAAACTTTTTATGAAACTTTTGCGGGTTCAAATTCAGTAAAAGACATGCAAAAGTATTTAGATAAAAGTTTTAGCGAAACTAAGTTGACAGCAGAACTCACAGATAAAGACTCAGTATTCTTTTTTGCAAAACATGTCAACAATGTTATTGGCTATTTAAAAGTAAATTTTGGACAATCTCAAACAGAATTGAAGGACGACAAAGCACTTGAAATAGAACGCATCTATGTTTTACGACAATTTCACGGCAAAAAAGTTGGACAAATGCTTTACGACCAAGCAATTGAAATCGCAAGACAAAAAAATGCTGAATACGTTTGGCTGGGTGTTTGGGAAGAAAATCCAAGGGCAATCAGTTTTTACAAAAAAAACGGATTTGTAGAGTTTGACAAACACGTTTTCAAATTGGGCAATGACGAACAGACAGATATAATGATGAAACTATTATTGACAAACAAATAAAAAGTCACTCGCTAATAATTATGCGTTCTGATGACCGCAATACCCAATCTGAATTGGATGTTGACATAGCCCGGAATGGTCCCGGCTTCCGTTTGCGGCATAGCGGGCATAATAAAGAACAGTGCTTGAAACAAGCGAAAACACACTGTGTATTCAACCAAAAAAAGGGCTATAAAAGCCCTTCATCGGCGAAGCTCATGTAACCTTCGCCGGTTATAATCAAGTGGTCTAAGAGTAACAGGCCAACGGCTTTGCAGCCTTCTTTCAGTTTTTGAGTAATTGCAATATCCGCCTGGCTGGGTTTCCGGCTGCCACTTGGATGATTGTGAGAAAGCATTACCGAGGAACAGTTCGCTTTCAGGGCTGTTTGCAGGATAATCCGTATATCAACTACAGTCCCGTCCAGCCCGCCTTTGCTGATACAGCTTATTCCAAGTACGCGGTTGGCACGGTTCAGGAACAATACGTTCACTTCCTCGTGGTGTTCCATACAATCTTTATGCGCCTCGGCAAATATCTGGGAGGCATCTTCTGAACATTTTACAACAAAACGTTCTGAAGCTTTTACATTGTCCTTATACGACACTGTAATTTCCGGAATGGAGACATAATTCACTTTCATAATGCAAAAATTTTAATGGTTCAACACTAATTTTTTGCTTTCATCACCACAGGTAATCAGTGACTTTGCGCAAGGTTTTTGCAAAGAATACTACCTGCAAGTGTGGAGATTGTTTGTAAAACCCGCAGGGCATGACCTTGCAGTTTGCCAATGATTTACCTGTATTTTTGCCGGAAAAATTAGAGGGGAGAAACTACTTTTAAACGTAATATAATAGTACTAAGAATATAATGGTGGATACAGAGTTGAAAAACATGTCCTACGGGATTAGACACTTTAATGACCGTTATTATAAAATAGAAAATCATCCTATTTTTATACTTAATATCCCATCATGCTACTAATTAATAATGAGAAAAAAATACAATAACAAGCAAATAGAAGATTTGGCGACAACAGCGGTCAAAGACTGTTTGTCATTGACAGATACCCTTAGCCAATTTATCAAGGAGAATGATAAAACTCCTTCATGGGATGGTGAAGTTTTAATTTATAAAAGCAATAGGACTGATAAAAAGGATATTGTCGGTAAAGTTACGGTTCAGGTTAAAGGAGAAATGGCTGATAATATCAATAGAGAAGAATGCTCTTTCTCTGTTGATATGGCTGACCTGGTCAATTATAAGAACGATGGGGGGACTATCTATTTTGTCGTGTTAATAAGTAAAAATAATCCAAGCAAAAGAAAGGTCTTTTATGATGCATTAACGCCCTTAAAAATAGGCAATTACATAGAGGGGCATGAAAATAAGAATTCGCGGGTCATTAAACTTAAAAGACTTCCAGGGGATAAATATTCAATTCAAACTATTTTTTATAATTTTTATCAGGACAGTAATAAACAACATAGCTTTAGTAATATCCCTCCAATTAAATTGAGGACATTGTCATCAAGTAATGGCATTGTAGAAATCACATCAAGTCTAACAATATTTTCACCGAAAAAGAAGCTTCCATTCCCTATAGAGGCATTCTTAAACAATGAAGTCTATTGGTATGCAAAGATTGCAAATAGTCCTATTCCTCACCCTATTGAATTGGTTTCTGAAATAAAAGTCGTTTCCAAGGATGGATTTCCTCCAATTATTGTTAGTGGGGATAGATATGACAATTATATGTCAGAAACGCAAACAAAAGATGATACCACCATCCAGTTTGGTGAAAGTACGACCTTGGTTTTTATAAAGAATGGAAAGGGAGCCAGACTGGATTACAAATTGACCGGTTTGCTTAGTAATAGAATTAAGGATCTAAAATTTATAATAAGCATAATAGAAACTGGAGTAATTGTTTTTGGGGAAAATAAAAAGGTGGATTTGAGGCAAATCCACGCTGACACCCCTTTTGACATCATTTCTGCTAAAAAGCAATTAGAGTCATATAAGCGCATTGAGCAATTTTGGAAATCATTGCAAGTTGAGGCGGATTTTGATATCGGGAATATTGATTCGAACTCGAGTTCAGAAGAATTGTATCTTTTAATGAAATCAATTAACGGCAAGCAAGCCATTCAAATTAATTTGGATGGAGAACACACCGGTTATTTACTTCATAAAAGTATGTCAAACTTTCAAATTTTACTGTTTTTGGATGCCGTTGACAAAAAGAAATCCTTATACAACGTGTACAATTTTTTTGATTATAAGGGGATCTTTAAAGTTGCGAGAGGTAATACAGAATACTTCGCGTCCCACTACTCAGTATTATCGCCAGATGATTATATCGAATTGTCAAATATTAATCTTTCAAAAATGCTTCAATCATATAAAGACTTGATTGATAGGGATGTCAACATATTTGAAGCTGCAAATTATGATTTGCTAAATCTACTATTTGCTTATGACAAACATACTGACCATCCTATTGAGATTCTTAACACAGCCAAGGAGATAGCTTCCTGGCTTTTAAATGAAAGTGCAGATAATTTACAAGCTGAAATAAAAATGATTAATTATCTACAAACAATAAAACGAGAAAGAGAGCTCTCTGCAGAAGAAAACAAAAGACTATATGACATTGCAGATAATGAAAATAGTAGTTTAATGTTCAAGTTAGGAGCTAATTTATTGCTTGAAAACCATAAAGTAGCAAGAATACAATTTGAACAGCTTTGCGAGCAAGACAAAGAAGCATTTCGATCTTTTCCCATCTATAAGTTTTGGAAATAATTGGTTTTTTAACCTGAAAAGAATTAACGGGAGAAACCGTCATTAAAGGGCTTTTTGTTACCGTTAGATTTGGGAGACGATATTTCTCAGAGAAACACTAAACTTTGCATAGTGTAAATAGAGAC